>CAZMTC010000304.1:0-2514 GCA_964569105.1 uncultured Alphaproteobacteria bacterium | reverse complement strand
CCCCGGTCTACATCGACTGCCGCAAGGTGATCGCCTACCCCACGGCGCGCTCGGCCATCGTCGGCCACGCCGTCGACCTGATCGGGCGCGACATCGGCACGGGCAACATCGACGCGGTGGCCGGCGGCGAGACGGCGGGCATCCCCTACGCCGCCTTCATCGCCGAGCGCACCGGCCTGCCGATGATGTATGTGCGCAAGAAGCCCAAGGGCTTCGGCCGCATGGCGCAGATCGAGGGCGATTTGGAGGAAGGCTGGCGCGTGCTGCTGGTCGAGGATCTGGCGACCGACGCCGGCTCCAAGGTCGCCTTCGTCGACGCGCTGCGTGCCGCCGGCGCGGTGGTGGAACACTGCTTCGTGGTCTTCCATTACGGCATCTTCCCCGCCAGCACCCGCGTTCTGGGCGAGATGGGGGTGCAGCTCCACGCGCTCGCCACCTGGCGCGACCTCCTCGCCGAGGCGCGCCGCCGAGGCGGCTTTTCCGACGCGGAGCTCGCCGAGGTCGAGAGCTTCCTCGACGACCCCGAGGGCTGGCAGGCGGAGCACGCCTGACGCCGGCAATGCCGGCGCGCCGGACCGACTCCCTCCTCCTTGGAGAGGGGGAGCAATGGCGCGACGCGATTCAACCTGGATGCAAAACGCTCTAGCATGGCGCCCGAAGGGGACGCCCATGCCACGTTTCGCCGCCAATATCTCCACGCTGTTCACCGAGCGGCCGATGCCCGAGCGGTTCGCCGCCGCGCGCGATGCGGGGTTCCGCGCGGTCGAGATCCAGTTCCCCTACGAGCACCCGGCCGAGGAGCTCGCGGCCGCCCAGGCGGAGGCCGGGGTCGAGGTCGTGCTGATCAACGCGCCGCCGGGCGACATGGCGGCGGGCGAGCGCGGCCTCGCCGGCCTGCCCGGACGCGAGGGCGACTTCCGCGCGGCGGTCGCGCGGGCGCGGGACTACGCCGCGGCGCTGGGCGCGTCCCTGGTCCACTGCATGGCCGGCGTGGCGCCCGAGGGCGCGGATCGCGCCGCCTGCCTGGAGACGCTCGCCGCCAACCTCGCCTGGGCCGCCGACGCGCTGGGCGCGGCCGGTATCCGGCCGACGCTCGAGGCGATCAACGACCGCGACATGCCGGGCTATCTGGTGCCCGACAGCCGCACCGCGCTCGCCGTGCTCGACCGCACCGGCCGGCCCGAGATCGGCTTCCAGCTCGACCTCTACCATCTGTGGATGAAGGAGGGCGACGTGATCGATGTGCTGCACCGCACCCTGCGCCGCGCGGCCCACATCCAGTTCGCCGACGCGCCCGGCCGCCACCAGCCCGGAACCGGCCAGATCGAGCTCGACGCAGCCTTCGTCGCCATCGACGCCATGGGCTACCATGGCTGGATCGGCGCCGAGTACAACCCGACGCGCCAGACCGAGCGGACGCTGGAATGGTTCGAGCCCTATCGCGACGCCTGAGCGCCGCCGCGCTCGCCGCGCTGGTCGCCCTGGCGGCGCCCGGCGCGGGCGCGCAGTCCGAACCGGTGGCGGAGCGCGGCCATGAGGAGCTGGTCATCGGCATGACCCAGTTCCCCTCGACCATGCACCCGCACATCGATGCCATGCTGGCCAAGAGCTACGTCAACGGCATGGTCAACCGGCCGATCACCACCTACTCGCCGGAGTGGGAGCTGATCTGCATGCTGTGCGTCGAGTTGCCGACGCTCGAGAACGGGCTGGCCGAGATCGAGCCCCTGCCCGAGGGCGTCGGCCCCGAAGGCGAGACCGAGGGCGTGGCCCTGCGCGTCACCCTGCACCCCGATGCCACCTGGGGCGACGGCACGCCGGTGACCGCCGACGACGTGATCTTCACCTGGGAGGCCGGGCGGCATCCCGAGACCGGCTTCTCCTCGGTCGAGACCTTCCGCCGCGTCCACGCCATCGACCGGATCGACGACAAGAGTTTCGTCATGCATGTCGACCGGGTCACCTTCGAGTACAACGGCATGTCCGGCTGGGACCTGCTGCCCGCGCATATCGAGCGGCCGGTCTTCGAGGCCGACCCCGCCGAGTACCGCAACCGCACCGCCTACGACCGCGACCCGGCCAATCCGGGCCTATACCACGGCCCCTTCCGAATCGCGCACATCGAATCGGGTTCGCACATCGTGCTCGAGCCCAACCCCACCTGGTACGGCAGAAAGCCGTACTTCGAGCGCGTCGTGGTCCGCGTCATCGGCAACACCGCGGCGCTCGAAGCCAATCTGCGCTCGGGCGCCATCGACTACATTGCAGGCGAGCTCGGCCTGACCGTCGATCAGGCCTTCGGCTTCGAGGCGCGGCACCCCGATGCCTACGACTACGTCTACGAGGCCGGGCTGATCTACGAGCATATCGACCTCAATCTCGACAATCCGATCCTCGCCGACCGGCGCGTGCGCCGCGCGCTGATCCTGGGCATCGATCGCCGGGCGATCTCGGATTATCTGTTCGCCGGGCGCCAGCCGGTGGCGCATTCGATGGTCTCGCCGCTCGACTGGA
>CAZMTC010000303.1:0-2583 GCA_964569105.1 uncultured Alphaproteobacteria bacterium | reverse complement strand
ATCCTCCCAGATTGCCCAGACACGATAGCGTTAGTTGACGTTTACGTAAACGGAACCTTGCGAGGCCGAGCGGGACTTGCTCGCATGACAAGACGATCCTTGGGCGGCCATCAGGGGCTTCCCATCTGCGGCGCGATCGCCTGCGGCGACGTAGCCGGCAGCACCCTCTTCAATTCACGCGCGATACCGGTCGCGACGGCCATGTCCGGCCCGCTCATCATCCCGCCCGTGATGGCGGCGGTCGACGGCCCGGTGAATGTGGCGTCGACGGCTCCGATGCTGGAGCTGGCGTCGCGGCGAGCCACCGCGCCATCGGCGTCGGGACCTGAGGGCACCATGGAGCTTGACCGGCGCGGCGAGGCGGCTTCGGATAGCGCCGCGACCCGATCGCACCACCACACCTTTCTCCACCGCCCGCTGCCGGGCCTCCGCGTGTGCCGGCGGCCGGCGATAGCCCGATACCGAGGAGCGTCGGTATCAGGACGGCCGTGGCAGGCCGTCGATGTAGCGCTCGATCACGGCCCACCGCTCGTCGAACACGTCGACGCTGGCGAGCCCGGTAGCGGTAATCCCATCGTCCGACAACGGCACGCGGATCGAGTCGTAATAGGAGCCGCCCTCCGGCGTCTCGAAGCGGAGGCGGTAGCTGTTGGGCCGGCCGGTCGACACAACCTCCCGGTAGTGGTCCTCGACCATCCGCGCATATGTCGGCGGACGCATCTCCAGAACCGGCGTGTGCGAGATTTCCCGCTTCTGCAAATTGTAGATCCCGGTCCCGGACAGGCCGAAGAAGAATGCGTCGGCGGCGCTGTCGTAGCGCACCAGGGTGACCTTGGACAGATACCCGCGCATGGCCACGGGGTCGAGCTCGTCTGCACCCGGCCCCAGCCGCGGCCCGCGCAGTTCCTCCCAGTAGGCGTAGAACTCCGCGAACTCGGGATGCGGCGGGTGGCGCAACTCGAGCGGCTCGGCGACGAAGCGGGCGCCGTCGTCGCTCTCGTAGGCGCGGGCGCGCATGATTGCCTGGGATATCGTGGCCTTCATCGCGGGCAGGATAGCGCGCAAACCTTAAGCCATTGGAAACACGCGCCGGTTGCGGCTACGCCGCGCTGACGAAGCTGTCGATCACCTTTTTCGCTCCCGAATGCTCGAAGTCGATGGTCAGCTTGTCGCCGTCGGCGGCCTTCACCGTGCCGTAGCCGAATTTCTGGTGGAACACGCGGCTCCCCGGTGGGAAGCGTGAGCCGGCGGAGGAGGAGCCCACCGGCTCGGCGACCTCGTCGATGACGATGCCGTCGCCGTTGCGTCCGCCGCCCGGGCGCGGCTCGCGGCGGAAGGACGCAGGCGCACCGCGCCGCCCGACATACTCGACCGCGGGTCCCTCCTCCATCGCCCGACGCCGCCCCGGGCCGGCATAGAGGCCGGGCTCGGCGCTGGCCTCGACATGGTCGGCAGGCAACTCGTCGACGAAGCGCGAGGGGATGGCGGAGGTCCACTGGCCGTGGACGCGGCGCGCGGCGGCGAAGGAGATATGGGCACGCTTGCGGGCGCGGGTGAGGCCGACATAGGCCAGGCGCCGCTCCTCCTCGAGCGCGGGCAGGCCGCCCTCGTCCATGGCCCGCTGGTGCGGAAACAGCCCCTCCTCCCAGCCCGGCAGGAACACGGTGTCGAACTCGAGCCCCTTGGCCGCGTGCAGCGTCATCAAATTGACCACGTCGCGGCCCGCCTGATCGGTCGTCTCCATGACGAGCTGGACGTGCTCGAGGAAGCCGCCGAGCGCCTCGAACTCCTCCATGGCATTGACGAGCTCTTTCAGGTTCTCGAGCCGGCCCGGCGCGTCGGGCGCCTTGTCGGCGCGCCACATGCCGGTATAGCCGCTCTCGTCGAGCACCTGCTCGGCCAGTTCCCAGTGCGGCATGGTGCCGGCGAGGCCGCGCCAGCGGTCGAAATCGTCGAGCAGCGCCGCGAGCTTGCGTCGCGCCTGCGGGCGCAGCTCGTCGGTCTCGACCAGCGCGCGGGCGGCGTCGGGAAGCGACAGCCCCCGTGCGCGGGCGAGCTTGTGCACGGCCTGCATGGTGGCGTCGCCGATACCGCGCTTGGGCACGTTGACGATGCGCTCGAACGCCAGACCGTCGTCGGGCTGGTGGACGACGCGCAGATAGGCGATGGCGTCGCGGATCTCGCGCCGCTCGTAGAAGCGCGGGCCGCCCACGACGCGGTAGGGCAGACCCACGGTCAGGAACCGCTCCTCGAACTCGCGGGTCTGGAACGAGGCGCGGACGAGGATCGCGATCTCCGACAGCGGGTGCCCCTGGCGCTGCAGGCTCTCGATCGCGTCGGCGATGGCGCGCGCCTCCTCCTCGCCGTCCCACACGCCGCGCACGGAAACCTTGTCGCCGCCGTCCGCGTCGGTCCACAGCGTCTTGCCCAGCCGGCCCTCGTTGCGCGCGATCAGGCCCGAGGCCGCGCCCAGGATGTGCGGGGTGGAGCGGTAGTTCTGCTCGAGCCGGACGACCTTGGCGCCGGGGAAGTCCTGCTCGAAGCGCAGGATGTTGCCGACCTCGGCGCCGCGCCAGCCGTAGA
>CAZMTC010000302.1:0-2583 GCA_964569105.1 uncultured Alphaproteobacteria bacterium | reverse complement strand
AGTCGCTCCATGACCTGCTCGATGACCTGCTAAACGAATGCCCCAGCGCACAGGACTATGGCAAGGTGCAGGACATGGTCCTTTCGGTCGGCGCACTGTTAATGGGGCGCCCACCGCTCAAGAAGACCTATTTGGACAAGGGCTTTGGCGACGAACTCGCGCGTGTTTGGCCGGACGTCAAGCGGGGCTTCGCGCGTGGCCTCGACTTCCTTCGTCGCGAGGCGCTTTTCAACGAGAAGTGCCTGCCCACTGACGTCGCCGTATATCTTGCCTGCGCCCTATGGGCGGTGACGCCAAACGAAGGCTTCGATGCGGAAGGCAATGCCCGTTCGTTGATTCGCAAGGCACTTTGGCGAGCTTGCTTCACGGATCGATATACCAAGACCTCCGCAACGCGCTCGTTCGCCGACTTCTCTCGCCTGTCGCGTGCTCTGGTCGATCAGCGCCCTGAGCAGGATTGCGAACTCTTCGATGAAGAGATGTACCCCTTGCCGGATGTCAATCAACTGAGGCTAGCCGGCTGGCCGGGTCGCAAGGACCGCCTGCCCAGAGCAATCCTGGCGACAACGCTGCGACCTGGTGGCTTCGACTTCGCTGACGGAGCGCCCATCGGTCCGGACAACATTAATCGGCGAGAATACCATCACCTCTATCCGGTTGCGGTCCTAAGCGGGGATCGTCGCGATTCGCTAGCCAATCGTGCGATGAACTGCGCATTGGTAACGTGGAAGACGAACCGAAAGGTGTCATCGAAGACGCCGCGCGACTACATCGAGGCTCGAGCCGAGGCCGCCAACCTCGGTGAAGCGGAGGTGCGCCAGCGACTGGAAAGTCACCTTGTGCCCTATGATGAGTTGATAGCCGGTGACTACGATGGCTTTCTTGATGCGCGTGCTGAACTCGTCCAATGGCACATGCAGGTCCTGTGTGACGGCAGGATTCCATCCTGATCGCTGCTACAAGAAAAATGGCGACAGATGTGTGAATTTTCAGCCCGAAAATGGACTGCAATCGTGACACGATAAGTGCTCGACCTTGGTCGTAGGTGTAGTGGTTCGCGTACAATGGTCGGGCCATTTGTCGGCCAAGCAACGGCGCCACACCGCCCTTGGCACGCCGATAATCTGCGTAATCTGCGGCCAAATGCTCGCCTACGGTGGCGCCGGTTCCGGTAGGCCGGGGCACCGCACATTGCCGCCGCGGCCAATTGCCCGCCGCTCCGGCGCATACTACTTTGAGCGCCACAGCTTCCCCACGGAGCCCACCCATGCCGCTCGACTCCAGCGCCGAGATCGTCCATTCCACCTGCCCGCACGACTGCCCGAGCTGCTGCGCGCTCGAGGTCGAGCGGCTCGACCCCACGACCATCGGCCGCGTGCGCGGCGCCAAGGACAATACCTATACGGCGGGCGTGATCTGCGCCAAGGTGGCGCGCTACGCCGAGCGGGTGCACCACCCGGACCGGCTGACCACGCCGCTGCGGCGCACGGGCCCCAAGGGCGTCGGCCTCGCCGCCTTCGAGCCCATCGGCTGGGACGAGGCGCTCGACCTCGTCGCCGCCAACCTCGCGCGCGTCGCTGCCGAGCACGGGCCCGAGGCCGTCTGGCCCTACTTCTATGCCGGCACCATGGGCTTCGTGCAGCGCGACGGGATCGAGCGGCTGCGCCATGTCATGGGCTATTCACGCCAGCACCTGACCATCTGCTCGGCGCTGTCCGACGCCGGCTGGCTTGCCGGGGTGGGCGTCAAGCGCGGCGTCGACACGCGCGAGATGGCGCGCTCCGACCTGGTGATCGCCTGGGGCACCAACCCGGTCGCCACCCAGGTCAACGTCATGACCCACGTCGCCCGCGCCCGCAAGGAGCGCCGCGCCAGGTTCGTCGTCGTCGATCCCTACCGTAATGCCTCGGCCGAGCAGGCCGACCTCCATATCATGCTGCGCCCGGGCACCGACGGCGCGCTCGCCTGCGCCATGATGCAGGTGATGTTCGAGGAGGGCTTCGCCGCCCGCGACTACATGGCGGAATACGCCGACGACCCCGCGGGCCTCGAGGCGCATCTCGCCACCCGCACCCCCGAATGGGCCGAGGGCATCACCGGCGTCCCCGCCGAGACCATCCGCGAGTTCGCGCGGCTCTACGGCGCGACCGACCGCGCCTTCATCCGCACCGGCTACGGCTTCACCCGCTCGCGCAACGGCGCGGCCAATTTGCACGCCGTCACCTGCCTGGCCACGGTGGGCGGCAAGTGGCGGCACGAGGGCGGCGGCGCGCACTACTCCAACGGCCAGCTCTACGGCCTCGACCTCACCCTGATCGCCGGCCTCGACGCGCTCGACCGCTCGGTGCGCAAGCTCGACATGTCGCGCATCGGCCCGATCCTGTGCGGCGACGCGCGCGACCTCGGCGACGGCCCCGGCATCCACGCGCTGTTCATCCAGAACACCAACCCGATGATGGTCGCCCCCGACCACACCGCCGTGCGCAAGGGGTTCGAGCCGCTGCTGCTGGTGCCCATCGGGTTCGGCATTCTGATCGGCAACGTTCCCTACGATGCAAGCCGGCTCCCGCTGGGTGTGTACGA
>CAZMTC010000301.1:0-2590 GCA_964569105.1 uncultured Alphaproteobacteria bacterium | reverse complement strand
ACCACCGAGACTGATTGGGCGAAGCGGCCGAGTGCCGCCTCGTCGTCATACGCAGCCACCGTTTGGTCCGCCGCCACCTGCGCAGCCGGACCGTCGGGCTCGGGCGCGAAGACATGGCAGCGGTAACCCATGGCCGCCGCGGCCATGGCGGTCATGCGGCCGAGCTGGCCGCCGCCCAGGATGCCGATGGTTGCGCCCGGCGGGATCACGGGATCGCTCATGCTCCCTCGGGCCGCTCGGCCACCGCGGCGGTCTGTTCGGCACGGTAACGGTCGAGCGCCTCGGCCACCCTGGGATCGCCCAGCGCAACGATGGCGGCGGCGAGCAGGCCAGCGTTCTTGGCCCCCGCCTCGCCGATCGCCAGCGTGCCCACGGGCACGCCGCCGGGCATCTGGACGATGGAGAGCAGGCTGTCGAGCCCCTGAAGCGCCTTGGACCGAACCGGGACGCCGAGCACCGGAAGCGGCGTCAGCGAGGCGAGCATGCCGGGCAGGTGCGCGGCGCCGCCGGCACCGGCCACGATGACCTTGAGGCCGCGATCGCGTGCCCCCTCGGCGTACTCGACCAGGCGCCGCGGCGTTCGGTGCGCCGAGACGATGCGAACCTCGTGCGGCACGCTCAGCGCGGCGAGCGCCTCCGCCGCACCGGACATGGTCGCCCAATCGGACTGGCTGCCCATGACGATGCCCACCAGGGGCGCCGGATCGTTCACCGCTCGCTGCTCCACTCGGCCGGGGTCGGGCGCCAGAGACTAAGGCGCGCGCCCGGCAGGCGCAACGGGCGGCAGATACGGGTCGCGGATCTCGCTCGGCCGATCGATTAACCGAATTTTAGGAACGCGGAGCTTTGATTCACGCGCCGATCCCCAACGGTCGCCGCGTGTCGCCGCGGGACGGCGCAGCGGCTCGTGGGGAGAGAACATGAAGATCGACAGCAACCGACCCGTCGCGACAATCGCCAACGCTCGCCGGGCGGAGACGTACGGCCGGGCGGGCGGAGCGACCCCGGGGCCGCGGACCGCCGTCGTCGGCGACACCGCTCAGGTGCTGGGCGTTCCCGAGGAGGAGCTGACCCCGAAGGTCCGCGCCGCCTTTGCCCAGCTAATGCAGGAGGTCGACCGCCTGCGCGGCGAGCTCGAGGAGGCACACAAGCGCGTGGTCTATCTCGAGGAGCTGGCCGACCAGGACGCGCTGGTGCCGGTCGTCAACCGACGAGCCTTCGTGCGCGAGCTTAGCCGCACCATGAGCTATGTCGAGCGCTACGGCACGCCGCATTCGGTGCTTTTCTTCGACGTCAACGGCATGAAGCAGATCAACGACACGCTGGGCCACGCGGCGGGAGACGCCACGCTCGCCCACGTCGCCAAGGTGCTGGTCGAGCATGTCCGCGAATCCGACCTGGTCGGGCGGCTGGGCGGAGACGAGTTCGGCGTGCTCCTGGCGCAGGCCGATCAGTCGCTCGCGCAGGAGAAGGCCGAACACCTGGCCGAAGCCATCAGGACCAGTGCGCTGCTCTGGGACGGCCGACCGATCAAGGTCACCCTGTCCTATGGCGCGCACACCCTCAGCGCCGGCGACGACCCGCATTCGGCGCTGTCCTCGGCGGACAAGCGGATGTACGCGCACAAGCGCAGTGCCGCGGGGGCGTAACGCGGTACGGGCGCTGCACCCCGGAGGATCCTGCGGAGAGTTCCGCGGCGAGGCGGTCCGTAGCCTCTCGACCCTTACGCGATGATGTCGGGCAGCAACAGGTTTTCGATGCGCGTGATTTCGTCCTTGAGGTGCAGCTTGCGCTTCTTGAGACGCCGGATACGGAGCTGGTCGAGGGGCGTACCCGTGGCGAGCTCGGCGATGGTCGTGTCCAGCTCGCGATGCTCCCGTTTCAATCCGTCGAGCTGCGCGCGCAGCCCGGCGAGCTCGTTCTCGTCCATGGCGATGCGTCGGTTGGTCCGCGCGGGTGTACAGCCCCGCCTCGACGTTCATAATGCCACGATCTTCCGAGCACCACCAATGCGACGTCTTGGATAGGGCGGTGAGCAAGCGCATCGGCATCCTGACCAGCGGAGGCGACTGTGCCGGCCTCAATGCCGTGCTGCGCGCCGCGGTCAATCGCGCCACCAACGGTCTGGGCTGGACGGTCGTCGGCATCCGCCAGGGCACTCACGGCCTGATGCACGACCCGCCGCTGGCGGAGGAGCTTCGACCCGAGCGTTTCGACGGGACCATTCTGCGCATGGGCGGCACCATCCTGGGCACCACCAACAAGGGCAACCCGTTCGCCTATCCGATGCAGGACGGCACCACCGCGGACCGTTCGGACGAAGTGATCGCGGGCTGCCGGCGGTTGGAGCTCGACGCCTTGATCGGCATCGGCGGCGACGGCAGCCTCAAGATCCTGCGCGACCTGGCGACGAAGGGCGGAATCAACCTGATCGGCGTGCCCAAGACCATCGACAACGACCTGGGGCATACCGAGGTCTCGGTCGGCTATGCCACGGCGGTGGACGTGGCCACCGATGCGCTGGACCGGCTTCAGCCGACGGCGGCGTCGCACAGTCGGGTCATGGTGCTGGAGGTGATGGGGCGCGACG
>CAZMTC010000300.1:0-2621 GCA_964569105.1 uncultured Alphaproteobacteria bacterium | reverse complement strand
CCGATTCCGTCAGAGACAAAATGCTTTAGCCATATCGGTACGCAAGAAGGAACGGTCGCAGGTCGGGGTAAAGCGGTTGCTGCCTGTCGGGGCGCAAGCTATTGTCGCCGCGCGGCGCGGACGGCGCGTCGCCCCAGAAATTCTGATGGGACGGACCTGAGGCATGGCGCGTTTTACGGGCGCCGTATTTCGATACCCGATCCTTATTGGCTTGGCGGTCGCCTTGGTGGCGGCCGCGCAGGTATTTGCACAAAGTTCGTCTTCCAGCGTCACCGTGGACATGAGCGTGCTCGACGAGTTGGGGCCGCCCGACCCGGGCGCGGAGGGCGACGCTATCGACCTGCGCCCGCCCTCGGCGCCGAAACCGCCAATTCAGCAGGCAAGCCCGCCGCCCAAGCCCGAACCGGAGGCTCCCACTCCCACTCCCGCGCCCGCTGCGACCGAGCCGGTCCCGGATCAGCCGCCAAAGCCAGAAGCCGAGGCGGTAGTGTCGGAGCCGGAGATCGTCCCGCCCAAGCCCACCGAACCTGAGGTCGCGGAGCCCGAGGCGATCGAACCGGCGGAGCCCGCCGATATCGAGCCCGTCGCGCCTGAAGCCGCCGCCTCGGCGCCGGAACTCGAACCCGAGGCTGCCGTCGAGGACCCGGCGGCCGTGCCCGAGCAGCCGGCCGAGGATCCGGCGCCCGCCGAGGATCAGACGGCGCCGGCGGCGGAGGACACAGCTCCCCCCGAAGCGCCCGAGACCCAGTCGGCCGCGCTGACCCCCAATAACGAGGGTGCGCCGTCGCTGCGGATCGAGTTCGAAGACGAATCTTCTGAGCTGCCCGGCAGCGCCGCTCCGAGCCTCGCCGAGGTGGTGGGACTGCTGTCGCAGGATGACAACCGGCGCCTCGTCATCTACGCCTACGCCGACGGCGCCGGAAAGACCGAAAGCCAGGCGCGCCGCCTGTCGCTGTCGCGTGCGCTCGCGGTGCGGCGCTATCTGGTCGAGAACGGGATACGCGGGACGCGCGCCGAGATAAGGGCACTTGGCCAGAAGGCCGAAGACGGCCCCATCGACCGCGTCGATCTGGTCGTGATCGAGCGGTAGGCCGAATGTGCGGCCGCCGCACGGGGGAAGGGCTAAGGACCTGCTACCCTTCATATCGTCGACGTGGTTGGGGCGAAAACGGCGCGCAGCAAGGAGCGAGGACGCAGGACATGCAGAGCATATTCAACGACGAGCGACGCGGCTGCGCGCCGTTTTCGCCCAATCCCTTCGGGACGGGACGGATTTGCCCGCAGGCGGCGTCGCGCGGCGCTTGCGATGCCTTGGCATCGCGGCGCGCCACGCTCCTGGCCGGCGGGCGAATCCGTCTCCGCCACGTCGACGATATGAAGGGCAACAGGTCCTAACGTGACCGGGATCAACAACTACCTGCTTCGCATGGTCGTGTTCCTGGCGGTGGTCGCCGCCGGCGCGTTCGTCCTGTTCCCGCAGCTCGCCGAGGCCTTCCTGGCCAACGCGCTGCTCAACGGCATCATCATCGCGGTGCTGGCGCTCGGCGTCGTCTACACCTTCTGGCAGGTGCTGATGATCCGGCCCGAGGTCTCCTGGCTGGAGACCTATCAGCGGGACCGCGGGCGAATCGCGGACATGGCCGAGCCGGCGATGATCGGTCCGCTGGCCCAGATGCTCGGCGATCACCGCGGACGGCTGCGGCTGTCGGCGCCGGCCATGCGCTCGCTGCTCGACAGCATCGGTACCCGGCTCGACGAGCGGCGCGAGATCTCTCGCTACATCATGCGCCTGCTGGTCTTTCTGGGCCTGCTCGGCACCTTCTGGGGCCTGATCCAGACGATCGGCGCGGTTCTGGTCGTGATCGACAACCTGACGGTCCAGGCCACTTCGGACATCACGAGCGTGTTCGAGGAGTTCAAGGGCGGGCTGACCGAGGCGCTCTCGGGTGCCGGCACCGCCTTCTCGACGTCGCTGTTCGGCCTCGCCGGCTCGCTGGTGGTAGGTTTCCTGGACCTCCAGGCAGGCCAGGCGCAGAACCGCTTCTATACCGACCTCGAGGACTGGCTGTCCGGCACCGTGCGGCTGACCGGCGCCGGCGCAGGTTCCGAGGACGGGGGCGTCCCCGCCTATGTCCAGGCGCTGCTCGAACAGACTGCCGAAAGCCTCGACGAGCTGCAGAAGGCGGTCACCGCCGGCCATGAGGACCGCCGCAACGAGCTGCACTCGATCATGTCGCTGACCGAAAAGCTGGGCGTGCTGACCGACCAGATGCGCACCGAGCAACAGCTTATCTCGCAGCTCGCCGAGAGCCAGTCCGAGCTCAGGCCCGCCCTCGAGCGCCTGTCCGAGCGCTCGACCGGCGCGCTCGACGACGCCACCCGCGATCACATCCGCAAGATGGATTTCTATCTCGGCCGGCTGGTCGAGGACAACGCAGCCGGACGCGCGCAGCTGATCGAAGCCATGCGCGGCGAGTTCAAGCTGCTCGCGCGCACCATAGCCGCCGCCTCGGACGGTAGGGAGTAGCGGCCGATGCGCCCACTCGGACGCGCCCGCCGCGACGAGGGGGATATCTGGCCGGGCTTCGTCGACGCCCTGTCCAGCCTCCTCATCATCGTCC
>CAZMTC010000299.1:0-2650 GCA_964569105.1 uncultured Alphaproteobacteria bacterium | reverse complement strand
AGCACATCGGCGCCTACCAGGTGGTGCTGGGCTCGGGCGCCAGGATCACCTTCCTGGACACTCCCGGCCACGCCGCCTTCACGGCGATGCGCTCGCGCGGCGCGCAGGTCACCGACATCGTGATCCTGGTGGTCGCAGCGGACGACAGTATCCAGCCGCAGACGGTCGAGGCGATCAACCACGCCAAGGCAGCCAAGGTGCCGATCATCGTCGCCATCAACAAGATGGACGCGCCGGGCGCCGACTCGAACAAGGTGCGCAACGACCTGCTTCAGCATGAGCTTGTGCCCGAGGCGATGGGCGGCGACGTCCAGTGCGTCGAGGTCTCCGCCAAGGAGCGGATGGGCCTCGACGACCTGGAGGAGGCGATCCTGCTGCAGGCGGAGTTGCTCGAGCTCAAGGCCAATCCGGACCGTGAGGCCCAGGGCGTCGTGGTCGAGGCACGGCTCGACAAGGGCCGCGGCCCGGTCGCCACGCTCTTGGTCCAGCGCGGCACGATCCGCGCCGGCGACACATTCGTGGCCGGCGCCGAGTGGGGCCGCGTGCGCGCGCTGATCAACGACCGCGGCGAGCAGATCGACAGCGCCGGCCCGTCGGAGCCGGTCGAGGTTCTGGGCCTGCAGGGCGCGCCCGCGGCGGGCGACCCCTTTGTAGCGGTCGAGAACGAAACGCGGGCGCGCGAGATCTCCGAGTACCGGCAGCGTCAGATCCGCTCCAAGACCATCGGCACCGGTCCGTCCTCGGTGGAGCAGATGTTCGCCAAGGCAGCCGAGGGCCAGGCCAAGGCCATGGCGCTGGTGGTCAAGGCGGACGTGCAGGGCTCGGTCGAGGCCATCGCCGGGGCGGTCGAGAACCTGGCCACCGACGAGGCCAAGTTCCAGATCCTGCATGCCGGGGTGGGCGGCATCAACGAGTCCGACGTCACGCTGGCCGAGGCCTCGAACGCGCTGATCGTGGCGTTCAACGTCCGCGCCAACGCGCAGGCGCGCGCGGCGGCCGAACGTGCGGGCATCGACATCCGCTACTACTCGGTCATCTACGACATCATCGACGATCTGAAGGCGCTGCTCTCGGGCATGCTCGAGCCGCTCAAGCGAGAGAAGTTCCTGGGTTACGCCGAGATCCTCGAGGTGTTCCGCATCACCAAGGTCGGCAACGTCGCCGGCTGCCGGGTCACTCGGGGCACGGTCAAGCGCGGCGCGGGCGTGCGCCTGCTCCGCGACGACACGGTGATCCACGAGGGCAAGCTCGCCACCCTCAAGCGCTTCAAGGAGGAAGTGCGCGAGGTCAAGGAGGGCTACGAGTGCGGCATGGCCTTCGAGAACTACCAGGACATCCGTGTCGGCGACCAGATCGAGTGCTACGAGGTCGAGGAGGTGGCGCGGACGGTCGAATGACCGTCTGACGCCCCGAGGATTTGCGGCCTCGATTCGGCGGGGCCCGAACGGAGTCCCTTGCAATGGCGCGCAACCGTCCCAAGGTGCCCAGCCAGCGGCAGAGGCGGGTGGGCGAGGAGTTGCGGCATCGCCTGGCCGAGCTGTTCATGCGCGGCGAGGTGCACGACCCCGAGTTGCGCGACGTGCCGCTGACGGTGACCGAGGTCGTGCCGACGCCCGACCTGCGCCAGGCGACGGTCTACGTCATGCCGCTGGGCGGCGGCGAGGAGCGCGCGATCGTCCAGGCGCTCAACCGCGTCGCGCCTTATCTGCAGGGCCAGATCGGCCGCGCGCTGACCATGAAGTTCACGCCGCGCCTGACCTTCATGGTCGACCCGTCGTTCGACGAAGCCGACCGGGTCGAGCGGCTGTTGCGCGACGAGCGCGTCGCGCAGGATCTCGCGGGCGGGGACCCCCGAGACGGGGAAGACGGCGATGGGCCGTAAGCGCAAGGGCCGTCCCGTCGACGGCTGGATCGTCCTCGACAAGCCCGTCGGCATGTCTTCGGCGCAGGCGGTAGGGGCGGTCAAGCGACTGGTCCGCGCGGCCAAGGCCGGCCATACCGGCACGCTCGACCCGTTCGCCACCGGCGTGCTCGTGATCGCGCTGGGCGAGGCCACCAAGCTCTCGCAGATCGTCATGGACGGCACCAAGGAGTACCGGTTCAC
This sequence comes from uncultured Alphaproteobacteria bacterium, assembly GCA_964569105.1. GTDB lineage: Bacteria > Pseudomonadota > Alphaproteobacteria > CAZMTC01 > CAZMTC01 > CAZMTC01. The sequence continues at coordinate 546 of CAZMTC010000299.1, read as the reverse complement.
GCTGCGCTGGGGCACCGAGACCGAGACCGGCGACACCGAGGGCGCCCCGGCCGCGACCTCCGACGTGCGTCCTGACGCCGCGGCGATCGCCGCGGCGCTGCCACGCTTCACCGGCGAGATCGAGCAGGTGCCCCCCGCCTATTCGGCGATCAGGGTCGACGGGGAGCGCGCCTACGCATTGGCCCGTGCGGGCATGGCGCCCGAGCTGACGGCCCGGCGCGTGTGGATCTACGAATTGCGCCACGAAGGGTCCCTGTCCGGCGATGCGGACGCCATCGCTGTGCGCTGCGGCAAGGGAACCTACATCCGGTCGCTGGCCCGCGACCTCGCGCGCGCGCTGGGGAGCGCCGGCCACGTCGCCGCGCTCGAGCGGACGCGCGTGGGGCCGTTTCGCATCGAGGACGCAATTTCGCTGGAAAAGCTGGAAACGTTTGTGCATAGTGCGTCCGATTCCGCGTTCGTGCTTCCGGTCGAGACCGCGCTGGACGACATCCCGGCCCTGGCCCTGACCGAAAGCGAGGCAGACCGCCTCAGGAGTGGACAGCC
>CAZMTC010000298.1:834-2664 GCA_964569105.1 uncultured Alphaproteobacteria bacterium | reverse complement strand
GTCAGAAGCGAAGACCGAGTTCGTGCTGCCTGTCCCGCCCGAGGCCGCCGCGACAGCCGTGCGCCGCGCGCTGATCACCGGCAACTGGCGCATCGAGGAGGACGGGAACGGCCGGCTCGTCGCCCGTCAGCGCCTGGGCTTCACCACCATCATGTGGCAGCGCCGCGCCAACGTCGCGCTGTTCCTGCACAAGATGGGGCGTGGCCGCACACGGGTCGAGTTCATGGGCGAGCTGTTCGGCTTCGGGCCCTACCCCCGCTGGCGCCTGCGCCTGACCATGGACAGGCTGCGCGCCGCCATCGACGCGGCGGTGTCGGAGGGCGAGGCCTCCTGACCGAGCGGCGGAAACCGGCTTCGAACCCAAGGAGCCGTGCGCAGCGGAACGGCTTACCGAGTGCCCCGGGGCACGGCGACGGACTCTCCGACCGACGCGCCGGAGTTCCGGCGCGAGGCGCGGTCGGCTCGGGCGAGCCGGTCGAAGATATCGAGCTGGCCTTGCGTCGTGGGTTCCCAGCCGAATCCCTCCGCATACGCACGGGTGGCCGCCCGATCCGGCGGAGCCCGCAGCAGGCTTCCGATCGCGTCGGCAAGGGCGCTTTCCGTTCGCTCGCCGACCAGCTTGCCCGCCACCGGGTCGGTCACGACCTCGCGCGTGCCCCAGACGTCGGTCGCCACCACCGGCGTTCCGCACGCCATCGCTTCCAGCAGCACGTTGGCCCAACCTTCGCGGCTCGAAGCGAGCACGAGTGCGTCAACGGCGGTGTAGATGGCCGGCAGCTCCTCGTGGAGAACGCGGCCCAGGAAACGGACCCGGTCGGCGACTCCGCACGCGTGCGCCAACGCCCGCAGGCGTGATTCTTCAGGCCCGTCGCCGACAATCAGGAGATCGATGTCGGCGAGCTTCGCCAATGCCCGAATGACGAGATCGTGGCCCTTGCGCTCAATAAGGTGACCCACCGAAACCAGTGTCCGGCGCGTCAGGCCGAGCTCGCCTCGCGCGGCGGTTCGATCAACGGGGGCAAACATCGCGAGATCGACCCCGTTGCGCAGGACACGGATCTTGTTCTCGACGACGCCGAGCTCGACCAGCCGGTCCTTGAGCGCCTGACAGACGGTGACGATCTGATCCGCCCGCTCGGCCGCCCACAGGATCTGGCGTCGAGGCCCGGGAAACTCCGCGATCAGGTTGATGTCGGTGCCGCGCGCGGTGATCACGAGCGGCTTGCGCAGCGCTTCGGCCATTCGGGCGGCAGCGACGCCGTCGGGATAGAAATAATGGGCATCGATCAGATCGAAATCGAACCCTCGACGGGACAATGAGGACACCGCCGCGCGCCCGCTCCGGTCGAGCAGGAGTGGGCCGAGCCGCATGCCGATCTTCGGCACGACGGCGAAGCGTGGATGCCAGACCTCGACGCCGTGACGGACCTCGTGCCGGGGCACGCGGGCCAACGCCCCGTAGCGCCCGAACGCCGCGCCGCCGAAGGGAAAGTACGGTACGGGCGCGACTATCTGGGCTTCCACCCGGCCGCTCCGGAGCACATGGCGCAGCCGGTTCTCCACGAAGATGCCGTGGGACGGCTGCTCCCGGTTCGGGTAGAGCGTCGTGAAAACGAGCGTACGGATCACGCCAACATCCGCCAGTGGCAGTTGAAACATCCCTACCGCATCCCGACCGTCACGCCAATGAACCGTCGGCGGTGCCGCTTGCGGCCAAATCCGCTCCGCGTGGGGCCGCACGGGGAACTCGACCCGACCGAACGCAGAACATTCGGCTTCGGTCCCTCGATCTTCTACCTCCTGTCGGCTCGAGCGGAAAATCCATCGCAT
>CAZMTC010000298.1:0-824 GCA_964569105.1 uncultured Alphaproteobacteria bacterium | reverse complement strand
ACTTCCGTGAAGAATCAGTGTTCGACGGATGACTCGGAAATTCGTCGCGCCGGCGCACCCTCGCGGCAACCGGCAGCGAAAAATGGGCATCGCCGACAGGCCCCGGCGGGCATGGTTTCGGGGAAAAGCCGCAGCGACCCCGCGAACGCCGGCGGCCGGCAGGAAACCCCTTGATCCTCCGCCCCCAAAAGACTAGGAAGCGCAACACCTTGGCCCGGTGGCAGAGTGGTTATGCAGGGGACTGCAAATCCCCGTACGTCGGTTCGATTCCGGCCCGGGCCTCCAATTAAATCAAGGGCTTAGTCGGGGCACCGCGCTTAACGCCCGTAAATATTTGGACTCGGGTTCTACACCTCCCAGCACATGGCCCTGCAGACGCTCGTGGGCCGGGTGCTGCAGCCGCTGCGCGACCACTTCGACCGGCCCATCATCGTCTCGAGCGGCTACCGCTCCCCAGCGCTCAACGAGGCGGTCAACGGCTCTGAGACGTCGCAGCACATGCGCGGCGAGGCCGCCGACTTCGAGATCCCCGGCGTCGCCAATTTCGAGGTCGCGCGGGTGATCGACACGCGCTTCGTGTTCGACCAGCTGATCCTCGAGTTCTACACGCCGGGCCAGCCGCATTCGGGCTGGGTGCATGTCAGTTACTCGGCGGCGGACTCCCGCCGCCAGGCCCTCACCTACAACGGCCGCGACTACATCCGCGGCCTGCATCGCTAGAGCGGATTCAATTTACTCCGGATCATATCCGGCTGCGGCGAAGTAGTTATGGCATTCGGTTGGGGTGAAGGTGTCGATGGCGTCTGCGACGGCGCGCCAGAGGT
>CAZMTC010000297.1:0-2694 GCA_964569105.1 uncultured Alphaproteobacteria bacterium | reverse complement strand
GATATACGCGAGGCCGCCGATGTCGCGCACCGCCGTCGGCATAAGGGTGGCGACCAGAAGGGTGTCGGCGGCGTGCAGCCAGACGCCGAGGCAGAGAATGCAGAATCGCGGGAGGTGGCCGCCGACCAGGAGGTCGCGCCATTCGGCGGCCTCCCCGCCGTGCGGCTCGTTCATCGGACCCGCCCCGGCGATTGCTCTTCAGCCGGGGTAATGCGGTAAGTGCAGCGGCGGCTGCCGGCGAGGAGGTGCTCGCTGCGTTCGACACGGGCGTCGGGGCCAAGCACGGCCTGAAATACGGCCAGCTCCGAACGGCAGAGGCCCTGGCAGGTTCGGGCGGCGGCGCAGATCGGACAGTGGTTCTCGATCAGCAGGAATCCGCCGTCTTCCAAAGGTTCGCATTCGGCCATATAGCCTTCCCGGCTGCGCAGCTCGACCAGGGCCCGCACACGTAGTTTCAGACTGTCGGCGCCCTCCATCGCCGAGTGATAACGGGTCAGGCTCGCCTCCTCGCGATCCGAGATCAGGCGCTCGAGGCCTGCTTGACCGAAGATCTTTCGAACCGAAGTCAGAAGCTCGAGGGTGAGGTCGGAATGGCGATCGGGAAAGCGTGCGTGGCCGCGGTCCGTTAGCATCCAAACGCGTTTCGGACGGCCGATCGTCTGGCGATGGTCGTCGTATCTCACCAGTCCCCGCGCGGCCAGGGCAGCCAGATGTTTGCGCGCGCCGACCGGGGTCATCCCCAGTCCCGCGGCGAGTTCCGCTGCGCTCTGCGGTCCCCGGCTCTTCAGCTGATAAAGAAGGTGTTGCTCGCGCGACTCCGGCATGTCGTCGGCCTCAAGCTTGTCCGCGGCCATTAAAAAAACCGATCAGTTTCTAAAAAGTCAAGCCATCGCTTGCTGATATCCGACATGCGGTGCCATGGCTCGCCCGCCTCTTGCGATCAAGCCGGGTGGCGCTGTTCCGATCCGCCCTGCGGCGACGGCGCCACGGCGGCCAAATGACTCTGCAGCTCTTCCAGGCTCTGTCCGACGGTCCGGCCTGCGGTGTCTATCACGACGCGATCGCGGATCCAGGGGTGGTACTCGCGCTCGAGCACATCCCGCCAGGTCGGCGGCGTGAGGCCGGCGATATCGGGCCGGCGTGATTCCACCCGTCTCCGGTGCTCGCCGCGATCCGAGCAGGCCGCCTCCACCTCGACGCTGCTGCAGCTTGCCCGCCGCGCCACCGCCAGCCAGGCATTCCTGGTCAGGGCGATGGGATTGACCGAATCGGCGAGGACAGTGCGACCGAGGCGCAGATTCTCCTCTGCAAGGGCGTAACCGACCAGATAACCCGCCTCCTCGACCGAACGAATCGGGAGCGACGAGTCCATGATCGCCTGTCCGATGCTGTCGATGTGCAGCAACACGGCACCTGTCCGGTGCGCGAGCTCCTTCGCCAGAGTTGTCTTTCCCGTGCAGGGAAGTCCGGCGAAGATGATCAGCATGGGGCCGCCTCCCCTTGTCTGCGAGCCTGGCATCTCGGACGGGCGCGCGCGAAAAGCGGGTTTGCTCGTCCGCAAAGGCCGGGCAATTCAATCATGTTGTGGAATGGGCTGGTACAGGATCGCCAGATTGCGAAAGGCCGGGCCACTGTCGGGAACGGGCAGCGCCTTGTCCTTGCTCTGCCGGACGTAGCCACCGAGGAGCTGATCGACGGCGCCGTCGCGGCCGGTCAGGGCCAGGGCGAGCAGCTCGATCCGCATCCATTCGCCTCCGGCGATCCAAACCGCCTCGCCGACCAGCCCGACAGGAAGACGGCGCTCGAGCGGTGCCCGGAAGAAGGCCACCGCCGCTGCGGCGAACTGCCCATAGGTCGTCTCGTCGATCAACTGGCCAGTCAGGTCGCGCCCCGTGAAGGCGACGATCTCAGAGACGACAAGGCGATAGCGAAAGCGGGGCGGCTTGCCCTCGGCGGCAACAATGAAAACATTCGGCAGCAATGGCGCGATGCCGCCGGGGTCGATGAAGTCACGTCGCGGAACGCCGGTTGCGTCATGCCGGTCGAGGCTGTTCCACTCGTCGTTCAAGCGCAGCCGCCGCGGTCATTCAGATGGCGGTCCGCGCTCGAAAGGGAAACGGGCTCCGTTCTCGACCCTTGGTCTTCATGCCGGGGTGGCACCCCGACTGCAGGTAGCAAGCGTCTCACATCATGGAGCTTCCACGCCCAACGAAAGCCTCTGGGTGCGGAGCGTTGAAACTCCCGTCGGGGCTGAGTGGTCGGCCAGCGGTCACGGCGGTGGTGCCCGATGCCGATGGCGCGTCGAAAATCCGGGCGGGGCAGGTCCATCTCGACAGCTTCGCCGGACCCGACACGAAAGGCATTGCGGGTTGCATCGGCAGGTCCAATCTGTCAGGGGTGAAGAGCGCAGTCGTATTGACGGAGCCGTTGAGGCTGGGTCGTGAGGATCCGGAGAGGCTCTCCCACAACAAGGAGCGCACAAATATGAAGTTGACGTCAGAACAGGTTGCCGTTGTGAAGGAACAGCTCGGCGCTGATCCGATCGAGGACGAGAACCCGGCGATGGACACGCTGTGCAACACCTTCGGCGAGCACACCTTCTACGTCGGCGCGGATGGACTGTTCGTCCTCGAGCCGGCGGTCGAGCAGGCGCCGCAGCAGGGCGAGCCGGCCCAGCTGGTGCTGGTGGCCGCT
>CAZMTC010000296.1:0-2733 GCA_964569105.1 uncultured Alphaproteobacteria bacterium | reverse complement strand
AACTGCCTGAAGAACGACAACATCATCTACATCGGCGACCTGGTCCAGAAGACCGAGGCCGAGATGCTGCGCACGCCCAACTTCGGCCGCAAGTCGCTCAACGAGATCAAGGAGGTGCTCTCCCAGATGGGCCTGCACCTGGGCATGGAGATCCCGAACTGGCCGCCCGAGAACATCGAGGACCTGGCCCGCAAGCTCGAAGAGCCCTACTGAAGTAACGTGCGTGCCCGGCCGAGCCGGGCACGCCGAGAAGAGGACCGGAAGTCATGCGTCACCGTTTGAGCGGGCGGAAGCTCGGCCGCACGTCGCAGCACCGCAGGGCCATGTTCGCCAACATGGCCAACGCCCTGATCAAGCACGAGCAGATTCGCACCACGCTGCCCAAGGCCAAGGAGCTTCGCGGCGTGGTCGACCGCTTGGTCACGCTGGGCAAGCGCGGCGATTTGCACGCACGGCGCCAGGCGTTGTCGCGACTCGAGGACCGGGCGATGGTCGAGAAGCTGTTCACCGCGCTCAAGGACCGCTATGCCGACCGCCCCGGCGGCTACACTCGTGTCCTGCGCGACGGTTTCCGCCACGGCGACAACGCGCCCATGGCGATCGTCGAGCTGGTCGACCGCGATCCCGACGCCAAGGGCCAGGATTCGGGCCCGACCCAGTTCGACGACGAGTACGAGGAGGTGGCGGCCGAGGCGTGAGCCGCGCACAGGCCGACCGATTTCGGAGGGCGGTCCGGTTGCCGGACCGCCCTTTCGCGTTCTCAGGGCTCGTGCGGCGCGGCCGCATTGGCCCGTTGGCGTCTCTCACCTATATCATAGCCCTGACGGGGCCGATCCCACCATGTGCCGGAGGACGATCATGGCCGCATCCGTGCTGACTGCCCGTGCGCTCGCCGCCGTGCTGGGCCTCGCGCTGGTCCTGGGCGCCGCGCCGGCGGCCGCGGCCGACAAGCGCGTGCCGGAAAGCCGAGCCGAGATCGAGCTGTCCTACGCGCCGGTGGTCAAGCAGGTGGCGCCCGCGGTGGTCAATATCTATGCCCAGCGCGTGGTCCAGCAGTCGATCGTCTCGCCGCTATTCGACGATCCGTTCTTCAAGCAGTTCTTCGGCGACGGCGGTCCCTTCGGCCAGCGCGAGCGCATCCAGAACTCGCTCGGCTCGGGCGTGATCGTGCGGCCCGAGGGCTATGTCGTCACCAACAACCATGTCATCGCCGAGGCCGAGGCGATCACGGTGGTCCTGTCCGACCGGCGCGAATACGCCGCTGAGGTGGTGCTCAGGGACGAGCGCACCGACCTCGCCGTGCTCAAGATCGACCCGCGCGGCGAGGTGCTGCCGGCGGTCGATCTGGGCGACAGCGATGCACTCGAGGTCGGCGACCTGGTGCTGGCGGTGGGCAACCCGTTCGGCGTCGGCCAGACCGTGACCAGCGGCATCGTCTCGGCGCTCGCACGTACCTCGGTCGGCATCTCCGACTTCCAGTCGTTCATCCAGACCGATGCGGCAATCAACCCGGGTAATTCCGGCGGTGCGTTGGTGACCATGGACGGTCGTCTTGTCGGCATCAACACGGCGATCTTCTCGAAGACCGGCGGGTCGGTGGGCATCGGCTTCGCGGTCCCGGTCAACATGGTCGGCGCCGTCCTGCGCGCGGCGGTCTCGGGTGGCGACCTCGTGCGGCCGTGGCTCGGGGTCTCCGCATCCGACATCACCGCCGAGATGGCCGAAGCCATCGGCCTGAAGCGCGTGGGCGGGGTGATCGTCGAGGACTTTCACCCCGCGAGCCCCGCGCCGGCGGCCGGCATCGAGACCGGCGACGTGATCACGGCGGTCGACGGCAATCAGATCTACGACGGGCAGGATCTGCGCTTCCGCCTGGCGACGATGGACATCGGCGAGACCGCGGAACTCACCCTCGTGCGCAATGGCAGCCGAATGGTGGTACCGGTCAAGCTCACGCCGCCGCCCGAGGATCCGCCGCGCGATATCACCGAGCTCGAGGGGCCGCACCCTTTCGACCGGGTGACGGTCGGCAATCTGTCGCCCAAGTTCGCTTCCGAGCTCAGCTTCCCCGAGACCGAAGGCGTGGTGATCCTCGAGGTCGGGCGAGGCAGCCCGGCCGGCTTCCTCGACCTGCGCCCCGGCGACATCGTGCTTGCGGTGAACGGTGAGCGCACCCCGTCGGTCGATACGCTCGAGCAGGCGGTGCGCGGCGGCGGACGCGAATGGAGCCTCGAGATCAAGCGCGGTCAGAACGTCATCGAACGCCAGTTCCGCATGTGAGCACGCTCTTCGAACAGCAGGCGCCCCGGCCGCTCGCCGACCGGCTGCGGCCCGCCAGCCTCGGCGAGGTCGTCGGCCAGACCCATCTGCTCGGGCCCGAGGGCCCGATCGGCCGCATGGTGGCGGGCGGACGGCTGGCGTCGATCATCCTGTGGGGCCCCGCCGGTTGCGGCAAGACGACCATCGCCCGCCTGCTGGCCCATCACACCGAGCTGCATTTCGAGCCGCTGTCGGCGGTCATGTCCGGAGTGGCGGACATGCGCAAGGTGTTCGAGGCGGCCAAGGCGCGGCGCGCGGGCGGGCAGGGCACGTTGCTGTTCATCGACGAGATCCACCGCTTCAACCGCGCCCAGCAGGACGCGCTGCTGCCGCATGTCGAGGACGGCTCTGTGTTCCTCGTCGGTGCCACCACCGAGAACCCGTCCTTCGAGCTCAACGCGCCCTTGCTCTCGC
>CAZMTC010000295.1:0-2743 GCA_964569105.1 uncultured Alphaproteobacteria bacterium | reverse complement strand
CCGGTGAACTCGTCGATGATGACGACCTTGTCGTCCTTGACGATATAGTCGGTGTCGCGCTGGAACAGCTTGTGCGCGCGCAGCGCCTGGTTGACGTGGTGGACGAGCGCGACGTTGGCGATGTCGTAGAGGCCGCCTTCCTTGAGCAGCCCGGCCTCCGCCAGGAGCCTCTCGATGCGCTCGACGCCCTGCTCGGTCAGCGTGACCGAACGCATCTTCTCGTCCTTCTCGTAGTCGTCCTCGCCCAGCTTCGGGATCAGCCCGTTGACCGCCCGGTACATGTCCGAGCTGTCCTCCGCCGGGCCGGAGATGATCAGCGGCGTCCGCGCTTCGTCGATCAGGATCGAATCGACCTCGTCGACGATGGCGTAGTTGAAGTCCCGCTGGACCATGTCCTCCAACCGGAACTTCATGTTGTCACGCAGATAGTCGAAGCCGAACTCGTTGTTGGTGCCGTAGGTGATGTCGGCGGCGTAGGCGGCGCGGCGCTCAGGGTCGGCCAGGCCGTGCACGATGCAGCCGACCTCGAGCCCCAGGAAGCGGTAGATCGCGCCCATCCACTCGGCATCGCGCCGGGCCAGGTAGTCGTTGACCGTGACCACGTGCGCGCCCTTGCCGGTGAGCGCGTTGAGATAGACCGGCAGGGTCGCGACCAGCGTCTTGCCCTCGCCGGTCTTCATCTCGGCGATGTTGCCGCGGTGCAGCGCGACGCCGCCCATCAGCTGGACGTCGAAATGGCGCTGGCCCAGTGCACGCTTGGCCGCCTCGCGCACCGTGGCGAAGGCGTCCACCAGGAGGTCGTCGAGCTTCTCGCCACCCTCGTGGCGCGACTTGAGCCAGTCGGTGCGGGCGCGCAACTCCTCGTCCGAGAGCTTCTCCAGCTCGGGTTCCTTGGCGTTGATCGCGTCGACGATGGGGCCGAGCTTTTTCAGGTACCGGTCGTTGGCGGAGCCGAACAGGCGCCGCGCGAATGCCTCGATCATCAAATCGTCCCCGGGAGCCGGAGTCCGGCGATTTCGAACTGCTTGAGCTTTTCAGACACATAGGCGGAGCAGGGAACATAGTCAACGACACCGCCCGGGGCTCTTGAGCCGCAGTGTCCTCATATGCACTATTTCGTGCTACCTTTGAATTCAACGCGCGCCGAAAGCGCGACACCTCCCCCCGTACACGAAGGATCGTCCGAAATGGCATTCCCCGCGATCCGCGCGGTCCCGTTCGCGCTGGGTTTGCTCGCGCTGGGCACGATCGGCATCTCCCCTGGCGCCTTGGCCCAGGAAGGCGACCCGGTGGTCGCCACGGTCAACGGCGACGAGGTACTGCTCTCCGACGTGCTGGCGGCCTATCGGTCACTGCCCCAGCAGCTGCAGTCGATGCCTTTCACCGAACTGTACCCGCAGCTCGTCGACCGCGTGGTCACCAACAAGCTGGTTGCCAAGGCGGGGCGCGGGGCCGGGCTGCACGAGAAGCCCGAGATCCAGGCCGAGATCCGCCGCCTCGAGGACCGCGTGATCGAGCGCGAGTACTTCAGTGCCAGGATCGACGAGCGGATGACCGACGATAAGCTCGAGGCGGAATACGACGCCTACCTGGAGGAGGCCGAGGACGACAAGGAGATCCACGCCCGCCATATCCTGGTCGAGACCGAGGACGCGGCCGCGGACCTGATCGCCCGGCTCGACGATGGCGCCGACTTCGCCGAGCTGGCCAAGGAGCACTCGACCGGACCGTCGAGCACCGAGGGCGGCGATCTCGGGTTCATCGGCCGGGGCGACACCGTGCCGCCGTTCCAGGCGGCCGCCTTCGCGCTCGAAGCTGGGACCTATTCCGCAGCGCCGGTCAAGACGCGCTTCGGCTGGCACGTCATCAAGGTCGAGGAGGTGCGGGCGGTCGAGCCCAAGTCCTTCGAGGAGATGGAAGAGGATCTGCGCGACCGGGCTACCCAGGACATCGTCGCCGCGCTGATCGAGGAGGTCCGCGCCGACGCCGAGATCGAGGTGGTCGACCCGCCGCCGCTGCCCGGGGCCGCGCCCGTCCAGGAGTAGCCGCCCGCCGCCGGCCCGCCGCGGCGCTGGACAACGCGACGCTCCCCGGGCTATGCCGCGCCCGCGATAGAGTCGAGCGAATCCCGTCATGCCCCCACGGTCCCCCCTGGCGCCCGAGCGCTTTCCGGACATCCCGCCGATCGCCGGGCTGCGCCTGGCGGGCGCGCATTGCGGGCTGAAACGCAACGGCAGGCCCGACCTGTTCCTGGCGGAGCTGGCGCCGGGAACCACGGCCGCGGGTGTGCTGACCCGCTCGCTGTGCAGCTCGGCCCCGGTCGACTGGTGCCGCCACGCGCTCGACCACGGACACGCCCGCGCCATCGTGGTCAACTCGGGCAACGCCAACGCCTTCACCGGCAAGGCCGGCGATCGCACCGTCGAGCATACGGTCGACGGCGCTGCGGCGCTGTTCGGCTGCAAGCGCGAGGAGGTGCTGGTGGCATCGACCGGGGTGATCGGCAATCCGGTGCCGCAGGATTACATCTCCTCCAAGGTGCCCGCCCTGGCCGACAAGCTCGCGCCCCATGCCTGGGCCGACGCGGCGGAGGCAATCATGACCACCGACACCTTCCCCAAGGGCTCGGTCGCCACCGCGCGCATCGGCGGCACCGAGGTCACGGTCGCGGGCATCGCCAAGGGCTCGGGCATGATCGCGCCCGACATGGCGACCATGCTGGCCTTCGTGTTCACCGACGCGG
>CAZMTC010000294.1:0-2809 GCA_964569105.1 uncultured Alphaproteobacteria bacterium | reverse complement strand
CTCCTCCGAGATGCCGCGGATTCCTTCGAGCAGGTCCGGAAACTTCTGGTGCACGACGGCCGTGGCGTCGCCGCCGTCGTCGAGGATCATGTTCGGGGTCCAGCCGTCGGGCCCTTTGAGTGTCTGGTCGATGCACCACCAGAACTCCTCCTCGGTCTCGCCCTTCCAGGCGAAGACGGGGATGCCACGCGCGGCAATGGCGGCCGCCGCATGGTCCTGGGTCGAGAAGATGTTGCACGACGACCAGCGCACCGTGGCGCCGAGCGCGACCAGCGTCTCGATCAGCACCGCGGTCTGGATCGTCATGTGCAGGCAACCGGTGATGCGCGCACCCGCCAGCGGCTGGCTCGGGCCGAACTCCTCGCGCAGCGCCATCAGGCCGGGCATCTCGTTTTCGGCGATCGCGATCTCCTTGCGGCCCCAGTCGGCCAGGGAGATATCGGCGACCTTGTAGTCGGTGAACTCGGCCATTGGCTCCTTTCCCATTCAGGGGGGTCTGACAGCAGCGGCAGACGCCAGGGGCAGAGCCAAGCTCAACCCGGCCCCCTCCGCCGGGTCATTTAGCAAGCGGACAAGGGGCGGGCAAGGCTTCCCGGTCCCGCTGCCCAAAGACAAGCGACGAGCCGATCAAAACCGCAAGGGCGGACGCCTGGTCCGATCGCATGGCGACCCGCGGGCCCGCGCGTCGCCCCGGACAAGCGGGCGGCGCCCGCATGGCCGGACGGGGAGCCGTCGCTGCTTGCCTACTCGGCGTAATTGTCGTGGGTGAAGATGTGGTCGCCGCCCTGCGCGCCCTGATGGCAGGCGATGCAGCCCTGGTCGGCCCCTTTGGCGACTCGACCGGCGAGTTTCATGTCCTTCGGGTTGGTGTCGAGCGTCCCGTCAGGCCTGTACTTGGCCCAGAACCAGTTCTGGTGGTCCGGATCGCAGCCCTCCTCACGTTGGAACATGACTGTAACGGACTCGAGGCGCTCCATCCGGCCGGTGAAGATCGCCTGTTCCAGTTCCTCCGGCTCGCCTTCGCCGGCGTAGTTACTCTTCACGATCACGAGGCCGGAGTGGCCGAGATATGTGACCTCCGTCTCCAGGTATCCCAGCATCTTGCCGTGCGGTGGCGTGCCCTCGTAGGGATAGGTGACGATTGCATTCGAACCGACCAGTCGGGCCTGCTCGAGCGCGCCCCAGAGACCCGTCGCATAGGCGACGTTGGCATCGCCGCTGAACGGCGGCTTGGTCTCCTGTGCACTCTGTTTGGCCACAGATCCTGTGCGATCGCGCTGCCGCCCATGCCGATCGCGGCAGCCATGCCTGCCGCCAGGAACCCTTTGAATCGCGTTTTCATGTGGTCCTCCTTGTCGCCGCCTTTGGCTGTTTTCGGGCCCGAGGGCGACGCTCTCACCCTCGCTGGTTCGGAAAGGTATAGAGCGGCCCGACCCGGCCCGTGCGCCGCTCGCGCGCGATCGCCTCGTCGCGTCCATAGGGGTGGCCGCCGAACTCGTGGCGCATCATGGTGATCGCCTTGGCGGCGATGCCGTCCGCATCGCGAGATTTCAGGAGCTCCATCACCGACTGCGCGATGACAGGGATCGGGGTGTCGAGGGTCAGGGCATCCCCGACCAGCCAGTTGACCTCGCCGGTGTCCTCGACTTCGCGCGTCGGCCGGGTGAACGCGGGATCTTCCGCGTAGGCCTTCGCCATCAGATCGACCAGCCAGGAGCGGATCACACTGCCGTGCCGCCAGCAGCCCAGGGTCTCGGCGATCTCCAGTTCCTCGGGATAGCTCTCGAGCAGCGCGACGCCCTCGCCGATCGCCTGGAGCATGCCGAACTCGATCCCGTTGTGCACCAGCTTGACGAAGTGCCCGGCACCCGAGTTCCCGGCATGGACGTAGCCGCCTGCGATGGCGAGGTGCGTGAGCAGCGGCTCGACCTGCTCAACGGCCTCGCGCGGGCCGCCGATCATGAAGCAGGGAGCATCCCGCGCCCCCGCCGGGCCGCCGCTGACGCCCAGATCCAGAAAGAAAACGGAATCTTTCCGCAAGCGCTCAGCTCGACGCCTGCTGTCTCCCCAATAGGAATTGCCGCTGTCCATGACGATGTCACCGGCCGCAATATGGGGCAGGAGCTCATCGATTAGGTTGTCGACGACCGGGCCCGCCGGCACCGAGAGCAAAAAGATCCGGGGCGACGAGAGCTGGCCGGCGAGATCTGCCAGGTCCTTGGCGGGCGTGACGCCCGCCTCTTTCAGGTCCTCCGGCACCCCTTCGAGTTCGCTGCCCGATACGGAGTAGCCCTTGTCGAGCGCGCGGCGGGCGAGGGCGCCGCCCATCTGACCAAGCCCCACAATTCCAATATCGCTCATTGCCAGGGGTCCTTTCGATCCGCCTCCGCTCAGTCGAGCGGAAATGCCATGGTTGTCATGAGCGCATTCTCCGCCTGTCGCGAGTCCAGACGGGTGTGCTGAACCACCACCGGGGTGCTGGAGACGAGAAGGCAGGCAAAGTCCGTGCCCACCGGGACCGGCTGGGGCTGCCGAAGCTCGTTGAAGCGAAAATGTCGCGTGCGTTGCGCCGGTACCTGCAGGCGGTATGGACCAACGGGCTCGCGATCGGCGAAATAGATCCGTGCCTCGATTTCCGCGTCCGACTCGCCTGCGTTCAAGATGCACAAGGTCTCGTGGGAGGCGAACTCCGGCTCCGGGCCATTGCTCCAAGAGGGAATGTAGCCTTCGGCAATGGCCCAGCGCCGCCGGCCTGGCGTCACAGCGCCCGGGTCGCTCATGTCGCTCATGCTGTTTCCTTTCCTGACGT
>CAZMTC010000293.1:0-2899 GCA_964569105.1 uncultured Alphaproteobacteria bacterium | reverse complement strand
GGCCTCGCGCGCCCGCCCGGGCCCCGAGGCCTCGCCCACGCCCACCGCGGCCTTGCCCATGATCCGCATCACCGTCCGGATGTCGGCGAAGTCCAGGTTGACCACCCCCGGCCGGACCATCAGGTTGATCAGACCGCCGACGCCCTTGCGCAGCACGTCGTCGGCCATGGCGAAGGCCTCCAGCACCGTGGTGCTCTCCTGCGCCAGGTTGAACAGCCGCTGGTTGGGAATGTCGATCAGCGTGTCGACCACCGGGCCGAGCTCCTTGAGCCCGGCGGTGGCCACGCGCATCCGGTGCGGGCCCTCGAACTCGAACGGCAGGGTGACCACGGCCACGGTGAGCACGCCCAGGCGCCGCGCCGCGCGGGCGATCACCGGCGCCGCGCCGGTGCCCGTGCCCCCGCCCAGGCCCGCGGTGATGAACGCCATGTGGGCGCCGCGCAGATGCTCCTTGATCTCGTCCATCGTCTCCTCGGCCGCGGCGCGGCCGATGTCGGGGCGCGATCCGGCGCCGAGGCCCTGGGTCAGGTCGCGGCCGAGCTGGATGTGCACGTCGCCGAGCGACTGGTTGAGGGCCTGGGCGTCGGTGTTGGCGGCGATGAACTTCACCCCCGTCAGCCCCGAGCGGATCATGTTGGTGATCGCGTTGCAGCCGGCGCCCCCGACACCGAAGACGACCAGACTGGGTTGGAACTGGCTCGCCTTCTCGCCGCTGTCGGTCACGCGGCGCAGTCGGTTCCTAAGCGCGGCAAGGTCGAACATGGTGCTGGCCCCCCTTGGAGACGCCGGGACCGGCGTTCGGCCCGGAGCTCCCTCTCCCGGATACGCGGTTCACTCTTTTGTTCACGGCCGAACGAAGATGCCGCACGAATCTAGCAAAAGGGTCGACGCTGGACAATTGTGCCCCTGCAACGAATGCTCGTGTCACAATTATTCAATCCAGTTAAGGTCTTCCTAAGTTATCCTCAATCGCCTCACGCCAACGTGACCCGACCCCCGATGCCGCGCGTCGTCTCGCTCGATCGCCATGTTGCCAGCTAAGACGATTCGCCGCCACCGCGCCAACGGATTGACGCGAGCGCGCGAGCGGGCCGGTGCCGCCGCCTTCGGTGGGTGACCGAGCGCCCGGCTACTCGAGGGTCAGCCTGCCCTTGGTGGCGCCGCTCGCGGGGTCGATGAAGAGGACGCGGTCGCCTTCGCCGGGCACGCGGACATGGATCGCCAGCCGGTCCCCGGCCGGCGCGATCGCGACGATCTCGGAGCCTGCGGGCAGGCCCAGCCCGACCGTGCCGAAGCCGGCCTGCCCGACGGTCTCGCCGAGCTGTCCGGCGCGGTTGGCGAGCGTGACCACGACCACGACCAGCCCGGCCGCGATCAGCACCCCCATCCCGATGACCAGGGCCTTGAGCCCGCGCATGCCAACCTGTCCAATATGTCCGATGAGCGGCGACGCACAATGACCGAACCGACCTCCGTCCCGGCGCCCGGCGTCGAGATCCGCCGCGCGACCGCCGAGCCCGGCGATGCCGGTGCGCGCCTCGATGCCTGGCTTGCGGGGACGCTCGACGGGCTGTCGCGCTCGCGCATCAAGTCCCTGATCCGCGCCCGCGCCGTGACCGTCGCGGCAGGGGAGGAGGCGGGCGCGACGATATCCGACCCCGACTATAGGGTCAAACCGGGCCAGGCCTTCGCGGTCGCCGTGCCGCCGCCCGCACCCGCCGCGCCCGCGGGCCAGGACATCCCGCTCGACATCGTCTTCGAGGACGACGCGCTTATCGTGGTCGACAAGCCCGCGGGCCTCGTCGTCCACCCCGCGCCCGGCAACCCCGACCGCACCCTGGTCAATGCGCTGATCGCCCATTGCGGCGACACGCTGCGCGGCATCGGCGGCGAGCGGCGGCCGGGCATCGTCCACCGGCTCGACAAGGACACCTCGGGCCTGATGGTCGCGGCCAAGACCCAGGCCGCGCACGCATCGCTCACCGCCCAGTTCGCCGCCCGCACGGTCGAGCGCGCCTATGGCGCCGTGGTCTGGGGCGTGCCGGTGCCCGCCGCGGGCGAGATCGCGGGCAATATCGGCCGCAGCCCGCGCGACCGCAAGAAGATGGCCGTGCTGCGCGCCGGCGGCCGCCCGGCGCTGACCCGCTACCGCGTCGTGCGCGTGCTCGGGCAGGGCAGGGCCGCGCTGGTCGAGTGCCGCCTCGCCACCGGCCGGACCCACCAGATCCGCGTCCATCTGGCGTGGCGCGGCCACCCCGTCGTCGGCGATCCGGTCTATGGCGGGCGCCGCGCCGCGCCGATCGCGCGCCAGGCGCTCCACGCCCGTACGCTGGGCTTCGATCACCCCGCGACCGGCGAGCGGCTGCGCTTCGAGCGCGGCATTCCGCCCGACATCGAGGCGTTGCTTGATCTGCTCGAATGACTGCATAAATCAGATCTAGCGACGCCCGTTAACCGGAACGCAACCGCCTCCGGCCGACGATGGGCGCAGGCGCGTGCGGGAGGGGTTCCCGCGCGCCTTTCCCTGTTGGGATCGCCTGAATTCGAATTGCCTGATCTGGGGTAACAACCATGGCGGCAAATCTGCCGAGCATCCCGTCGCCGTCGTCCGAGGGGGCGCTGTCGCGCTACCTTCAGGAGATTCGCAAGTTCCCCGTGCTCGAGCACGAGCAGGAGTACATGCTCGCCAAGAGCTGGCGCGAGCATGGCGACGTCGACGCCGCGCACACCCTGGTGACCAGCCATCTGCGCCTGGTCGCCAAGATCGCCATGGGCTACCGCGGCTACGGCCTGCCGGTCAGCGAGCTGATCTCCGAGGGCAATGTCGGCATGATGCAAGCGGTCAAGCGCTTCGACCCGGAGCGCGGCTTCCGCCTCGCCACCTACGCCATGTGGTGGA
>CAZMTC010000292.1:0-2899 GCA_964569105.1 uncultured Alphaproteobacteria bacterium | reverse complement strand
TCACCGCCGCGACGGTCGACGGGTCGTGCAGCCGCACCAGCTCCTCGAGCTCGTCGGCCAGGTGCGCTCCCCACTCGGGCTGGCCGCGCGAGAAGGCGTTGTGCTCGAGCGAATGGGTGTGCGGCAGATGGTCCACCCCGGGCAGCATGGCGCCGAAATACTTTCGGTTGTTGGAGATGCCGCCCACCGAGATGCCGCCGAAGCCGACGCCGTGATAGCCCTTGTGCCGGCCGATCAGCCGCGTGCGCGTCGCCTCGCCGCGCGCGCGCTGGTAGGCGAGCGCGATCTTGAGTGCGGTGTCGACCGATTCCGAGCCCGAGTTGGTGAAGAACACATGGTCGAGGTCGCCGGGCAGGATCGCGGCCAGCCGTGCCGCCAGCTCGAACGCGCCGGGATGCCCCATCTGGAAGGCGGTGGCGTAGTCCATGCGTGCCGCCTGCTCCTGCACCGCGCGCACGATCGGCTCGCGCCCGTGGCCGGCGTTGACGCACCACAGCCCCGCGGTGCCGTCCAGAATCTGGCGCCCGTCGGCAGCCGTATAATGCATGTCCTTGGCGCCGACCAGGATGCGCGGGTTGGCCTTGTACTGCCGGTTCGCGGTGAACGGCATCCAGTAGGCTTCGAGATTGTTGGGCACGGCGGCCGCGTCGCTGGTCATGGCCGGCACTCCTCGCTCGCGTATCGCATTGCGTTGAAGGCTAGAACCTTTTGGCGCCGCGCGAAAGCTGCGCAGGCGAAACCAATCGCTACCGTGACGCTTGCACGAGTCGCAAAACGGTTAACAAGACAACCCTGTTAACGAAACAAGAAAAATATGCTAACGTTGTGGACAAACGCGTTGCGCCAATTATCTAAATGTTTAGACTTAACCAAGAATAACGGTCGGGAGGACTGATCGCCCATGGCCGGACCGGTCACCATATACGTACCCTTCCCCGCCGCCGGCGCCGCGCGCGCCGTGTCCGGCACGGTCGAGGTGCGCCCGGTCGACCAGATCCGTCCCGCGAGCGACGACCGCCCGTCGCGGCACGGCGCCGACGAGGTCGCCGAGCTCGCCCGCAAGGCTCGCGAGGCCGCGGCCGCGGCCCGCGCGTCCAATCGCCATATCGGCGCAGAGGAGCGGGAACGGCCGCTGATGGGCGCGTTCGTGCAGTCCCCCGACAACGGGCCCGGCCGCACGGCGGCCGACACGGTCTACCGCACGGTCGAAGAGTTCGGGCCGTCGCGTTGGGGACGCGGCTATCTGTTCGACGTCGAGGTCTGACGCCCGACCGTCTGGAAACGCCACCCCGGCTCCGTTATCTTGCGGAAAACGTTCCCACCGTCCGGAAACACCGTATCGGGGAGGGCCGACCGATGGCCGAAGCCACCACGATCGCCACGCTGCTCGAGGCGGGCGACGACGGCGCGCCTGCGATCCTGGCACCTGACCGCGAGCCGCTCGACCATGCGAGCCTCCGCGCGCACATGCATGCCACGGTCGAGCGGCTCAACGCCTTGGGCATCGGGCGCAACGACCGGGTCGCGATCGTCCTGCCCAACGGCCCCGAGATGGCCGCGGCCTTCGTCTGCATCGGCGCCGGCGCCGCCACGGCGCCGCTCAACCCGGCGTACCGGCAGGACGAGTTCGCCTTCTATCTCGAGGACCTGAACGCCAGGGCGCTGGTACTGCCCGCGGGCGAAGAGGACAGCCCCGCCGAGGCCGCCGCGGCCAAGCTGGGCGTGCCCGTGGTGCGCCTCGTGCCGCGCACGGATGGGCCCGCCGGCCTGTTCGACCTCGATGGCGCGGCCGGCGAGACGACGGCGCCCGGGCTCGCCGAGCCCGGCGACATCGCCCTGATCCTGCACACCTCGGGCACCACCTCGCGGCCCAAGATCGTGCCGTTGACCCACCGCAACGTCACCGCCTCTGCGCGCCACATCCGCGAGACGTTGGCGCTGGCCCCTGGGGACCGGTGCCTGAACATCATGCCGCTGTTCCACATCCACGGCCTGATCGCGGCGGTGCTGACCTCGCTGGGCGCCGGCGCCTCCGTCTACTGCACGCCGGGCTTCAACGCGCTCAAGGTCTTCGCCTGGTTCGAGGACGCGGTACCGACCTGGTACACCGCCGTTCCCACGATGCACCAGGCGATCCTCGCGCGGGCCGAGCGCAACCGCGACGCGGTGGCGAAGATCGACCTGCGGCTGATCCGCTCGTCCTCGTCGTCGCTGCCGCCACAGGTGATGACGGCGCTCGAGGAGACCTTCGGCTGCCCGGTGATCGAGTCTTACGGCATGACCGAGGCCGCGCACCAGATGGCCTCGAACCTGCTGCCGCCGGGCCGGCGCAAGCCCGGCACGGTGGGCGTGGCCGCGGGGCCCGAAGTGGCGGTGATGGACCGGGCGGGGAACCTGCTGCCGGCCGGCACCGAGGGCGAGGTGGTGATCCGCGGTCCCAACGTGACGCCCGGCTACGAGGCCAACCCCGAGGCCAACGCCGAGTCCTTCACCGAAGAGGGCTGGTTCCGTACCGGCGACCAGGGCGTGATCGACGCGGACGGTTTCCTGACCATCACCGGGCGCATCAAGGAGATCATCAACCGCGGCGGCGAGAAGATCTCGCCGCGCGAGGTCGACGAGGTGCTGCTCGACCACCCGGCGGTCGAGCAGGCGGTCACCTTCGCCCTCCCCCACGACAAGCTCGGCGAGGAGGTCGCCGCCGCCATCGTGCTGCGCGAGGGACAGTCGGCGAGCGCCGACGAGTTGCGCGCCTTCGCCGCCGAGCGCCTGGCCGACTTCAAGGTGCCCCGTCGCTTCGTCTTCGTGCCGGAGATCCCCAAGGGCGCCACCGGCAAGCTCCAGCGCATCGGCCTGCACGAGAAGCTCAAGGACGCGCTGGCGGCATGACCGAAACGAC
>CAZMTC010000291.1:0-2919 GCA_964569105.1 uncultured Alphaproteobacteria bacterium | reverse complement strand
GACACGCGCTGAGATACGGGCCGATATATGCGACAGGAGTGAACCATGACGCTCTGCGCGCTTCTCCGCACCGCCGTCGTCGCGGGGCTGATCTTCTTTCCGGCCGCCCCGGCCCTGGCCATGGGGAGTTCGGGCGGCTCCGACGGCGCCTCGACGGACCAGCAGCAGACTGACGCCTACGAGCGCGGCGCCGCCGCTGCGCGGGACGGCCGCTACAACGAAGCCATCGATTTGCTGCAAGAGGCCGTTCATGACGATCCGGTCAACGCCGACGCCTACAATTGGCTCGGCTACAGCCATCGCAAGCGTGGAGAGTTCGACCCGGCGCGGACCTACTACATGAAGGCGCTCGACATCGATCCGGCCCATGTCGACGCCATGGAGTATCTGGGCGAACTCTACGTCGAGACCGGTGACCTTGCGTCCGCCGAGGCGATGCTCGATCGCATCGAGGCCCAGTGCGGCCGCATGTGCGAGCAATTCCGGATGCTCGACGACAGCATCGCCGAGGCGCTGGGGAACTAGCTTTCGGCCTCCGCTTCGCGCCGCTCGCCCGATGTGGGCGTCCGCGTCTGCGGTATCGTCTCGAGAGCCGCGGCGTCATGCGCGGCCCATACGGCGATCCTGTCGCGCCGGCCGCGCACATGGACTTCGTGCGGCTCCGCGTTGACCGGGCGCAGCCCCGCCATCTGCGCGACCGCGTCGGAAAAGACGAGCTGCGTGCCTAGCTCCTTGGTCAACGCCTCCAGTCGGCTCGCGGTGTTCACGGTATCGCCCACGGCGGTGAGCGAGGTGGCGTGGTCGTAGCCCATTTCGCCGATAATGGCGGGGCCCGCGTGGATGCCGATGCCGATCCGCAAGGGCTCGTCCAAATCGTGCGCAAGTGCCTCGTTCAGCTCCTGCAGGCGTTCGGCCATCTTCGACGCGGCATCGAGCGCCGCCCGTGCGCCGTCGGCGGGTGCTCCCGAAATGCCGAACAGCGCCATCACCCCGTCGCCGATGAACTTGTCCAGATGCCCGCCGGCCTCGTGCACGGCGAGCCCCATGGCGTGGAAATATCGGTTGAGCACGAACACGACGTCGTAGGGCAGCTTCTGCTCGGAGAAGCGCGTGAAGGCGCGGAGGTCCGCGA
Organism: uncultured Alphaproteobacteria bacterium; assembly: GCA_964569105.1. Lineage (GTDB taxonomy): Bacteria > Pseudomonadota > Alphaproteobacteria > CAZMTC01 > CAZMTC01 > CAZMTC01. The sequence goes on along the minus strand of CAZMTC010000291.1, from coordinate 1,787 downwards.
ACAGGACCGCGATGTCCTTTTCCGTTCCGGCCAGGTAACTCGGCCGCGCGCGTGCGTCGCGCGGACCGGCGTTGGGCGGCAGCAGCGGATGCACCTCCAGATCTACGTGGGGGCGGACCTGGCAGGCAAGCCGGACGTTGGGCGGCGCCCCCACCCGCCGTAGCACCCGCCGCTCGTCGGCGCTGGGCTCGGGCAGGGCATTCTCGCCGGCGCCCACCCGTACCCGGCAGGTGGAGCATCGGCCCCTGCCGCCGCAGACCGAGGCATGCGGGATGTCCGCCGCGCGACTGGCCTCGAGGACGCTGGTGCCGGGCTCGACGTCGACCGTCCGTCCGCCCGGGTAGCGCAGCCGGACATAGCCTCGCCGGCGCGCTGTCCAATGCCGCACCTGCCGCGCGCCCAGCACCAACGCGACCGATCCGGCCACCGCGCCCCAGATGCCGTAGACGACGGGCCAAAAGTCCGCCGCCCGTGCCGCCTCGGTGACCTGTGCGCGCTCCAATGCGCCGGTCAGCCAGGCTGGGTCCCCTGCCAGCGCAATCACCTCGCGCCCGGCCGTGGCGAAGCCGAGCAGCGACAGCACCGGGATCAAAAGAGCGAGGGCGTAGAGCATAGGCGCGGCGTGCGGGTACCAGCGTTTCAACCGCAGCCAGTAGTGCAGTCCGATGCAGCCGTGGATCCACGCGGCCAGCACCGCCAGCGTCTGAAGCACCGCGTTGTACGGGGCGAACACCCACTGGGCGAGGAGGACATAGGTGTAGGTATCCTCGATGCCGACGAGCTCGTGCGCGCCGCGCGTGCCGACGATGTGGATGGCGAGGAGCGCCGGCACGGACAGGCCGAGCAGAAGCTGCGCCGCCTCCCAGCGGCGCAGCCGGAGCGAGCGGCGCTTGTACACGCCCCACAGCGCCAGCGCCGGATGAAGCACGAGCGCACCGTAGAGCAGGACGGTGCCCAGGGGATTGCGCCACGCGGCCAGGAAGGGCTCGCGCCCGCGCTCCATGGCGTCGAGCGAAACAAGACCCAGCATGTGGTTGATCAGGTGCGTTGTGACGTAGGCGAACAGGATCAGCCCCGCCCACAGCCGCACCCGCCGCACCCAGATGTCGCCGGTCATCCCGCTCCGCTCCCTCGCGCCGTCTCGCGGGCACCATTCTGCTGGCGCGCGCGGCCCGGCGAAAGCACCTATCCGCCTTCGGGCAGCTTGCCGCCCGCCGCGTCCAGCGCCTCGGGCGTGTCGAGGTCGAGCAGCACCGCTTCGTCCAGCGGCACCTCGCATAGATCGTCGGCGTGCTCGCCAAGCAGGTGCCGGCCGCCCACGTCGCCCGACACGGCCCGCAGCTCCGCGAAGTAGCGGCGCGCCCACAGTACCGGATTGCCGCGCTTGCCATCGTGGACGGGCAGCACGATGCCGCAGCCCTCCTCGGGCGCGAACGCGTCGATCAGCGCGTCCATGTGGCGCGCCGCGACCTCCGGCATGTCGGACAGGCAGATCAGAGCGCCCGCCGCGTCCTCCGGGACCGCACCGAGGCCGCAGTCGAGCGACGTGCTCAGGCCGCCCTCGTAATCAGGGTTCGGCACGAACGTCACCTCGCGTCCGCTCAGCGCCGCGCGGACGCGGCTCTCCTCGTGCCCGGTCACGACGATCACCGGATCGGCACGCGACGCCAGCGCTGCGTCGACCGTACGGGTGATCAGCGGTGCCCCGTCGAGTTCGGCCAGCAGCTTGTCGACGCGACCCATGCGGCGCGACTGGCCTGCGGCGAGAATCACTGCGGCGACGCGAG
>CAZMTC010000290.1:0-2935 GCA_964569105.1 uncultured Alphaproteobacteria bacterium | reverse complement strand
TGGGGCGGCATGATCAACGGCCTGATGACGCTCTCGGGCGCCTGGGACAAGCTGCGCACCGACCCCGTGCTGCGCTTCCTCGTCGTCTCGGTCGGCTTCTACGGCATGAGCACGTTCGAGGGGCCGGTGATGTCGATCAAGCCGGTCAACGCGCTCTCCCACTACACCGACTGGACCATCGGCCACGTCCATTCGGGCGCGCTGGGCTGGGTCGCCTTCGTGTCCTTCGGCGCGGTCTATCACCTGGTCCCGATCCTGTGGCGCCGCCGTGAGCTCTACTCACGCAAGCTGGTCGAATACCACTTCTGGATCTCGACGATCGGCATCGTTCTCTACATCACCTCGATGTGGGTCTCGGGCATCCTGCAGGGCCTGATGTGGCGCGCCTATGACGAGTTCGGCTTCCTGCAATACTCGTTCATCGAGACCGTCGAGGCGATGCATCCCTTCTACGTGATCCGCGCCGCGGGCGGTGTCCTGTTCCTCTTGGGCGCGCTGATCATGGTCTACAATTTGTGGCGCACTATGCGTGGGGACATCCCGGTGTCCGAACCCGCCCGCGCCGGCGGCACCGCCGCCGCCCCCGCCGAGTAGGAGAGGCAGCGATGTTCAGCCACAAGCGGATCGAGACCCACTCGTTCCTGATGCTCGTCCTCATCCTGATCACGGTGGCGATCGGCGGCATCGTCGAGATCGTGCCGCTCTACACGATCGAATCGACCGTCGAGGAGGTGGACGGCGTGCGGCCCTACACGCCGCTCGAGCTCGCGGGGCGCGACATCTATGTCCGCGAGGGCTGCTACGTCTGCCATTCGCAGCAGGTCCGTACCTTCCGCGACGAGGTCGAACGCTACGGACATTACTCGCTGGCCGCCGAGAGCATGTACGACCACCCCTTCCAGTGGGGCTCTAAACGCACCGGGCCCGACCTGGCGCGGGTCGGCGGCAAGTACTCGAACGAATGGCACGTCGCGCACATGATCGACCCGCGTTCGGTGGTGCCCGCCTCGATCATGCCGCCCTACGGCTTCATGGCGGACCGCGAGCTCGACATGGACGCGGCGGCGCATCTCGAGACGCTGCGCGCCGTGGGCGTGCCCTACACCGACGAGCAGATCGCCATGGCACAGGCGGACCTGCAGGCGCAGGCCGACCCCGGCGCCGACCACGACCCGCTGCTCGAGCGCTACCCGAACGCCGAGACGGGCAATTTGGACGGCGACCCCGACCGGTTGACCGAGATGGATGCGCTGGTTGCCTACCTCCAGGTGCTGGGCCGCATGGTCGACTTCTCGGCGTACGAAACCCGGGACCTGTTGCAGTAGCCGCGCGATGGAAGGGCTCTACGAAACAATCCGGTCGCTGTGGGTCGTCTGGCTGATGGTCCTGTTCGTCGGCATCGTCGCCTGGGCCTTGTGGCCGTCGCGCCGGCAGCAGCGAAAGATGGACAAGCACGCCCGCATCCCGCTCGAGGACGAGCCCGACGAGGAGCGCCGCGAGCGGGACGGCGACGAGGACCAGAGGAGCTGAGGGATGCCGACCAAGGTCGAGAAGGACGAGTACAGCGGCCAGGAAACCACCGGCCACGAATGGGACGGCATCCGCGAGCTCAACACGCCGCTGCCGAAATGGTGGCTGTACGTGTTGTACGCCACCGTGATCTGGTCGGTGGTGTATTTCGTCCTCTATCCGTCCTGGCCGGGCATCACCGGCTATTTCGGTGGCGTGCTGGACTGGGACCGCCGTGCGGAGCTGCAGGACGAGATCGCCGCGGCGCGCGCCGACCAGCAGGGCTTCATGCAGCGCATCGCCGAGGCCGACGTGGCCGCGGTGCGGGCCGATGACGAGCTGCGCACCTTCGCGCTGGCCGGTGGCCGCACGCTGTTCGGCGAGAATTGTGCGCCGTGTCACGGTGCGGGCGGTGGCGGCCGGCCGGGCGGTTATCCCTCGCTGGCCGACGACGCCTGGCTGTGGGGCGGCTCGGTCGAGGATATCCACCACTCCATCCAGTACGGCATCCGCTCGGATCATCCCGAGACGCGTTTCTCCGAAATGCTCGCCTTCGGGGCGGACGACATTCTGCCGCAGTCCGACATACTGGCCGCGGCCGAATATGTGCTCCAGATATCCGGTCAGGAGCACGATCCCGCCCTGGCCGAGCGCGGTGCGACGGTGTTCGCCGACAACTGCGCCGCCTGTCATGGCGAGGACGGTAGCGGCATGATCGAGCTCGGCGCCCCCGACCTCACCGACCAGGTCTGGCTCTACGGCGGCAGCCGGGCCGAGATCGTCGCACAGATCCGCGACCCCGAGCTCGGCGTCATGCCCGCCTGGACCGGGCGGCTCGACCCGGAGACGATCAAGATGCTCGCCGTCTACGTGCATGCGCAGTTCGGCGGAGGACAATAGCAAGCAAGAAGGAGTACCGCCCATGCATGCCCCGGTGAAGGATCCGGCGGCGAAGGGCGCCGCGGCCGAGGAAGCCGCGCCGCGGGTCGAGGTCGAAAACGTCAAGTCGACCAAGGCGCAGAAGCAGGACCCGCTCTATGCCGACCACGTCAAGGTCTATCCCAAGCGTGTCGCGGGTACCTTCCGCGCCCTGAAATGGTGGATCCTGGGTATCTGCCTGGCGATCTACTACGTCACGCCCTGGATCCGCTGGGACCGCGGACCCGGCACGCCCGATCAGGCCGTGCTGATGGATCTGGACGGCCGCCGCGGCTACTTCTTCTTCATCGAGATCTGGCCGCAGGAGGTCTACTACTTCACCGGCCTCCTGGTGCTCGGCGCGCTGGCGATCTTCCTCGCCACCTCGCTCGCCGGGCGCCTGTGGTGCGGCTACGCCTGTCCGCAGACCGTATGGACCGACCTGTTCATGAAGGTCGAGGCGTGGAGCGAGGGCGACCGCAACGCGCGCATCAAGCTCGACAAGGGG
>CAZMTC010000289.1:0-2951 GCA_964569105.1 uncultured Alphaproteobacteria bacterium | reverse complement strand
GGCCGGGTGGGGGCGCGGGCCGGTGCTGATTCCGTCAAGGACATAAACGCGCTAGCGGTCCGCCGCCCAACTGTTCCGGGCGAGTTCCCCTACGTGCGCAACCTCATCCGCCGGGACGGCCTCGGGGTTTCCGCGTTCCAGCGGGTCGAAGTGATAGAGATACAGGCGGGATGCGAACTGGTCGATGGGCAACGACGATTCCCCGAAGCGCTCGCCGCGGCCCTCGGTCGACACTTCGACGCCGTTCCCCCAATCCTGACCGCTGTCGTTGTTGGGATTGAAGAAGTACACCCGCATGACGCCGTCCTGGTCGATCGCGACCCGGAAGACGGCGATGGCGTGCCATCCGACGTAGCGTGCGGCGCCGTCGGTGACGGCTATCCCCGCCGGCTGGGGATGAATCACCGCCTGGTTGCCGTTGTAGAACGGGTGATAGGCGGCGTAAAAGCGGCGCACGAAACCTTGGTGGTCGAGCAGCTTGCCGGTCGAGACATCGACCGCGATGTCGTAGCCCCGTCCGGCCCACCAGCCGTGCAGCTCGGGATTGACCCAGCGGTGCGGATCCTCGCCGCGATCGCCGCATAACCGTCCCATCTCGACGTAGATCCGGTCGAGGTGGGGCACCAGAACGGTCGACACCGGGTCGACATCACCGGGCGGGACGGCCGCCATGCCCGACTGAAGCTGGCGCGAAGAAATCGGCTGACCCTCGAACTGGATCACGACCTCGTCGTCGCGCGCCGCCCAGGCCACGAGCTGCAGCAGATAGTCCGGGTCGGTGTAGGCCCACATCGCCAAGGCCCGCGCGGACTGGCATGTCGGGTTGTTGCCCTGGCCGACGCCGAGCGGCTGGCCGAGCATGTTGAGCACGCCGCCGAGCAGCCAGACGTCGGCGGGACGGGCATCGCCGAACGCCAGGCGGAGCGCTTCCGCAGTATGCGCCGAGGGCTCGAGGTGCAGCTGCCGCCAGAGCGCCGGCGCGGTCGGCGGCATGTACAGGATGCCGCGCTCGAGCATGAGGGCCAGCCCGTAGACCGCCTGGCAGGTTTCCGGATGCACGGCCTTGAGGATCAGCGCGTGCACGAGATCCGAATAGCTTCGCAGGGCGTCGATCCCGGTCGAGGACAGTCCGAGCGCAGTCGGCAGCAGATCGGGATCGACCTCGACCAGATGGCGCAGCAGCACCGCGTGATAGGGCGAAACGAGCCCGGTGTCGTGCATCGCGCGGGCGCAGCCGCCGGCCTCGTTGGCCAGGGACTGCCCGTCCATCGCGTCGAGTCGTCCGGCATAGACCTCGAGCCCGGGGTCTTCCCGGCTGCTCGCGGTCGGGCCGTACAACGCGCTGATCAGACGGTCGGCGCCCCAGCCTGCGCCGGCGCCCTCGCTGGGGTGCTGTGCCATCCAGATCGAGATCTGCGTGATCATCGCCTTGACGTTGGCGACCATGATCGGCCGCTGGGCCAGGATCCGCCAGATCTCGTCGATCACCTGGTCGAGGACGCGACCGTAACCGATCCGCTCGACCACGAAGGTGTAGAGGTTGGCGAGACCGGCTTGCACCGAGGCTGACCTTTGGCGCGCGATCTCGTCGGTCTGGCCGAACAGGAGATCGAGATTGAGGCCGAGCGCCTGGGCCAGGAAATGCTGGGCCTGCTCGGAGGAGATGCGCGAATGAAAGTAGTCGCGTTGTGCGACCGCCAGGAGCCTGATCTGGCTCAGGCATTCGAGGGTGACGGTCTGCGCCTTGCCATGCTTGAGTGTGTTCGCCGCGAGGCTGGCCTGCAGGATCTCCGGGTTGGCCCAGTCGGTGCCGGCGAAGACGCCGGCATCCTCCATCGGGGCCACCCGCTCGTACAGCACGCCGACGCCGCCGGCCGAGGCCAGAACGCGGCGCGACAGATCGAGCACGGGGCCGATCTGGGTCGCCTTGGCAAAATCGCTGGCCTGCGCCAGTCGGGCGACCGCGTCATCGAGCTTGGCGACCAGCTGCTCGAGCTGGATGGTATCGCCCGGCGTGTCCGCCCTCGGCTCCATTCAAGTTCCCCGATCTGTTTGGGCCGGCGCCGCGCGGCGTCGCCTCGCATCGCATTGCGCAGTTCCCACTCTGGGCCATCTCATAGTCCGCCTCGCCCGGATTCCCAAATCCATCGGGCGAGGCGGACCGTCGCAACCGGGCTCAGACGTAGAAATCGAGCTCCTCCTGATGCTTCAGCAGGTCGCGCAGCTTGTGCGGTTCGTCGCCGAAGAAATACACCAAGCCCCAGTGGTTGCCGAAAGCCGTGCGCTTGGTGACCTTCTGCTCTGTCGGCTCGCTCAGCTCGTGATACTCGAAATACGGATGGTTCTCGGTCTCTTCGGGTATCTCCAGCCGCTCGACGACGCGCCGGCGCGGATAGACGCCGAAGCAGCCGGCATAGCCCTTGGCGTCGACCACCTCGCGCGGGAAGAATGACTTCACTTCCTCCTCGCTCGCCTTGGGGTCGAAGCACACCACCAGCGCCTGATAGGCGTTGAAACCGTAGACCCGCTCCAGCAGCTCGAACACCTTGAAGCCGGGCGGCCGGTAGGCGACCTCGCCGAGGTACATCTCGCCGTCGCTGGTCACGAAATATTCGGGATGGATGAAGCCGAATTCGATGTCGAACACCTTGATCAGCTTCTCGATCTGCTTGGTGATCGCATCGCGCCAGCTCTCGAGCTCGGGCGTCGCCGGGACGAACACCGAATAGCCGAGCGTGACGTATTCCGAGATGTTGAGGAACCGGATCTTGCCCTTGTGGACCCAGGCCTCGACCGCGAATTCCCAGCCGTCGAGATGGCTCTCCATGAGCAGCGGGAACTCCTCGTCGGGAATGGTTTCGACCTCCTCGGGCGTCCGGATGACCCGGTGGCCCAGGCAGCCGGCCTTGTCGAAGGCCTTGATGTGGATCGGGTCGTTCGGGTCGCCGTCG
>CAZMTC010000288.1:0-2973 GCA_964569105.1 uncultured Alphaproteobacteria bacterium | reverse complement strand
CGAGCTGAGAGAGGGCATCGACCCGGTCCCCGTTGATGAGGATGTCCACCTTGAGCCCCGAATACGAGAGCCTGGTGCCGCGCATCCCGATGCACCGCCTGGGCACCCCCGAGGAGGTCGCGGCGGCGGTGTTCCAGCTCTGCTCCGACGACTTCGCCTACGTCACCGGCACCGAGATCTTCGTCACCGGCGGCCAGCACCTGTATTGAGGGTGAGCCGTCGCGGGATCGGCGGCGATCATCGTGGCGCAGGCGGTAGGTTTAGCCGCAGATTACGCAGATTACGCAGATTTCGGGGCGGAGCGGCGGGATGGAGCGGGACGAGCGCACACATGCCGTGCTAGGGGCGGCATTCGAGGTGCATGGCCAACTGGGGCCCGGATTCCTGGAAGCGGTCTATTGCCAAGCGCTGGCGATCGAGTTCGACGACCGAGCGATCCCGTATCGTCGCGAAGCGCCGTTCACAATCGAGTACAAGGGGTAGCTGCTGGACGCGAGCTATCGCGTCGACTTTCTGTGTTTCGACTCCGTGGTCCTCGAAGTCAAAGCGATCCCATCGGTGGGTCAACTGGAGAAGGCACAGTTGATCAACTACCTCAAGGCCTCCGGCCTCGAGGTGGGTCTGCTGCTGAATTTCGGCGCCCGTTCGCTTCAATACGAACGGATCGCGAGGTCGAAATCTGCGTAATCTGCGTAATCTGCGGCTAAATTCCTGCCTGCGACGACCGTGTACCGCAAGCGTTGGCGCCGACCTATCTCAGCCCCAGTAGGGTGGTGACGCGGGATACCATTCGGTCGCAGCGGGCGCCGGCGAAGGCGAAGGCGCCGGGCGCGGTGGCGTCGACGCGGGCGGCGATGCGCTCGCGCAGCAGGCGGCGGGCGCGGTGGAGGCGGGTCTTCACGGTGGCCTCGACGATGCCGAGCGAGACAGCGGTCTCCGCCACGGTGAGTCCCTCCACGGCGCGCAAGACGAAGACGGCGCGGAAGTCGTCGGGCAGGCCGTCGATGGCGTCCTCGATCACGCTGCGCAGCTCGGCGCTGGCGGCGAGGCGCTCGGGGCCGGGGCTCGGCGAAGGCATGGTCTCGATTCCCCGTTCGTCATCGTCGCTTTCGCCGCCGCCACGGCGCCAGTCGTCGATGGCGACCACCCGGCCGCGCTTGCGGATGCGGCCCAGCGCCTCGTTCGAGGCGATGCGCGACAGCCACGCCCCGAAGCCGTCGGGGCCGTTGAAGTCGGCGAGGCGCGTGTAGGCGCGGACATAGGCCTCCTGCACCACGTCCTCGGCCTCGGACGGGTCGCGCAGGATGGCGCGGGCGATGCGGTAGAGGCGCTGGTTGTAGCGGCGCATGATCAATTCGAACGCGGCGGCGTCGCCGGCTCGCACGCGATCGACCAGTGTCTGATCGGGCGTGGTGTCGACGGCAGGCGGTGCCTTGGGAGCGGATTGGGTCATACGTTGCTTGATGCGTGACCGCGGTAAAGGTTCCCGCGCTATTCGAATACCACCTCGACCGATCCCAGCGGGCCGAAGTCGGCGCGGGCGGGGACGCCGGGCTCGATCCAGTTGAGGCCGGTGCAGGTGCCGGTCAGGACGATCTCGCCCGCGCGCAGGCCGCCAGTGCGTGCCGCGAGCTCGTTGGCGATCCATGTTAGCGAGACCAGCGGGTGGCCGAGCACGCGCTCGCCCTTGCCGCGCGCGATCACGGCACCGTCGAAGGCGAGCGCCACGTCCTGCGCGGCGAGGTCGCGGCCCTGCCAGTCGGTGACGGCGGGGCCGAGGACCGCGCCACCGTTGGCCGCGCAGTCGGCGAGGATGCCGGTCGCGCCCATCGACAGCCACTCGGTCCAGCGCGGCGACACGATCTCGAGCGCGGGATGCAGCGCCGCGACCGCGCCGGCGACCTCGTCGCGCTCATACGGCTCGTCGCGCGGCGGCAGGTCACGCGCCATGCGGAAGGCGAACTCGGTCTCCAACCCAGTGCGGTGGAAGCGTGCGGCCTCGACCCGCGCGGGGCTGTCGAAGACATAGGACGCGAAGACGCGGCCGCAGAAGGGGTGGTCGACGCCGACCATCTCCTGCTGGTCGCGCGCGGTGCAGGCGACCTTCCAGCCGGCGATGGGCTGGCCCCAGGCCTCGGCGAAGGCGGCCTGGATCGCGTAGCCGTCGTCGATCGAGGCCGGGACGAGGCCTTCGGGCCAGCCGGCGGCCGGGCGCATGGTGCGGCGCGCTTCGAGCAGTGTCTGGGCGGCGGCGTGCGCCTGGTCTCGGGTCATGAGCGGTGTCCTCGCTGGTTCGCGATCAGGCGGTGAAGGTCACGGCGGCCTCGCCGATGCCGTCGAACACGACCCGCGCCGACTGGCCGGGCGCGGCGTCGACGACGCCGGCGCAGGTGCCGGTGGTGACGTACTGGCCGGCGCGCAGCATCTCGCCGCGGCGCGCGAGGTGGCTGGCCAGCCAGGCGAGCGGCTCGAGCGGGTGGCCGAGCACGGCGGCGCCGGCGCCCTCGGCCCGGGGCATGCCGTCGAGCTCGATCGCCGCGCGCGCGGCGGCGAGGTCGAGGCCGCGCCAGTCGGCGAGGCCGGGGCCGACCACCAGCGCGCCGTTGACGCAATTGTCGGCGGCCAAATTGGCGGCACCCGCCGACAGCCAGTCGGTGAAGCGCGGGTCGACGATCTCGATGCCGGGGTGCAGCGTGCCAACGGCGTCGGCGACCGCGTCGCGGCTGTAGGGCGCCCCCTCGGGCGGGAGATCGCGGGCCATACGGAAGACGAACTCGGTCTCGAGCACACGGTCGAAGAAGGCGGCGCCGTCGAGCTCCGCCGGGCTTTCGTGCAGGACCGAGGCGAAGATGCGCCCCGCCACCGGCTCGTGGACGCCGAGCAACTCCTGCGCCTCGGTCGAGGTACAGCCGATCTTCCAGCCGGCGATTTCCTCGCCGCGGAGTGCAGCATAGGCGTCCTGGACGGCATAGC
>CAZMTC010000287.1:0-3004 GCA_964569105.1 uncultured Alphaproteobacteria bacterium | reverse complement strand
GCCCGAAGCCCGTCTGGACCTCGTCGAAAATAAGCACGGTGCCGTTGGCGTCGCACCGGTCTTTTCCTGGGCTGCGGCATCCGCCTCGTCGACTTCAAGCTCGAGTTCGGTCGGCTGTGGGAGGACGAGCAGGTGCGCATCGTGCTCGCCGACGAGATCACGCCGGACAGCTGCCGGCTGTGGGACATCGAAACCAACGAGAAGATGGACAAGGACCGCTTCCGCCGCGACATGGGCCAAGTGGAGGAGGCCTACCAGGAAGTCGCCCGCCGCCTGGGGGTCCTGCCCGAAGCCGGCCCGCGCGACATAAAGGGCCCCAAGGTGATGCAGTGAAGGCGCGGGTTCACATCACGCTCAAGCCCGGCGTGCTCGATCCCCAGGGCAAGGCGATTGCCGGCGCACTGGCCAATCTCGGCTTCCAGGGCGTGGGTGAAGTGCGCCAGGGCAAGGTTGTCGAGCTCGACATCGATGCCGGCTCGGAGAACGAGGCGCGCGAGTCGGTTGCAGCGATGTGCGAACAGCTCCTCGCCAACACGGTGATCGAGAACTACGCGATCGAGATCGCCGAATCACGGGATTCGGGGGTGTCTTGAAGGTTCGTTAACCGCTGCCGTGGACTATTCGTGCGACCCGCGCACCGGCCGGTGCCGGGCCAAGACTCACAGCGGGGGAGAGAAGAAGAGATGAGCGTCGGAAGTCGACGGCAGATCGCGACGGCGCTGACGCGCGGCATACTCTTGCGATGCGTGGGCATCGCGGTTCTGGTCGGGACCATCCTCAACGCGATCGCACAGGGAGACTATGTGCTCGCCGGTGAGCCGATCGTGTGGTGGAAGGTCGCGATGACCTACTGCGTGCCGTTCTGCGTGTCGTTGCTCGGCGCGGCGGTCAGCCAGCGCGAGCACATGAAGCTCGCCGAATCCGCCATTGCCGAGGCGCCGCCCCGAGCGGCGGAGCCGGCCGCGCCTCGGCCGATCCCGGACACGCCCGCCTTGCCGGACGCGGGTACGGCGCAGCAGCCCGCCGGCATGACGGGATTCGAGGACGCGCTTGCCGAAATCGCGTCGCTCTCGCAGAAGGTCTTCGACAACGCCACGAAGGTGAACGCGGCGGCCAAGTCGCGCAGCGCCTTCGCCGATACGGTGGTCGATCTGGCCACCAAGGTGGCCGAAGACGCCACGTCGATCGAGACGCTGGCGACGCGCGCCAACAACGCGCTGCGCGAGGTCGAGGAACGGTTCTCCGACATCGTCGGACAAGTCGGACGGCTCGAGGACCAGGTCGGCCGCGGGCTGAACGCGACACGCTCGGCCAAGGAGGTACTCGGCCGCTTCAACGAGGACTTCCGCCGCATCGACGAGATGGCCGGCTATATCCGCGATGTCGCCAAGCAGACGAACCTTCTGGCGCTCAATGCCACCATCGAGGCGGCACGCGCGGGCGACGCCGGTCAAGGATTCCTGGTGGTCGCCAGCGAGGTGAAGGAGCTGGCGAAGAACTCCGGCGAGTCGGCGGAGCAGATCAACGCCATGCTCGACGAGCTGAGCAGTTCGGCGACGAGCCTCACACAACAAATCGACGAGTTGTCCGAGGCGATGGAGACCGCCGCCGGCGCGACCCAGAGCGGCCAGTCCGAGATCCAGGCGCAGATCGACAGCATCCGCGCGGCGATCCAACAGGCACTGGAGGTGGCCGACCGGACCCTGACGCACGCCGGAGACCAGAGCCGACAGGTCTCCGAGGTCGTCGACAAGGTGGGCGAGATGGCGGACCACACGCGTTCCGCTATCGACGGCTCCGCGGCCAACATCGAAGTCGGGCGAAACCTGCTCGTCCAGGTCGGCACGGTGCGCGGAGGTTAGGCGACGCGAGTGTCTGCATGGCTTGAACCGACAAGCGCCGGGGGGTAGTTTTCCCCGACATTCCTACCGACCCTTGCCAGGGCCTAAAGCCGGTGCAGGCCGTCGTCCTTCTTTTCCCCGGCTCCAACCGCGAACGCGACATGTGCCAGGCGCTCGCCCGTGCCACGGGGAGGTCGCCCGTCGTGGTGTGGCACCGAGACCGGACGCTGCCCAAGGCCGATCTGATCGTCATCCCGGGCGGCTTCTCCTATGGCGACTACCTGCGCGCGGGCGCGATGGCGGCGCACTCGCCGATCCTGCGCGCGGTGGCCGACGCGGTGGGCCGCGGCGTGCCGGTGCTGGGCGTCTGCAACGGCTTCCAGATCCTGTGCGAGGCCGGGCTGCTGCCCGGCGTGCTGATGCGCAACGCCGGCCTCAGATTCGTCTGCCGGGACGTCCACATGCGGGTCGAGACCTCGCAGTCCATCTTTACCGCGGGCTATGCGACCGGACAGGTGGTGCGCGTACCCGTCGCCCATCACGACGGCAACTATTTCGTCGACCCCGACACGCTCGCCGCGCTCGAGGACCAGGGCCAGATCGCGCTGCGCTATTGCGGCCCCGACGGCAGGCCCGGCCCGGGAACCAACCCCAACGGCTCGGTTGCCGACATCGCCGGCGTTTTCAACAAGGCCAAAACCGTCATGGGCCTGATGCCGCACCCCGAGAACGCCACCGACCCGGCGCTCGGCGGCTCCGACGGGCTCGCGCTGTTCACCGGGCTCGACGCGGCGCTGGCGGCATGAGCGAGGCCGCGGCGATCACGCCCGAACTCGTCGACGAGCACGGCTTGACAGGCGAGGAGTACGACCGGCTCGTGGACATCATGGGCCGTGAGCCGAACCTGACCGAGCTCGGCATCTTCTCGGTCATGTGGTCCGAGCACTGCTCCTACAAGTCGTCCCGGCGCTGGCTGCGCGAGCTGCCGACCGAGGCGCCGTGGGTGATCCAAGGGCCGGGAGAGAACGCCGGGGTGATCGACATCGGCGGCGGGCTGGCCGCCGTGTTCAAGATGGAGAGCCACAACCACCCCTCCTTCATCGAGCCCTACCAGGGCGCGGCGACCGGAGTGGGCGGCATCCTGCGCGACGTCTTCACCATGG
>CAZMTC010000286.1:2091-3008 GCA_964569105.1 uncultured Alphaproteobacteria bacterium | reverse complement strand
GGCGGTGACGCTCAAGGGCGCTCGCGAGCTGGCCGCCGAGGCCGCCGAGGCGCTCCAGGCGGGAGAGGATCCGACGGCGGCGAAGCGTGCCGCCCGCAAGGCCGCCGCCCAGGCCGCCGAGGACGCGGACAAGGACGCGTTCGACGCCGTCGCGCGTCGCTTCGTCGAGCGCTACGCGAAGCCGCGCAATCGCTCGTGGAAGGAGACGGCCCGCTTGATCGGCTTGGCGCCGGACCCGAACAGTGACCAGCCGATCGAGAAGCGGCTCCTAGTCGTGAAGGGCGGCGCCGCCGAGACGTGGAAGGGGCGGCGTATCCAGGAGATCACGCGTCGAGATATCGTCGACCTGATCGACGGCATCGAGGAGCGCGCGCCGGTGGTGGCGCGCACTACCTTCGCGGCGCTGCGCAAGATGTTCCGCTGGGCGGCCAGCAAGTCGATCGTCGAGTCGAGCCCCGTCGAAGGCGCGCAGGCCCCGCCCCCGCCTCGGCCGCGAGACAGGCTACTTACAGACGGCGAACTCGGTCTTCTGTGGCGCGCCGCCGACGGCCTCGGCTATCCATTCGGGCCATTGGTGCAACTCCTGGTCTTGACCGCCCAACGCCGCGACGAGGCCGCCGGCATGAGATGGTCTGAAATCGGCCTCGAGCGTCGGATGTGGACGATCCCGGCCGAGCGGATGAAGAAAGACAGGGCTCAGGACGTGCCGTTGTCGGACCAGGCGGTCGCGATTCTAGAGGAACTCGCCGCACGGCGCGTTGCCGGGGTCGATTTCGTCTTCACCACCACCGGCCGCACGCCGGTTTCGGGCTTCCAAAAGGCGAAACACCGTCTCGATGCGGCGATGCTCGAGGCGGCCAGGGAGGCCGCGGCAAACGCCGGGGACGATCCCGAGGAGGTCGAGCCCATTGCGCGCT
>CAZMTC010000286.1:0-2081 GCA_964569105.1 uncultured Alphaproteobacteria bacterium | reverse complement strand
GCTGGACGTTGCACGACATCCGGCGGACGGTGGCGAGCGGCATGGCGCGCCTGGGCGTCAACCTGCCGGTCATCGAGAAAATTCTCGCGCATGAAAGCGGCTCGTTCGCCGGCGTGGTAGGCGTCTATCAGCGCTTCGACTACCTCGACGACAAGGCCCGCGCTCTCGCTCTCTGGGGCCGGCACGTCGCGCAGCTGGCCGAGGGCGGGGAATCGGACAACGTGATCGAGTTGCCCAATGCCGCGGGATAACCGGCTCGACCTCATCACGCCGCAGCTCGAGCGGCTGGCGCCGGTCGAACGGCGATCGCGCGAGATCCTGGGCGAGCTGGGCTACCCGGCGGAGCCCGACGATTTTCCGTTGCGGCAGTGGGATGAGGTCGACCGACTGCCTGAAGCTGCCCGACGCCGCTACCGGCGCGGCGCCGACGCGGCGATGGCGCTGGCCCATATCCAGCTCGCGCGCCAACGCCTGCGGCGCGGCGATCGCGAGGGCGCGATGGCCGCCGCAAGCCAGGCGTCGCTACTCGGCGCCGACCTGATGACCCATGCGCTGCGCGGCGCGAAGGTCGGGGCGAGCAGCGCCGAGGGCGGACGCGAGCGCGCTGCGGACTTCAAGGAGCGCGATCGGCAGCTCATCGAGGACGCGCGCGCGAAGTGGCGAGAGAAGCCCCACCAGAGCATCAACGCGATCGCGCGCGACCTCGCCGCGGATTACGACTTATCGGTAGAGCGCATCCGAAAGATTATCGCCCCTTACCTTTGAAGCTGAAAAAACTTGGTCAAGTGCCCGCCACCTGACCAAGGGCGGTGGTCTATGTCTCGCGTGAGTTCGTGAACCACGCGAGGAAACCATGACCGATCAATTTGACGATGTGTTGGGTAGTACCGCCGAGTTTCGCCGCGTTCTGGGCGGCGTGTCCAACATGTTCATCCATCGCCGGCTGCAGGACGATCCTACGTTTCCTCGGCCGATCCAGTTTCGCCCAGGCGGGCCCCGAAAGTGGCCCCTCGCCGAGGGCCGCGCCTGGGCTGAAAAATATCGCCGGAAGGCCCCTAGCGCCGCGGATGTTGGCAATGAGTAGCGCGGCGCTCGAGAATTTCGCGGCGCCGACCGCCGATTTCATCGATGAGGTCGCGCGTGAACTCATACGGCGCGACCAGATCGACCGAGACGGCCTTCTAGTCATGGTTGGGCGGAAGATCGCCGCGCTCGTGGCGAACCAGGATCCGCCGCTCGACCATGAGCTGCAGTTTCAAATCGTCGACGACATCGTCGTCGGAATCGAGCTTCGGATCGCCTGCCCCTTCGCCCACGTCTGGACGAGGCCCGGACGCCGGAACGATTAGTGAGACGGTCCTCGCTCAACTGGCCCGCTTGCTCGCCAAGCAGGCGGCCCGCGACGCACACCACCTTGTCCAGGAAGGCGACGATCATGACGGAGACCCGGAAGCGTAACATTCCCCTCTACACCATCGCGCAGGTGGCGGAGACCTGCCAAGTCTCGGACAAGACCGTTCGCAGATGGATAGCCACCAGGGAACTCACCGCCATCCGGCTGGGTCGCCAACTGCGGGTTTCGCCCGAGGCCCTCGAACAGCTGCTTCGCGACCGGCGACTGTAGGATGTCCAGCCCTGGGATTCAATGTTCAGCTATGTCAACAAGTTATGGTCAAATAATGAATACGGCATATCTTAATTATAGTGCAATAACATTGAACCAACGTCACGATTTTCCTATAGTGTATGTTGATTGTCATTTGCGTCTAACCCTGTCCATTACTGTTACACCTGAGGGGTGCTCATGCAACACCGGACCGATCTCAACCTAGAGGCTAAGGTCGGCGCGCCTGTCACGATGGGTGACGTCTTCAATCTGATCGTCGAGGACCAGGACCTCGCCGACCAGCGGCGGAAGAATTTGTTGTCCTCGCTGCGAGCTCTGGCGAAGGCCACGGGGCGGGAGCTCCACGACCTACCCGCGCGACCGAGCGAGATTCGGACCTTGCTCAAGGAGTTCCATCCTGCACGGCTCAACATCTCCATCCGCCGCTGGCGCAATGTAAAGTCCGACGTGCTCT
>CAZMTC010000285.1:0-3020 GCA_964569105.1 uncultured Alphaproteobacteria bacterium | reverse complement strand
GGCCGAGGAGGTGGCGGTGATCCCCGGCGGGCTGACCCGGGTCGCGCTGCGCGAGGGCTCGCTGGTGGTCAACTCCTCGCAGGGCGGCGGCACCAAGGACACCTGGGTCTTGCAGGAGTAGGCCCCGATGCTCAGCCGCACCGCCGAAAACCTCTACTGGATGTCGCGCTATGTCGAGCGCGCCGAGAACGCCGCGCGGACGCTCGATGTCTCGTTCCGCATGTCGCGCCTGCCCTCGGTCGCCAGCCAGGCCGAGCTGCACTGGCGCCCGGCCGTCCTGATCGGTCCCGACCCGGCCGACTTCGACGAGCGCTTCGACGAAGCGAACGAGGAGAACGTCATCGCCTACATGGCGCTCGACCCCGGCAACCCGTCGTCGATCGTGAGCTGCCTGCGCGCCGCGCGCGAAAACGCGCGCGCGGAGCGCACGGCGATCACGACCGAGATGTGGGAGGCGCTCAACGCCACCTGGCTCGAGGCCTCGGGGCTCGACACCGCCAAGCTGAGACGGTGGAGCGAGCGCGCCTTCTTCGACTGGATCAAGGAGCGCTCGCACCTGTTCCGCGGCGTCACCTTCGGCACGCTGCGCCGTGACGACGCGTTCAACTTCCTGCGCCTGGGCACCTTCCTCGAGCGTGCGGACAACACCGCGCGCATCCTCGATGTGAAGTATCACGTGCTGCTGCCTCGAGGCGAGGCGGTGGGCGGTGCGGTCGACTACTACCAATGGGGAGCGATCCTGCGTTCGGTCAGCGCCTTCCGCACCTACCGCGAGGTCTACAGGGACACGATCCGGCCCTGGAAGGTGGCGGAGATGCTGACCCTGCGTGCCGACATGCCGCGTTCGCTGCGCCATTGCTTCGACGAGATCCTGCCCGTGCTGGAGGACCTGGCCGGCGGCCGCGTGCTCGACTGCGAGCGCACGGCGTTGGAGATCTACGCGTCACTGCGATTCGAGAAGATCGAACGAATCTTCCAAAGTGGGCTGCACGAGTTCCTGGAGCACTTTCTCGAGCGTAACAACGATCTCGGTGCTCAGATTCAGCGCGACTTCATGATGGCAGAGCCCATCGAATAGGGGGCCCTTCGACAAGCTCGGGTGGGCCGGCGCCACAGGGCCGAACAGACGCGCCACCCTTCCGTCAGGGACAGACATGCGTATTCGCATCCGCCATGAGACGCACTACGCCTACGGACAGCCCCTGCACCGGCTGGTGCAGTATCTGCGCATGACGCCACGCGATTCCGCGCGCCAGACCGTGCGTCGTTGGAAGGTCACGACGCCGGGCAACCTCGTGGCCTGGACCGACCATCTGGGCAACCTTTGCCATACGCTGGTCCTCGACAGTCCCGAGAAGACGGTCAGCATCACCGCCGAAGGCGAGGTCGAGACCGTGGACACCGGGGGCACCGTGCCGGCCAAGCATTCGACCCTCCCCGTGCCGGTCTATCTGCGGCAGACCGTGTTTACCCGTCCCGACGCGGCCTTGCTCGACTTGGCCGAAAGCTTCCGTCCGGCCATGGCGGCGGACCGGCTCTCCGTGCTCCACGACCTCATGCGCGCGGTGCATGCGGCGATCCGCTACACCGAGGGCGCCACCCACGTGCACACCACCGCCGCCGAGGCGCTCCGCGACGGGGCCGGCGTGTGCCAGGATCACGCCCACGTCTTCATCTCCTGCTGCCGCGCCCTGGGCGTGCCGGCGCGCTATGTCGGGGGCTACCTGGTTTCTTCGGACGACGAGGAGCAGCACGCCGCCGGTCACGCCTGGGCCTCGGCGCTGGTGCCCGACCTCGGCTGGGTCAGCTTCGACGCCGCCAACGGTGTCTCGGCCACCGGGCGCTATGTCGCCGCCGCCATCGGCCACGACTATGCCGACGCCAGCCCGGTCCGCGGGCTTCGCCAGGGCGGAGGCACCGAAACGATGGACGTGGTGATCCGCCTGTCGGTGACGCAGTAGCGAGGGAGGGTGTGGTCCGCCGAGGAGCTCTGCGTGGCCCGCCCTTGATCGCCGGGCGCGGCTCGACCATTTTGCAGGCGCTTCCACCCGCGCACCCCGGACCAGGATCCCCCTCGCCGTGA
Organism: uncultured Alphaproteobacteria bacterium; assembly: GCA_964569105.1. Lineage (GTDB taxonomy): Bacteria > Pseudomonadota > Alphaproteobacteria > CAZMTC01 > CAZMTC01 > CAZMTC01. The sequence goes on along the minus strand of CAZMTC010000285.1, from coordinate 937 downwards.
CCTATTGCGTCGGCATGCTCCTCGACCAGGGCCTGGTCATGGCCTCGGACAGCCGCACCAGTGCCGGTGCCGACAGGGTCGCCACCTTCCAGAAGATGTTCGTGTTCGAGGACCCGGGCGAGCGGGTGTTCTGCCTGTGCACCTCGGGAAACCTCTCGGTCACCCAGTCGGTGGTCTCGATCCTCCAGGACGGCATCGAGGGGCGCAACGGCTCGCCCAGCCTGCTCGAGTGCGACAGCATGTACAACGCCGCCAAGCTGGTCGGCAACGCCCTGCGCGAGGTGTTCGAGGACCACGGCGAGGCGCTGCGCGCCCACGACATCAAGTTCGTCGCCTCGATCCTGTTCGGCGGGCAGGTCAAGGGCGGCCGGTTGCGCCTGTTCGAGATCTACGCCGCCGGCAATTTCATCGAGGCGTCGGAGGACACGCCCTATCTCCAGATCGGCGAGGTCAAGTACGGCAAGCCGGTGCTCGACCGCGTGCTGACCACCTCGACCAGCCTGCTCGAAGCGGTGAAGTGCGCGCTGATCTCGTTCGACAGCACCATGCGCTCCAACGCCACGGTGGGCCCGCCCATCGACCTGCTGATCGTCAAGCGCGATACCCAAAGAACGGCGCTGCGGCTGCGCCTGGACGAGGACGACCCCTACTGGCAGAGCATCCGCACGCTCTGGGGCGAGGGCCTCAACAAGGCCTTCGCCGGGGTGCCCGACCCCGACTGGAATTTTTGAGCGCCGGCAAGCCGACCGCGCCGGCTGGACACGCTCCACCGCCTGGCATCAATCGACGATTGAAACGGAACATAAAGGTTTCGTTTAATACTGTTATTGCTACAGTCGGGCAGAGCGCGGCCATTCGGATCAGGCTATGGGGGCATCACGCGCGAAGGCGCGCGTCCGAGGGCGCAAGGATCCTCACGGGATTTACGAGCGAGCCC
>CAZMTC010000284.1:0-3029 GCA_964569105.1 uncultured Alphaproteobacteria bacterium | reverse complement strand
CACCGCCAGCACGGAGAATTTCGACATCCTGCTGGTGTCCTTCCCGGTCCTGTTCATGATCATCGTCGGCGGCCTGGGCAGCATCCTGGGCTCGTTCCTGGGCGCGGCGTTCATCACGGTGATGCCCGTGGTGCTCAAGAACGGGCCGAGCCTGATCGGGTTCGAGATCACCTCGGTCACCGCCGAGCATCTGCAGTTCGTCGTCTACGGCGCGCTGATCATGTTCTTCCTGATCGTCGAGCCGCTGGGCCTCGCCCGGCTGTGGTCGATCGTGAAGGAGAAACTCCGGCTGTGGCCGTTCCCGTACTGATGCGGGTTGGCCTGCGGCCGGGGCCGGGCTTTGACGGTATAGCAGGTCGTGCTACCGTCCTTGCCTATGGACACGGCCTCGGCCGTGTCGATGCAGCATGGTTCAGGGAGGAAAACGAATGAACCTCAAAACGCTATCAGTCGCCGCGGTTGCCGCGGTGTGCGCGGCTGGGCCGCTCGCCCAGGATGCGGCGGCCGAGTCGTTCGCCGTGGCCAATCTCAGCTATCGTACCGGCAACTTCGCGCCGAACGGGATCCCCTTCGCCAACGGGTATTCCGACTTCGTGAAGATGGTCAACGCGACCGGCGGGATCGAGGGCCACACCGTCGAGTACGAGGAGTGCGAGACCGGCTATTCGACGCCCAAGGGCGTCGAATGCTATCAGCGGGTCAAGGGCAGCCAGCCCGTGATGATCACGCCGCTGTCGACGGGCATCACCTACGAGCTGATCCCGAAGGCGCGCGAGGACCAGCTGCCGCTGTTCTCCTCGGGCTACGGCGACACCCGCGCCGCCTACGGCAAGGTCTACAAGTGGACCTTCAACGCGCCGATGACCTACTGGAACCAGGCCACTGCCATTACCAAGTGGGTCGCCGAGCAGGAAGGCGGCATGGCCAACATGAAGGACATGGCCATCGGCCTGATCTACCTCGACGTGGCCTACGGCCGCGAGCCGATCCCCACGCTCGAGAAGATGTCGGAGGAGTTCGGCTTCGGCTTCCTCAAGTATCCGGTCCCGGTCGACAGCATGGCCTCGCAGGGGTCCATCTGGCTCGACATCGTGCGCGACAACCCCGACTACCTGTACATGTGGGGTTGGGGCATCATGAACTCGACCGCGGTCAAGGAATCCATCAACAACGGCTACCCGATCGAGAACTTCATCGGCAACTGGTGGTCGGGCGCCGAGCCTGACGTGGTACCCGCCGGCAAGGGCGCCGCGGGCTACAAGGCCGCCAGCTTCAACGCTCCGGGCACCGATTTCCCGATCATCGACAAGATCGTCGAGGTCGTCTACGGCGGCGACCGCGAGGCGGCGATGGAGAACAATCTCGGCGAGGTGCTCTACAACCGTGGCATCATCACCGGGATCTACATCACCGAGGCGGCCCGCGACGCGATCCGGGCCGGCAAGGAGCCGACGCCCGCGAACGTGCGCGATGCCTTCGAGAACCTCGACCTCAGCGAGGAACGTCTGGAGTCGGTGGGGGCCAAGGGCATGACCACGCCGATTCAGATCACCTGCGCCAATCACGAGGGTGTCAACGGCAAGGTGATGATCCAGGAGTGGGACGGCGAGAAATGGACCCAGATCTCCGACTGGATCGACCCGATGCGCGAGCTGACCAATCCGATGATCGAGGAAGCCGCGCTGAAGTACGCCGACGAGAACAATCTGGAAGTCCGCGACTGCAATTGAGCCGCGACAGCTTCCGACAACGAAAAGCGTGAACAGGGAGTCGACGCCGTGAGCCAGACGCTACTGTCAGTGAACAATATCGAGGTGATCTACGACCACGTGATCCTCGTGCTGAAGGGCGTTACGCTCGAGGTTCCCGAGGGGGGCATGGTCGCCCTCCTCGGGGCCAACGGCGCCGGCAAGTCCACGACACTCAAGGCGGTCTCCAGCCTGCTGCGCGCCGAGCGCGGCGACGTCACCAAGGGCACGATCGAGTATCGCGGCGAGAGGGTGCAGGCCCTGACGCCCAACGATCTGGTCCGGCGCGGCGTCATCCAGGTCATGGAGGGCCGCCATTGTTTTGAGCATTTGACGGTCGAGGAGAACCTGATGACCGGTGCCTATACGCGCACCGACGGCGCCGGCGCCGTGCGTCAGGACCTCGAGCTGGTCTACAACTATTTTCCCCGCCTGCGCGAGCGGCGCAGCTCCCAGGCGGGCTACACCTCCGGCGGCGAGCAGCAGATGACCGCGATCGGTCGCGCGCTGATGGCGCGGCCCAAGCTGATCCTGCTCGACGAGCCGTCGATGGGCCTCGCGCCGCAGCTCGTCGAGGAGATCTTCGACATCGTCAAGGCGCTCAACGAGAAGGAGGGCGTGACCTTCCTGCTCGCCGAGCAGAACACCAACATGGCGCTCAAATACGCCAAGTACGGCTATATCCTCGAAAACGGCCGGGTCGTCATGGACGGCGAAGCCCAGGCGCTCGCCGAGAACGAGGACGTCAAGGAGTTCTACCTCGGCCTCTCCTCGGAGGGCCGCCGCAGCTATCGCGACGTCAAGCACTACAAGCGGCGCAAGCGCTGGCTCGCCTGACCGCCGTACCGCGAAAATTCGAGCATTCCGTTGGGGCCCGGTTGCGGCCCCGAAGCGCCTGACAGGGAGTCCCATGGCCGCCAAGGACGAGTATTACGACGCGTTGGAGACCCGCGATCCCGAAGTGCGCGAGCGCGAGGTGATGGCGCGGCTCTCCGAGCAGGTCGCACGGGCCAAGATCAACGCGCCCTGGTACGCGAAGATGCTCGCGGACGTCGATCCCGAGGAGATCGACAGCCGCGAGGCCCTCGCGCGGCTCCCCGTCACCCGCAAGCACGACCTGATCGAGCTGATGAAAAGCCATCCGCCCTTCGGCGGCGTGCACGCCACGCCGATCGAAGACGCGGCGATGATCTTCACCTCGCCCGGTCCGATCTTCGAGCTGGCGACCGACGCCGAGGATTTCTACGGCGCCGCGCGCGCCCTGTGGGCCGCCGGCTTCCG
>CAZMTC010000283.1:721-3111 GCA_964569105.1 uncultured Alphaproteobacteria bacterium | reverse complement strand
TGGACCCTGGGCGGGTCTGGGCGGGCGACGACTATTGCAGGGATGCAGCGGGGCGACAAGCGGCCCGGCGTCAGGCGAATGCGCGTACCGCGCCGATGGGCAGCGGAACCCTGATCTGGCGGCCCAGGAGGTTGAGCAGGATCACCACCCGCTCGTCGTCGGTGCAGCACTCGAACCAGCCCACCTGGTCCGCCAGTGGGCCGCCGGTGACCTGCACCGTCTCGCCCTTGGCGAAGGGGGCGGGCGGGCGCACCGGTACCAGCCCGTCCTCGTCGGCGCGCGCCCGGATGTCCTCGACCACGCCGTCGGGCACCGGCAGCGGCGCGTCGCCGGTGCAGATCAGCGACTTGATCCCGACGGTCGAGCGGATCGCCCGCCACCGGGTCATGGCCACGTCCATGCGGATGAACAGGTAGCCCGGGAACAGCGGCGCGGTCACGGTCTCGGTCCTGCGCGCGTGGCGCCGGCGCTTGCGGTAGCGCGGCAGGTAGGCGTCGAATCCCTGGCGTTCCAGGTGCCGCACCGCGGTCTGCTCCGCCCGCGACTGGGTCTGGGCGACGTACCAGCGGTTCATTGCGCGTCCTCCATGCCGGGTGCGGCGCGCGCGACGCGCAACAGCCGCGGCGTCAGCACGCGGTGCGCCGGCAGCGCGCTCGTGGCCGCCTCGAAGGCGCCCTGGGGCTCGCGCAGCTCGGTCAGCAGGATGGCGTCGACCGTCCCCAGCGCCTCGGGCGTCGCCGCCACCGGATAGCCGGCGAAGCGCGGCCCGGCATGCTCGGGCCCGACGACGCCGACGATCTCCACCCCGGCCTCGTCGGCGCACAGCGTCGCGATCTCGGCCAGGTCGCCGACACCCCACAAGCCGACGCGGGTCCAGCCGCGGCCGGCGCACTCGCCCAAAAGTTCGACGCATTGGGTGCGGGCGCGGCGGAAGAAGGTGAAGGAGGCCGACAGGTACTCGCCGGTCAGCCGCGACTTCTCGGCGAAACCCTGGGGCGTCAGGTAGTAGGCGTAGCGGTTGGGCGGCACCTGCTTGACCTTGACCAGGCCCTTCTTCACGCAGCGCTTGAGGTACGCGTTCGCCAGGCCCAGCGCGATGCCCAGCTCGCTCGCCACCGAGCGCTGGGTCAGCTCGCTGTTCTCCTCGACCGCGCTGAGCACCCCCAGCGTGATCTCGGTGTCGCCGTCGGCGGCCACGTCGCTGTTCGATCTGGGCATCGCCGGCCCTCGTTGTTCAAGCAATGAACAATACGGCGTTCAGGAAATGAACGTCAAGCCCGGCGCGCCGCGATTGACAGCGTATCCGCCGCCCGCTAGAGGGGCGGGGCCCGGCGCGCCGCGCCGGCCCCGTCACAAACCGATCCCAGGCACTCCATGGCCCCATCAACCCGGATCGCGGTCGTCGGCCTCGGCTATGTCGGCCTGCCGCTCGCCGTCGCGCTGGCCAAGCGCTACGACGTCGTCGGCTTCGACGTCGACACGAGCCGGGTCGAGCAGCTGCGCGCCGGTCGCGACCGCACCGGCGAGGTGCTGCCGCGCGATCTCGCCGCCTCGACCCTCGCGGTCACCGCCGACCCGGAGGCGATGCGCGGCGCCGAGGTCTACATCGTGACCGTGCCCACGCCCGTGGGCGACGACCGTCGGCCGGATTTGGGCGCGGTCGCCTCGGCGTCGGAGACGGTGGGCGGCGTGTTGGGACCCGGCGCGATCGTCGTTCTCGAAAGCACGGTCTATCCCGGCGTGACCGAGGATTTCTGCGGCCCCATCCTGGCCCGCGCCTCGGGGCTCGAGCCCGGGCGCGACTTCTTCCTCGGCTACTCGCCCGAGCGCATCAACCCCGGCGACCGCACGCACACGGTCGAGCGCATCACCAAGGTGGTGGCGGGCCAGACGCCCGAGGTCGCGGCGCGGCTGGCCGAGATCTACGGCTCGATCACCGAGGGCGGCGCCTTCGTCGCGCACGACATCCGCACCGCCGAGGCCGCCAAGGTGATCGAGAACGCCCAGCGCGACATCAACATCGCCTTCGTCAACGAGGTCGCGTCCATCTTCGGGCAGATGGGCATCTCGATCTACGACGTGCTCGACGCCGCCAACACCAAGTGGAACTTCCTCGATTTCCGCCCGGGGCTGGTCGGTGGCCACTGCATCGGCGTCGATCCCTACTACCTCGCCCACGCCGCCGAGGAAGTCGGCGCCCGTCCCGAGATCATCCTCGCCGGCCGGCGTATCAACGACGGCATGGGCGACCACATCGCCGAGCGGATCCATCTCGCCGCCGGTACGCCGGGCCGCGCGCTGGTGCTCGGCCTGACCTTCAAGGAGAACGTGCCCGACCTGCGCAATTCCAAGGTCATCGACGTGGTGCGCGGGCTCGAGGCGCGCGGCCA
>CAZMTC010000283.1:0-711 GCA_964569105.1 uncultured Alphaproteobacteria bacterium | reverse complement strand
GTCTCGACGGCGCGACCTACGACAGCTTGGTCTGCGCGGTGCCGCACCGCCACTACGCCGCGTTCGAGCCCGGCGACATCCGCCGTCTGCTGCCCTCGGGCGGCCTGGTCGCCGACATCAAGGACGTCTGGCGCCGCCTCGATCTGCCCGAGGGCTGCCGCCGCTGGTCGCTGTGAGGAGCGGGCCGTCCCAACCGCTCTCCCCCTCGCCCTCATCCTGAGTAGGCCGCGAAGCGGCCGTATCGAAGGGCGAGGGCGATTGCGGCAATAGACACGCTGCCACCGAGCGGGGTTGCCCTCGCCCTTCGATACGCCCGCCTGCGGCGGGCTACTCAGGATGAGGGCAATGAAGAATGCACTGGAGTAGGACGGCCGCGAAGGAGCAACCCGGAACCTGGCGGGGCCTACACCACGCCCGCGCGGAAGATGTCGTGGACGTGGATCACGCCCGCCGGCTTGCGGCCGTCGAGGATGAACATCGAGGTGATGCGTCGTTCGTTCATGAACCGCACGGCCTCGGCGGCCAGCGCATCGCCCTCGATGGTCAGCGGGTTGCGGGTCATGATCTCCTCGACCGTCTGCGCCAGCAGCCCGTCGCTCATGTGCCGGCGCAAATCGCCGTCGGTGATGATGCCGACCAGGTCGCCGCCCGCGTCGATCACGCCAATGCAGCCGCGCGGCTTGCCCGCCATGGTGACCAGCGCGTCCTTCA
>CAZMTC010000282.1:0-3186 GCA_964569105.1 uncultured Alphaproteobacteria bacterium | reverse complement strand
GCGAATGTCGAACATCGAAAGGCCCTTGGGGGAGGGTTCGCGCGGGTTATAGGCGCGCCGCCGCAGTGCGTCCAGGGCCGGCGGCCCATACCCTAGAGACCGAGCTCGGCCTCCTCCTCGGCCTGCTTCTGGGCGCGCTTCTTCTCCATCAGCCGCGCGAGCAGGATCGAGATCTCGTAGAGGACGAGAATGGGCAGCGCCAGCCCGACTTGCGAGACGATGTCGGGCGGCGTCAGGATCGCGGCCACGACGAACACGGCGACGATGGCGTAGCGTCGCTGCTTGGCCAGGGTCGCCGCCGTGACCAGCCCCGCCCGCGCCATCAGCGTCAGCGCGACCGGGAGCTGGAAGGCGATGCCGAAGGCGAATATCAGGCGCAGCACGAGCGACAGGTACTCGTTGACCTTGGGCTCGAACTCGATCGCCATCTGGTTTTGCCCGGCCTCCTGGCCGAAGCCCAGGAAGAACTGCCACGCCAGCGGCATGATCAAGTAGTAGACGAGCGCCCCACCCGCGGCGAACAGGACCGGCGTCGCGGCCAGGAACGGCATCGCCGCCTTGCGCTCGTGCTTGTACAGGCCCGGCGCGATGAACAGCCAGATCTGGATCAGGATCACCGGGAAGGAGATGAACAGCGCCGCGTAGAATCCGACCTTTACGCGCGTGAAGAAAGGTTCGGCCAGGCCGGTGGCGATCAGGCGGCCCTGAGGCAGCTTCTCCTGCAGGGGCAGCGTCAGAAAGTCGTAGACATCGGGGGCGATGAAATAGCAGCCGACGAAGGCGACGAAGAAGAAGCCGACCGCGCGCACCAGCCGGGCCCGCAGCTCGACCAGATGGTCCATCAGCGGCATGGCCGTCTGCTGATCTGGATGGGGCGTAGCCTGGTTCACCGGCTACCGCCTAACCGCGTTCGCCGCCGGCCTTTGCCGGATCGTTTGCCTTCGGCTCCGCGTCGGTCTTCGGCGCATCCCGCTCCTTGTCCGGCTCGTCGGACCGGGCCTTGGCCATGTCGCCGTCCGCCTTGTCCGCGCCGTCATCCGAACCCTTGCGCTCCTGCGCGCCGCCATCCGGCCGCGTCTCGGCGGAGGTCACCCCGGCTTCGGCCAGCGCCGGCTCCACTCCCGCCTCGGTCTTCTCGATCGCCGGGGACTCGTCGGCCGCTTCGCGCTCGGCCTCGCGGACCGCGCCCTTCACGCTGCGCTGCACGTCGCCCGTAGGATCGATCAGCTGGCCGGCTTCGTCCTTGATATCGTAGTTCTGGAGCTTGCTCGCCTGCTGGCGCAGTTCGTCCAACTCCGCCTCACGCACCATGTCGTCGAAGCCGGAACGGAACTGGTTCATCATTCGGCGCCCGCGCCGGACCCATTGCGCGATGTTGCGCAACGTTCGCGGCAGGTCCTTGGGACCGATGATGACCAGAGCCACCACGGCCACGACCAACAATTCGAACCAGCTGATGTCGAACATCGGCCTTCAACCTCCACGCCGGGCGGAAAGGCCCGGGCGGGCGGTGCGGGGGATCAGTCCTGTGTCGCCTTCGTCTTGCGGCGCGCCTTGGTGGGCTCGGTCTTGGCGTCGTCCTCGAGCGCCTTGGGGGTCTCGACCTCGTCGCCTTCGCCTTCGTCGTCGTCGCTGGACTTGCTCTCCTTGAGCCCGGCTTTGAAGGCGTTGATCCCTTGGCCCATGTCCTTCATCAGCCGCGGGATCTTGCCCGCGCCGAACAGCAGCACCACGGCCAGAACGATCAGCAGGATCTGCCAGATACCAATCTGACCGATCAGCATGACCATTTGCGGCCCGAAAAGCTCACTCATCGACCGTGTCCTCCGAACATGGGTCGTTTGCGCAATTCGCAGCGATCATTGCAGAAAGGCCGCAAGTCCGCAATGCGGCGAGCCCTGCCCTGCACCCTACTCCGCTGGGCGGGGAAAGACGAAGGCGTGGTCCGGATCGACCGCGATCTCGACCCGGTCGTCGGTCGCCAGCCGCATGCGACCGGGCATACGGCTGTGGACGTGCAGGTGCGCCCCGCCGGTACGCCCGTCGACGCACAGATGAACCAGCGAGGATCGGCCGAGCTGACGCACGGTGATCACCCGGCCGCCGTGGCCGGCCGGCGCGCCGTCGGCGAGCCGCACGGTCAGCCCCTCCGGTCGGATCAGCACTTCGACTGCCGTGCCGTCCTCCAACCCGGCCGCTTGGACCTCCCCGAACGGCGTCTCCACCCGCCCCCCGTAGACCGTGCCCTCGACGCGGTTCACCTCGCCGAAAAACGACGCGACGAAGGGTGTGCTCGGGTGGAAGAAGATCGCCTCGGGGGTGCCCATCTGCTCGATCCGGCCCTCACGCATCACCGCGATGCGGTCGGCCATGAACATGGCCTCCTCCGGGTCGTGGGTGACCAGCAGCGCCGCGGTGCCGCTGTCCTTGAGCACGTGCAGCGTCTGGTCGCGCACCTCGCGGCGCAGGTTGGCGTCGAGGCCCGAGAACGGCTCGTCGAGCAGCATCACCTGCGGCTCCGGCGCGAGCGCGCGCGCAAGCGCCACGCGCTGCTGCTGGCCCCCGGACAGCGTGTGCGGGAAGGCGTCGGCCCGAAGTGCCATGCCGACCTGGGTCAGCATGTCCATGGCCCGCCGCTCGCGCGACTTGGGCGCCAGGTGGCGCAGGCCGAAGGTGACGTTGTCGCGCACGCTCAGGTGGGGGAACAGCGCGAAGTCCTGGAACATCAACCCGACCGAGCGCTCGTTGGGCGGAGCGGAGCCCCCGGTGGCGCCGTCGGCGACCACCTCGCCGTCGATCAGCACCCGACCGCGCTGGACCGGTTCGAGCCCCGCGGCGATGCGCAAGGCCGTCGTCTTGCCGCAGCCCGACGGTCCGACAAGGCACACCACCTCGCCGGCATGCACGTCGAGCGACAAATCGTCGACGGCCCGCACCTCGCCGAAGTCGTGAACGATGTGCTGGAGCGTGAGCGCGATCATGCTTCGTGCGTCCCGCCACCCGGACGCGACCGGCCGATTGCCCGGCTCAACAGGATGACCGGGACGATGCCGGCGAGCACGATCGCCAGCGCCGGGCTGGATGCCGCGACGAGCTGCTCGTCGGCGGCATACTCGTAGGTCCGCGCGGCCAGCGTGTTGAAGCCGAAGGGCCGCAGGATCAGCGTCGCGGGCAGTTCCTTCATCA
>CAZMTC010000281.1:0-3314 GCA_964569105.1 uncultured Alphaproteobacteria bacterium | reverse complement strand
GGAAGGGGGATGCCCTCGGGCGCGCCCGGCCCGAAGACGACATTGAAGGGAATGCCGTAGCGCCCGAAACGCGCCAGGAAATCCGAGATCCGCTCGTCCGGCAAAGTCCAGTCGGCGCGCATCGGACGCAGGCTCTCCGCGGCGAGCCGGTCGGCAACCCGGGGATCTTCGAGCACCAGCCGCTTGTTGACCTGACAGGTGATGCACCAATCGGCGGTTACGTCGACGAAGACCAGTCGGCCGGCCGCGACGTGGTCTTCGATCGCGGCACGATCGAAGGCGCGCCAGAGCCCGTCGTCCGCCGATCCGCCGGCCGTTGGGCCGCCGACCACGAGCGGCAGCGCGACCGCAAGCGCCGCCAGGCCGGCCGTCGCCCCTCGGGCGGCCCGTTGCCAACCGGCATCCCCGGCGGGCCGGCGCCGGCGGGCCGAGAGGCCGAGTAGCACGGTGATCGTGGCCAGCAGTGCGCCGAGCGCGACGGCGAGCTCGTCGCCGGCCTGGCGCGACAGAACCCAGAGGAGCCAGACCCCGGTGCCCGCCAGTGCCAGGCCGAGCAGCCGGCGCAGTGTCATCATCCACCGGCCGGGGCGCGGCAAGGCGCCGGCCAGTCTGGGCACCGCGGCAACGCCGAGGTATGGCAGGGCCAGGCCAAGGCCGAGTGCGGCAAAGATGGCGAGGATCTCCAGGGGCCCGCGCGCAAGAGCAAAGCCGACCGCGGTGCCGAGAAAGGGCGCGGAACAGGGCGTCGCCAGCAGGGTCGCCAGCGCGCCGGTCAGGAAATGGCCGGCAAGCGCGGGCCTGGCGCCCTGCGACGCTAGCCGTTCCGGAGCCGGCGCGGAGGCCAGGCCGCCCAGCCATCCCGGCAAGGGGATCTCGAAGAATCCGAACAGATTGCAGGCAAAGAGCACCACCAGCAGGGCCATGGCGGACAAGAAGACGGGCTGCTGGAACTGGATGCCCCAGCCGACCGTCATGCCGGCCGCCTTGACTGCGATCGCGACAGCGGCCAGGAGCAGGAAGGTGGCGACGATGCCGGCCGCCGAGGCCAGGAAGCCGGCGCGTATGGCGCCACGCGCCCGGCCGCCCTGGTCGATCACCGACAGCAGCTTGATCGACAGCACGGGAAGGACGCAGGGCATGAGATTGAGAATCAGCCCGCCCAACAGGGCGAGCGCCAGCATCCAGAGCAAGGACGGCCCGGGCGACGCCAGCGCCGCATCGAGCGCAGCCGCCGGATCGGCATAGCGAAGGACCGCAGTCCGTTCCAGGCCACGGGCGCCGTCGAAGACCGTCAGCGTGACGCGCTTGCCCTCCAGAACGCCGCTCGCCTGCTGGCCGCGCGAGACCGGCACGCGCATTTCCGCCGTCAGCCGCTCCCTGCTTAGACTCACCGCCGGTTTGCCGAAGGCGAAGCCGGACGGCCCCTCGACAATGACGTCGGGGGCCTCGAGCGGCCGCTCGGCGTGCAGATCGACGAGCAGCACCTGGTCATCGGCGGGGCCGGCCAGAACCGCTCGCTCCAGCGACAGCCCCGCAGCGGAGCCGTCGCCCGGAACGCGCGCGGCGAAGCTCTCGATCAGGAGGGCCTCGCGGCTGTGCGCGGCCGGACCGGCCGGCAGGTCGAGGCGCAGCACCCCTTCGTGCGGAATGCAGACCTCGGCGCAGACCAGGTAGGTCAGGTCGCCGACCAGCCGAAGAGATGCCGCGGCCGTGCGGGGTTCCACGCTGAGCGGCAGAACGATCTGCTCGCCGTATCCGAAGGTCTCGAGCCCGAAGAGTGAAAAGCGCTCCGGCACCGGCCAGGACAGCTCGGCCCGCTCCAGATTGCTCGAACGCGACCAGTCGATGTCCGGCGGATAGCCGGCGTCGCCCGGCGAGCGCCAGTAGATCTTCCAGCCGGGCGCCAGCCTGAACTCCAGTCCGAGGCTCAGCTGTTCGCCGTCGCCGACCGCGGATTGCGCGGCGATCAGCCGCACCCTGGCCTGCTCGTGGTCCAGCCAGGGCCCGCTCGCCGCGAGGGACGACGCGGCGCCGAGAATTGCGGTCGCCAGCACGACAAGGCCGGCGACGACCGGCTTGACCATGGCAAGAGCATGGCCGCGCCGGCGGGCCAAGCCGGCCCCAGGCAATCCCCTCATACAAAAGCCGCTGTGCATCGCTCGGTAGTCTCTCACTATCCCTCGACAATCATTATATATGGTGGGACAGGGCGAGCGCCGCTCACAAGGGCGTGCGGTGCCGGCCCGCTCCGTGCCGGCCGTCGCCTGTGGCATAATGGTGCACGTCGGGATCCGCAACGCCGGCGGACAACCGGCAGACCCTGAGGAGCGGTGCTGCGCAAGCAGGTCCGAGGAGCACGAGGATGCAGCAAGGTACGCGAACTGCCGGGAGCGGCGAATATCTGACCGGGCAACTTCTCGTCGCCATGCCGACCATGACCGATTCCCGCTTCGCGCGCACGGTCATCTATATGTGTGCACACAATTCCGAGGGGGCGATGGGTCTTGTGATCAACAGACTGGTGGGCGCGATCACCTTTCCCGATCTGCTGGCCCAACTCGGAATCGAACCGAGCAACCTGTCCGACGAGATCAGGGTCCATTTCGGCGGGCCCGTGGAGTCCGGCCGCGGTTTCGTGCTGCACAGCGGGGAGTATCGACAGGACGGCACCCTCCAGGTCGACGCCAACACGGCCTTGACCGCGACCATCGACATCCTGCGCGACATCGCCGCAGGTAGCGGACCGCGCCGGCGCCTGCTTGCACTGGGCTACGCCGGCTGGGGGCCGGGACAGCTCGACGCGGAGATCCAGGCCAACGGCTGGCTCCACTGTCCGCCCGACGAGAATCTGGTCTTCGATGACCGGATCGACAACAAGTGGGAGCGGGCGATCGCCAAGCTCGGCTTCGATCCCTCCATGCTGTCGGGCGATGCCGGCCACGCCTGACGGCGCGACCTGGCACAACGGCGGCTGAGCGGAACCGGGCTACAGGCCGGCCCGCTCCCGCAGCGAAGTTCTGCCGGTCGCGGCACGCCGGTCGCTGCGCAGGATCGAGAACAGCAGGTGGTCCTGCCATTCCCCGTTAATTCGCAGGTACTGCCGCGCGTAACCGTCTTCCCGGAAGCCGACCTTGAGAAGCAGCGCCCGGCTTGCCACGTTGCTCGGGAGGCAGGCGGCCTCCAGCCGGTGCAGACCGAGTTGGTCGAAGGCAAAGTCCATCAGCGCGTAGAGCGCTTCGGTCATGTAGCCTCGGCGCGCGAAATCCGCGCCGATCCAATATCCGAGGCTGCCGGTCTGCGCCACGCCCCGGCGG
>CAZMTC010000280.1:0-3348 GCA_964569105.1 uncultured Alphaproteobacteria bacterium | reverse complement strand
GGCCGCCCAACGACAGTATCCTGCTATGGGCGGCCGGGTGGGGGAGCGGGCCGGCGCAGCAGGGCGGCGCAGACGCGCCGACCAACTGTCAGGGACAAACCAACATCGCACTTTACAATCACTCTAAATGGACTACATTGGACGCATGACTGCGAGCCGACCCTACTCCAACGTTCTCGAGCGCCTGCGCGGGGCCAACTTGCGGCCGACGCGGCAGCGGCTGGCGCTGGCCAAGCTGCTGTTCGATGGCGAGGACCGCCACGTCACAGCCGAGCAGCTCCACGGCGAGGCGATGAGCGGCGGCGTGCGCGTGTCGCTCGCCACGGTCTACAACACGCTGCACCAGTTCACCGACGCCGGGTTGCTGCGCGAGGTCGTGGTCGAGCCCGGCCGATCCTATTTCGACACCAACACGTCCGACCATCACCACTTCTTCTTCGAGGAGACGGGTGGCGTCCAGGACATCCCGGGCGACGAGCTCTCGGTCGCCGAAGTGCCCGAGCCGCCCGAGGGCATGTCGGTCCGCCGGGTCGATATCATCGTCCGCGTTTCGCAGAACGATGATCGCTAGTGCAACGCATTATCATTTTTTCTAGAATTATTCTAAACTGTTGACTCGCGCCTTGGTGCGCGGCATATTCAAGACGTATCCGGGCTCTCTGGACGTCCGACACTGCAATGAGGAGCCGCCCCGCGCGGTGACCGAAGAACGGAGGATTCGATGGCTTCCCTGAAAGGCAGCAAGACCGAGCAGAACCTCAAGGACGCGTTCGCCGGCGAGTCGATGGCGAACCGCCGCTACCTCTATTTCGCCCAGAAGGCGGACGTCGAGGGCTTCAACGACGTCTCGACCGTGTTCCGCTCGACCGCCGAGGGCGAGACCGGCCACGCGCACGGCCACCTCGAGTTCCTCGAGGCCGTGGGCGACCCGGCCACCGGCGAGCCGATCGGCGACACCACGAAGAACCTCAAGTCGGCCATCGCGGGCGAGACCCACGAGTACACCGACATGTATCCGGGCATGGCCCGCACGGCCCGCGACGAGGGCTTCGACGAGATCGCCGACTGGTTCGAGACGCTGGCCAAGGCCGAGAAGTCGCACGCCGGGCGCTTCCAGAAGGCGCTGGGCGAGCTCGACTGAGCCGCTGCTGCGAAAGGCCGAGGGGAAGGGGCACGGTCCCCTTCCCGTTCGCCTTGGCTCCCGGGCCTGACTCTGGTATCGCGGCTCCGGCCCGCTCCCCCACCCGCAACCCCCCGACAGGTGCATAGGCCATGCGGGAAGGCAGCCTGGACGCCCCGACGCGACACCTGATCGCGTGGGAGGATCCCGACTTCTACGACGAGGAGAAGCTGGACGCCGAGTTGCGGCGGGTATTCGACATCTGCCACGGCTGCCGGCGCTGCTTCAATCTGTGCGACAGCTTCCCGCGCCTGTTCGATCTGATCGACGAGTCCGAGACGGGCGAGCTCGACGCGGTCGAGAGCGAGGATTTCAAGCACGTCGTGGACGCGTGCACGCTGTGCGACATGTGCTTCATGACCAAGTGCCCCTACGTGCCGCCGCACGAGTTCGACCTGGACTTCCCGCACCTGATGCTGCGCTACCGCGCCGTGGAAGCGAAGAAGGGCGAGCGCGGCTTCGCCGAGAAGCAGCTCACCAAGACCGACCGCAACGGCAAGTTCGGCACCGCGCTGTCGGGTCTGGCCAACTGGGCCACCGACCGGCACAACGGCCTGACCCGGCCGCTGATGGAGAGCATGGCCGGCGTCCACCGCGAGGCCGAGCTGCCGCGCTACGCCGACGCGCCGCTCACCGCCAAGACCAAGGACGGGCCCGAGGTGAACGCCGAGGCACCCGGTCACGGCAAGAAGGCGGTGCTCTACGCCACCTGTTTCTCCAACTACAACAACCCCTCGATCGGCCTGGCGACCCGCGCGGTCCTGGCGCGCAACGGCGTCGAGACCGAGGTGGTCCATCCGCGCTGCTGCGGCATGCCGCAGATGGAGCAGGGCGAGCTGGCCGCGGTGGCCGAGAGCGCCAAGGCCACCGCGCGGGACCTCGCGCCGTGGATCGAGAAGGGCTACGCGGTGATCGCGCTGGTGCCGTCCTGCGCGCTGATGCTGAAGTTCGAATGGCCGCTGCTGGTACCCGAGGACGAGGAGGTCAAGCGCCTGGCCGAGGCGACCTTCGACGTCGCCGAGTATGTCGTCGAGCTGAACAAGGAGGTCGGCCTGGCCGACGGGCTCGAGGCGCCCGAGGACGGCGTCACCCTGCATCTGGCGTGCCACGCGCGGGCCCAGAACATGGGCCAGAAGGCGGCCGAGATGCTGCGCCTGATCCCCGGCATCGAGCTCGAGGTGATCGAGCGCTGCTCGGGCCATGGCGGCTCGTGGGGCGTGATGAGGGACAATTTCGAGACCGCGATCAAGGTCGGCCGGCCGGTGGCGCGCAAGGCCGCCGAGGCGGGCCAGGGCATCGTCGCCTCGGAATGCCCGCTCGCCGGCACGCACATCCTCCAAGGGATGGAGAAGCTCGACGCCGAGACGATCCCGCCGCGCGCGCCGCACCCGGTCGAGGTGCTGGCGCGGGCCTACGGGATCGAGGTTCCATCCTGAGCCCCAATTCCGACCGAACGTTGCTGACACCATGCCGGACACAGCCGCGATGACCGCCAAGCGAGAGATCACCCGCGCCGACATCATGGAGATGGAGCACTACGCCACCATCCGGAAGGAGCGGCGCGCCGAGATCACCGCGAAGAAGCGCAACCGCCGCATGGACGTAGGCCCGCACGCCACCTTCTACTTCGAGAGCTACGAGACCATGTGGCACCAGGTCCACGAGATGCTCTATATCGAGAAGGGCGGCGAGGATCAGATCGAGGATGAACTTCTCGCGTATAACCCGCTGATTCCCAAGGGTAATGAGCTGGTGGCGACGGTCATGTTCGAGATCCCCGACGAGACCCAGCGCCGGCGCATGCTGTCGCGCCTGGGCGGGGTCGAGCAGGCCATGTCGATCCGCTTCGACGGCGAGACGGTGACGGGCGACCCCGAGGCGGACGTCGACCGGACGACGGCCGAGGGCAAGGCCTCGTCGGTCCAGTTCATCCACTTCCGCTTCACGCCCGAGCAGGTCGAGAAGTTCCGCAAGACCGACCAGCAGATCATCGTCGCCATCGAGCACGAGAACTACGGCCACATGGCCGTGATGCCCGAACGCGTGCGGGCGGAGCTGGCGAGGGATTTCGACTAGGGGGCCAAAGCCCCTCTCCCGCGACCGCTCTCCCATCGCCCTCATGTATGGACGGCCCCCGTAATGCAAGGAGCAATTGATCGTGCGGCATG
>CAZMTC010000279.1:0-3365 GCA_964569105.1 uncultured Alphaproteobacteria bacterium | reverse complement strand
TCGTTGGGCGGCCGGGTGGGGGCGCGGGCCGGTGCCGTCTGAACAGAAAATGCTCTTGAAAAGCCGCCCTGCGCCTACTGCCGTTCCATCCGGGTGCCGACCGGTGCGCCGTCGGCGTGGCGCGAGAGCGAGATGAACTCGCGCCGCTGCTCCGGAGAGAGCCGGTCGAGGAAGTCGCGCGCCGCCGACAGGTTGGTCTCGAGCAGCGTCTTGCGCGCGTCCCAGAATCGCTCCAGGTGCTCGTCGATCGCTGCCATGTCCGGCTCGGGCTCGGCCAACTCGCCCCAGATCACCTCGGCGTGACGCGAGCCGGCGGAGCCGTAGTCGACCCGCGCGGCCTCGATCCGGCTGCGCATGGTGCGGAAGGCTGCGGTCTGCGCCGGGTCGAGCTCGAGCCGCTCGGCCACCAGGCGCGTCCGCTCGACCGCTGATTCCTCGGCCTCGGCGAGCTGCGTCTCGGTGTAGAGATGACCGCCGACGAAGAACGCGTTGAGCGCCAGCGACAGCGCCAGCAGCACCCAGGGCAGGGTGCCGAGCGAAACCAGTCCCTTGCCCGACCTGCTCATTGGAGTCTCCCGCCTCGACGCTCGGCCGCCATGGTGGCGACCAAGGTGTCGTCGTCGGCGTCGAAGTCCAGCGCCAGCTCGCTGCGCACCAGCGCATCGGTGCGTGCGGCGTCCACCGCCGTGTCGCGGCCCAGGTCGAACCCGACATAGGCGGCCAGCGCGAAGGACGCGGCGGTGGCGGCCCACTGCATGCCGATGCCCAGCCAGCCCGCGGCGCCGCGTCGCCGCGCTTTGGGCGCGGGCTTGGCCTCGAAGGCGGCCTTGGCGCGCTCGGCGATCCCGGCCGGCGGCATCATGGGCTCGCCCAGGTCCGGGTTGTCGCGCATCGCGCGCACCGTCTCGCGCACCACGGGCGAGGCGACCATGCGTGCCTCCAGCACGGCCTTGTCGTCCTCGTTCAGGGTGCCCTCGATCAGCGCCGCGATCAGGTTGGCGTCGGACCCGGTCACGCCCGTCTCCGGTGGGCGCTCGATCGCCACCCGCCGCCAGAGCTCCTTGTCCGAGACCGGGGGCTCGTTGTCGTTGCTCATCCGGTACCGTCCTCTCACATTGCCGCGTTATACGAGGGGCGCGGGTCGCGCATCCCTCGCCGCTACAGTTCCTCCGCGAAGTGCTTTCTCAGTTTGACCAATGCCTTGTGCCGCGTGCTGCGGACCGTCTGCGCGTCGATCGACAGCATCGCCGCGACCTCCGCCACGTCCATCTCGCGGTCGTAGAGAAGCTGCAGCACCAGGGTCTGCCGCTCGGACAGCAGCCCCGGCGGGACTTTGACCCTCTCGCGCTCCACCGGATCGACAGCCGCGACATGTTCGGGCACTTCGTCGAGACCGACCTGGCCCGCGCGAAGCTTGCGCAGATGGTCGATGGTCGCGCTGGTCGCGATGATCGTCAGCCAGGTGGTCAGCGCCGCCTTGGCGGGGTCGTACTGGCGCAGCAGGCGGCATTCCGCCTTGCACAACCGTACGAATACGTCCTGCGCCACATCCCCGGCGTCGTCGGCGTCGCGGCCGTGCTTGCGCAGCGTCTTGGTCACCGCGCCGTAGATCACCGGCGAATAGCGGTCGACGAAGTCCGACCAGGCTCGCGCGTTGCCGTCGGCGAGGTCGCGGATCAGCCGCAGATTCTGTTCAGCCGTCGCACGCGCCACCCTTGCCGCTCCGTCGTCTGTTTCCGGCGCGGCGAAGGTATGCGAAGGGTGCGGTGAACGCCACCCGGACACCCGATATAGTGCCCCTGCGATGGACCATGCCGCTGCCCCTGCCGACGCTCCCGCGCGCCTCGCCGTCCCGGCCCTCGCTGTCGGGTTGCGCACCGCCGCGTGGCTGGGCGCGGACGATGCGGTGGAGGAGATGAGCCACGCCGAGGCGGCCGCGCGTTTGCGCCGGGCGCCGCCGCTGGTCTGCCACGGCCCGGCGACCGCCCGTCGCCTGGGCCTGCGCCCGCCCATCGCCGCGCTGGACCTGCTCGAGCTCTACGCCTTCGTCTGGCCGGCCAGCTTCGCGCTGCCCACACCGCGCGGCCTCGCCCGCACGCTCGGCCTCGACGAGCCGGCGACGCTGGCGGGCGAGGCCCGCGCGTTGCGCGCGGCGGCCGAGCATCTGCTCGCCGACCTGGCCGCTCCCGGCTACGACGACCGCGACGACGCGATCGGTGCGGTGCGCGCGATGGCGGCGGGCGGCTGGGCCTGGGCGCCGCACGTGCTCGGTGTCCTCGGCGTCGAGGCGGCGCCGGTCGGCGGCGCGCCGGCGATGCTCGGGCTCGAGGCTTGGCGCGGCCTGCCCGAATGGGCCGACCGCGCGCCCGAGCCGCCGCCGGGCAACCAGCCGGTGAGCGAAGGTGAGGCGCGCGGGCGCCTTGCCGAGCTGCTCGGCGGCACATCCGAGGAGCGGCCGCAACAGACCGACTACGCGTCGGCGGCGGCAGGAGCGTTCCAACCGCGCGAGCAGGCCGACGTGCCCCGCTTCGTCCTGGCCGAGGCCGGGACCGGGGTCGGCAAGACGCTCGGCTACATCGCGCCGGCCAGCGTCTGGGCCGAGAAGAACAAGGGCGCCGTCTGGATCAGCACCTACACCCGCAACCTGCAGCACCAGATCGACCAGGAGCTCGACCGCCTCGCTGCCGACCCGGCGCAGAAGCGCCGCCGCGTCGTGCTGCGCAAGGGGCGCGAGAACTACCTGTGCCTGCTCAATATGGAGGAGGCGACGGCCGCCGCCCGGCTCCGCAGCGCCGACGCGGTGCCGCTGGGCCTGCTTGCGCGGTGGGCGTCGCGTACCCGCGACGGCGCGGTGGTCGGCGGCGACTTCCCCGGCTGGCTCGCCGACCTGGTGGGCCGGAGCCGCGTCCAGGCGCTCACCGACCACCGCGGCGAGTGCATCTACAGCGCCTGCCGGCACTATCGCCGCTGCTACATCGAGCATTCGGTGCGCCGCGCGCGGCGCGCCGACATCGTCGTCGCCAACCACGCGCTGGTCATGATCCAGGCCGCGCTCGGCTCGCTCGACGAGGCGAGCCGCCCGCGGCGCTTGGTGTTCGACGAGGGCCACCATGTCTTCGACGCCGCCGACAGCGCCTTCTCGGGGCACCTCACCGGCCTGGAGGCGGCGGAGCTGCGCCGCTGGCTGCGCGGGGCCGAGACGCGGCGCTCGGGTGGCGCCGGCCGCGTGCGTGGGCTGCAGGCGCGCGCCGGCGACCTGGCGGCGGGCGACGAGGAGGCGGAGGCGGCGCTCGACGCCGCGCTCAAGGCCGCGCTCGCGCTGCCCGGCGAGGGCTGGATGCAGCGCCTCGCCGCCGACCGGCCGG
>CAZMTC010000278.1:0-3373 GCA_964569105.1 uncultured Alphaproteobacteria bacterium | reverse complement strand
GGGCCGGAATGCGCCGAAGATCGACTACAAGGACGTGAAGCTGCTCGGCCGCTTCACCTCGGAGCGCGGCAAGATCGTGCCGTCGCGCATCACCGCGGTATCGTCCAAGAAGCAGCGCGCGTTGGCACAGGCGATCAAGCGCGCGCGCTTCCTGGGCCTGCTGCCCTACGTCGTGCAGAAGTGAGGAGGACGACATGCAGGTGATCCTCCTGGAACGCATCGCCAAGCTGGGGCAGATGGGCGACGTGGTCGAGGTCAAGCCCGGCTTCGCCCGCAACTACCTGCTGCCGCAGCAGAAGGCGCTGCGCGCCACCAAGGACAATATTGCCGTGTTCGAGGAGCAGCGGGCGCAGCTCGAGGTCGAGAACGCGTCGCGCCGCGAGGCCGCCGAGGCGCGGGCCAAGACGGTCGACGGCATGAAGCTGGTGGTCATCCGCCAGGCGAGCGATTCGGGCCAGCTCTACGGCTCGGTGTCGGCGCGCGACATCGCGAACGCCATCGCCGAGGCGGGCATCGAGGGCGTCGACGGCCGCATGGTCCAGATCTCGCGCCCGATCAAGGAGATCGGCGTGCACGACGCCCAGCTGCTGCTCCACCCGGAGGTGAGCGTGACCGTGACGGTCAACGTCGCGCGCACCCAGGACGAAGCCGACGCTCAGCAACTGCGCGCCGCCGAGGAGGCGCAGGTCGACGCAAAGTACATCGACGAGGAAGAGGAAATCGTCTCCGCCACCGAGGCACTCGAGGAGGCGCAGGCCGAGACCGGGGCCGAGCCGGACTCCGAGGGCGAGGGCGAGGTCGAGATCGAGACCGAGGAGAAGGCGGAGCGGTAGCGTCCGTCCTGTCGCTCCCGGCAGGGCGGCGCGCGCACGCCGCACACCGAGATCGGGGCCGCCGCGTCGAGGCACGCGGCGGCCCTTTTCGTGCCGGGACGAAATGTCACCCATGCACCGGGCGAAGGCACGAACGGGTACACAGGCGGCGGAGCCTCGGATAACATTGTCCCTTAATGACAAGAGAAATAGGTCAACAGGGACAAGGGACGAGGAGGCTCGGCGATGTTGCTGCCTATCCTTCTTAAGCGGATCGTCCGCGAGGGGTCCGTCCGGCTGATCGACGCGAAGGGGCGCGAGCATCTGGCCGGCGACGGATCGGAGCCGGTGTGCACGCTGCGCGTTCGGCGGCCATGGGCGGAATGGAAGGTGCCGTTCAACCCTCCGCTCTATTTCGGCGAGGCCTACATGGACGGCGACATCACCGTCGAGGACGGCGACGTGGCCGACTTCCTCGCATTGGCGCAGAGGAACTACAGCAATCTCGAGCGCGAGCCGCTGTTCCGCTTCGCCAAGGCGGTCCAGCGCGTCACCGGCAAGGTTCTGCCGCGCAACCCGATCGGTCGCGCCCAGCAGAACGTTGCCCACCATTACGACCTCTCCGACGATCTGTACGAGTTGTTCCTCGACCGCGACCGACAATACTCCTGTGCATACTTCGCAACGCCCGAGCACGACCTCGATCAGGCGCAGCAGGACAAGATGCTGCACATCGCGGCAAAGCTGCTGCTCGAGCCGGGCAAGTCCGTCTACGACATCGGCTCGGGCTGGGGCGGGCTAGGGATGTTCCTGGCCAAGACCGCGGACGTCGACGTCACGGGCGTGACCCTGTCGGTCGAGCAGCACAAGGTGGCCAACGAGCGCGCCCAGAGCGAAGGTGTCGACGGGCGCGTCAACTTCCACCTGCGCGACTACCGGCTCGAGAAGGGCAAGTACGACCGTGTCGTCTCGGTCGGCATGTTCGAGCATGTCGGCAAGCGGCACTATGACGAGTTTTTCGCCAAGCTGGCCGAGATCCTCGACGACGACGGCGTCGCGCTGCTCCACTCGATCGGCCGGCTCAACGAGCCGGGGCCGGTCAACCCGTTCATCCGCAAGTATATCTTCCCCGGCACCGACGTGCCCTGCCTGTCCGAGGTGACGCCGGTGATCGAGCGCGCGGGGCTCCTGATCACCGACGTCGAGATCCTGCGCCTGCACTACGCCGAGACGCTCAAGGAATGGCGCAAGCGCTTCAAGGCCAACTGGGACAAGGCCAAGGCGCTCTATGACGAGCGGTTCTGCCGCATGTGGGAGCTCTATCTCGCCGGGTGCGAGATGGGCTTCCGCTACCAGGGCCTGATGGTGTTCCAGATCCAGCTCGCCAAGAAGGTGGATGCCGTGCCGTTGACGCGCGACTACATCTACGAGTTCGAGCGGGCGCACAAGCAGGGCAAGTCCGCCCAGCGGGCGGCCTGAGCGCGACGCGAGAATCTTCGCTCTTTGCGGCCTTCGCGACGTGCCCCGACGGGGCGGCACGGCTTTCGCCCTGCGGCACGCCAAGACAGGCGGTTCACCCTGAGTAATTCTAGGTACTCAGGAATTATTTCCATGTAAAAACGAATCACCGCAGTGCGTTTTCCGACATTTCCAGTCTGAAATTTCCCGTATACTTAGAAATTCATGAAAGCAAGTTTTCGACATATTTTTTAATTCTCGGATATTTAGACACTGTTGACACTGGAAGCCTTCACCCCAAATCTATGAGCGCTTGCCAATACGACCAATCAACCTTTCACGAGTTGGAGGCACTATGATCATTCGCCGCCTGGACGAGATCGTCGGCACCGAGAACGATGTCAGCCACAACACCTGGTCATCGCGCCGGCTGCTGCTCAAGCGCGACGGCATGGGCTTCTCCATGCACGACACGATCCTGCGCGCCGGCACCGAGACGCCGATGTGGTACAAGAACCATCTCGAAGCCGTCTATTGCATCGACGGCAAGGGAACGATCGAGGACCGCGCCACCGGCGAGGTCCACGAGATCACCCCCGGCACGCTCTACGCGCTGAACGAGCACGACCGCCACATCGTTCGCGCTGAAGAGGATTTGCGCGTCGTATGCGTGTTCAACCCGCCCGTCACGGGGCAGGAGGTCCACGACGCCGACGGCGGCTACGAGCTGATCGAGGACGACTGAATCGCTCCCGCGGTGCAGGTCCACGCGCCGCAGCTCAACCCACACACCATGGAGCCAACATGGCAGAAAAAGATCCCAACAAGGGCTACGTCGCGTTGCTCGGCTGGAGCCTGAACGCGATCGACGGGCTGGAGCGTTTCGACCGCCGCTATGTGGTCGTCGCGCCCGATTGGGCCCAATCCTATGCCGAGGAAAACGGCATTCCCTTCATTCCGTGGAATTTCGAGCGCCTGAACGAGCGCTCGATCGAGATCGCTGAGCAGCTCAAGGAGGAAGGCGTCGACGTCGCCATCCCGCTCTACGAGGAAACGGTGGAATGGGCGGGAGCGATCAACTCGGTCCTGTTCGACAATCCGCG
>CAZMTC010000277.1:0-3528 GCA_964569105.1 uncultured Alphaproteobacteria bacterium | reverse complement strand
TCTGGCTCGACCGCGAGGGGCGCCTCCTGCGCCTGCGCCTCGACCGGCCCAAGGCCAACATCGTCGAAGGCGCCATGGTCGCGGCCCTCGATACGGCGCTGGCCGAGCACGCCTCGGTGTCCGGCCTGCACGCCGTACTGCTCGACGCCGAGGGGGCCAATTTCTCCTTCGGCGCGAGCATCGAGGAGCATCTGCCCGACCAGTGCGGTCCGATGCTCGAGGCGCTGCACGGGCTGATCATGCGCATGATCGAGTATCCGGCGCCGATCCTGGTCGCGGTGCGCGGCCAGTGTCTGGGCGGCGGGCTCGAGCTGGCGCTGGCGGGCAACCTGATGTTCGTCGCCCCCGACGCCAGCATCGGCCAGCCCGAGATCAAGGTCGGCGTGTTCGCGCCCGCCGCCTCGTGCCTGCTGCCCGAGCGCATCGGCCGCGCCCGTGCCGAGGATCTGCTGTTCTCGGGCCGCACGCTCAGCGGCACCGAAGCGGTGGCGATCGGCCTGGCCAACGAGTCCGCCAACGACCCCGAGGCGGCGGTGCTGGCCTATTTCGACCAGCACCTCGCCGGCCTCTCCGCCAGCACGCTGCACTACGCCATGCGCGCCGCCCGCATCGACTTGGCCGAGCGCGTGCGCCGCCGCATCCGCGAGGCCGAGGCGCTCTATCTCGGCGATCTGATGACCACCCGCGACGCCGTCGAAGGGCTTCACGCCTTCATCGAAAAGCGTCCGGCCAAATGGGAGCACCGCTAGCCATGAGCCGCATCGACGACATCGTCGCCCGCTGCGAGGCGATCTTCGACGACACCCAGTTCACCGTCGCCCGCGAGTGGAAGGAGGCCGAGCCGGGCCGCAAGGTGGTCGGCTTCATGCCGACCTACGTGCCGCGCGAGATCATCCACGCCGCCGGCATGCTGCCGCTCGGCGTGCTCGGGGGCGGCGACAAGCTCGAGGTGATCCACGGCGACGCCTACTACCAGTCCTACATCTGCCGGATCCCGCGCTCGACCGTCGAGCTCGGCGTCAGCGGCCGGCTCGACTTCGTCGACGGCATGCTGTTCCCCAGCATCTGCGACGTGATCCGCAACCTCTCGGGCATGTGGAAGCTGATGTTCCCGGACGTCTGGGCGCACTACTTCGACGTGCCGCAAAACTACGAGGACGGTGTCGGCGGCGCCTATTACGCGACCGAGCTGCGCGAGCTCAAGGAGGGGCTCGAGGCGCTCGTCGGCAGGGAGATCGGCGACGACGCGCTGCGCTCCTCGATCGCGCTCTACAACGAGAACGCGCGGCTGACCCGCGCGGTCTACGCCCTGCGCGCCAAGGAGCCCTGGAAGGTCCCGACCTCCGAAATCTACCTTTTGATGTACGCCGGCATGCAGATCCCGGTCGAGGAGCACAACGCGCTGCTCGCCGAGTATCTCGAGGAGGCCGCGGTCACCGACCGGCCGATGCGCGACAACTGCCGCGTCGTCGTCACCGGCAGCTTCTGCGAGCAGCCGCCGCTCAACCTGATCAAGTCGATCGAGTTGTCCGGCTGCTACATCGTCGACGACGACTACATGCTGGTGAACCGCTGGCTGCTCGAGGAGACGCCAACCGACGGCGACCCGATCGAGGCGCTGGCCCAGGCCTTCATCCATCATTCGGGCGAGACCTCGGCCAAGTACGTACCCGACGCGAGGAACAAGGGCGCTTTTCTGGTCGACGCGGTGCGCAGCAACGGCGCCGAGGGCGTGATCTTCGCCGCGCCCAGCTTCTGCGACCCCGCGTTGCTCGACCGGCCGATGCTGCAGCACGCGCTCAAGGACGTGGGCATCCCCTACGTGGCGTTCAAATACGCCGAGAACTCCGGCCAGATGCAGCCGATCCGCGAGCAGGCCGGGACCTTTGCCGATTCAATCAAGCTGTGGAGCGAGGCATGACCAAGATCACCAGCGCCGCCCCGAAGCCCGAGGCGATCAAGGACGCCTCGATGCTCAAGCAGAAGGCGATGATCAACGACCACTACGAGCGCCTGTCCTCCGCGAACGAGGACGGCCGCAAGGTCTGCGCCACCTTCGTGCCGGGCAACCTCAACGAGCTGATCATGTGCTTCGACATGATCAACGACCTGCCCGAGCAGAACGCCATCCAGGCGGGCCTGCGCAAGCAGTCGGGCAATTACGTGATGGAGGCCGAGAAGCTCGGTCACTCCGAGGACGTCTGCACCTACGTCAAGTCGGATCTGGGCATGCTCGCCAAGGGCAACATCGGCCCCAACGGCAAGCCCCTGCCGCGCCCCGACATCCTGCTGCTGTCCTACACCGGCTGCTTCACGTTCATGAAGTGGTTCGAGTTCCTGCGCGAGCAGTTCGGCTGCGAGGCGGTGATGCTGCACACGCCCTACACTGCGGACGGCAAGATCACCGACAACATGCGCTCCTACATGGTCAAGCAGCTCAAGGAGACGGTGATCCCGAAGCTCGAGGCGATCTCGGGCGTCAAGTTCGACATCGACCGGCTGCGCGAGTACCTGCGCGAGAGCGCCAAGGCCGAGGACGAGTTGGTCGCGGTGCTTCAGTCGGCGAAGAACAAGCCCTCGCCGATCGACGCCTATTTCGGCGGCATCTACTACATCGGCCCGATCTTCGGCGGCTTCCGCGGCACGCCCGAGGCCACCGAGTACTACAAGCTGCTGCGCACCGAGGTCGAGGAGCGAGTGCGCAACGGCGAGGGGCCGATCACGCCCGACGGCCCCATGGGCAAGGAGAAGTACCGCATCGTCGTCGAGGGCCCGCCCAACTACACCTCGTTCCGGGACTTCTGGAAGATGTTCTACGAGGAGGGCGCGGTCGTCGTCGCCTCGTCCTACACCAAGGTCGGCGGCACCTACGACTTCGGCTTCCGGCACGACCCGGAAAACCCGCTCGAGTCGCTCGCCGACTACTGCCTCAACGTCTACACCAACCGCTCGCTGCCCCAGCGGGTGGACATGCTCTCCAACTACATCGAGGAGTATGAGGCCGACGGGCTCCTGATCAACTCGATCAAGAGTTGCAACAGCTTCTCCGCCGGCCAGCTCCTGATGATGAAGGAGGTCGAGAAGCGCACCGGCAAGCCCGGCGGCTTCGTCGAGAGCGACCTGGTCGACCCCCGGTACTTCTCGCCCTCGAACATCAAGAACCGTCTCGAGAGCTATTTCCAGATGATCGAACAGAAGAGGAGCGGCCGGCGCTCGGCCGCGGAGGTGGCGGCATGAAATGCTTCATCGGCATCGACCTGGGCTCGACCACGACCAAGGCCGTGATGATGGACGAGGACCGGCGCGTGCTGGGCCGCGGCATCACCAACTCGCGCTCCAACTACGACACCGCGTCGCGCGTGGCCAAGCAGGAGGCGGTGATCGACGCGCGCCTCTACCTGTGCCGGCATGAGCTGACCCAGGCCACCGATTTGGGCGACCGGCTCGAGGCCTTCCTGGGCGACCTCGAGAGCTTCTTCCGCCTGGAGCAGTTCCTCGAGCAGCTCGCCGATCTGGAGGCCACGTGCC
>CAZMTC010000276.1:0-3551 GCA_964569105.1 uncultured Alphaproteobacteria bacterium | reverse complement strand
GTTGCGGTCGGCGTCCGGCGACGGCGTCCACAGCACGTCGGCGATCGCGTCGGTGACGATGCGGTTGATTTCCTCGGGCATGGACCGGTCCCGGCTGCGCAACCCGGCTTCGAGGTGGACGACCGGAATACCCAGCTTGACGCCGACCAGGGTACACGCGGCGGTAGGGTTCACGTCACCGACGACCACGATCCAGTCCGGGCGATGCTCGAGCGCGACCGCCTCGTAGGCGATCATGACGCGCCCCGTGGTCTCGCCGTGGCCGCCGCTGCCCACCCCCAGATGGAACCCGGGCGCGGGCAGCTTCAGGTCGGCGAAGAACGAGTCCGACATGTTGGCGTCGTAGTGCTGCCCGGTGTGGACGATCACTGGGCGGCACCACGGCTGCCGCGCGAGCGCGTGATAAAGCGGCGCGACCTTCATGAAGTTGGGCCGCGCCGCGGCGATGAGGTGGACGGTGAGCGTCATGGCAATCGGCAATCAGGTGCGTGACGATCCAGTCGACACGGCCTCCTCGCCTTCACCCTTTGGGCCCGGCGGACCGTACGGCCGTGGCGTACCACGACGCAGGCGGGCAGACCGTCCGAATTTGGCCGGCGTCGCGGCCTCTTCGCCCACTTCGGCGCGCACGCAGAGATAGGTGACCTGCCCCAGCGCCACGATCAGGTAGTAGAAATCGTAGAAGGCGAGGTTCTGGAACGCTCCCGCGGTCAGATAGGCGACCATGCTGACTTGGGACATTGCGGCCAGGTCCCTGGCCCACCTCAACTCTTCGCGGTGTTTGGCGATTCGGATGATTTTCGAGAATGTCCGCCACGTAGCGAAGGCCAGCAGCAGGAAGATCGCCAGGCCGACAAACCCTTGCTGCCCGAGCACCTCGAAATAGACGCTGTGGAAATTCCGCGATGTAGGTGCTTCCGGGACCATCGATAAGAAAAGCGCTTCGTCGTAATAGACCGCGAAGCCGCCGCCGGTCAAAGGCCAACGCAGCGCTACGTCGATGGCGAATTCCCAGGCCTGCAGGCGCCCCATCGCCGATCCGTCTTCCTCGTAGTTCCTGATCGACTCCATGCGCGCGACCCAGGATTCGGGCACGAACCACACGGCCACGAGCGCCACCAGGACGCCGAGAACGAGCATCCGTCCGCGGTAGGGGCTTTTCCAGACCAGGAAGCCGCCGGTGGCGACCAACGCCAGGAACGCGCCGCGCGACTGGCTGCCGATGACGGAGAAGACGAGCAGAACGAGAACCGCGAGCAGGCCCCGGCGAAGCCAGACCGAATCCGCCTGCAGCTGCAGGTATCGCACGAATGGCGCCGCCATCAGAAGCGCCAGCGCGAGCGCGTTGTTGTCGGCGATGAACGAGCTTGGCGGACCCCACACATGGTACGCGCCGCCGGTCGCGATGGTGAAGAAGCCGCCCCTGACGCCGTAATAGGCGAAACAGACCACCGTCAACCAGACCAGTGCGTGAATGCGCTCGCGCGTGTGCATCAACGCGATGGCGACGAAGGTCATCAGCAGGATCTTGATCGCCCGGTCCCATGGCTTCCAGGCCTCTTCGGGCACCTGGGCCAGTGCGGTGGTCAAGGTGATCCATGCCGCCAGCATCAGCATCAGGACCGTGACCGCGGTGATCGGGAACCGCTTGGGCTCGCGGCTGAACACCAGGGCGAGAAGCGTCGTCGCCGCAATGATCGCGGCCAAGGGGAGGCCGGTGAGCGGTCCCCACGCCACTTGGTGCGGATTGAGGAACGAGATCCAGAACCAGCCGAGAACCCCCACGTATGGATAGACCACGGTCAGGGCGACGACCAGGACGACCAGCCCCGCGATGAAGATCGAACTCATCGAACGCCGGCCCTTCCCGCGGATCGCCGCAGCACGCAGCCCACCGTCCGGCAGAGCGGCGCGGTCATCGCCGCCATCTCCGGCCCCTGGGCGACGTCCGCGCGGTTTCCCGCTGCTGGCCGCGTGTCTTGGCCCCCGGCATTTTCAGCAACCCCGATTGGTCGTCGATCCGCCGGGCGCCGTCGTTTCGGATCGCCCAGACGACGACGTAGATCAGAGCGACGTGAAACAGGAAAAAATACAGCGAATCGAGCATTCGAGACCGCTTTGTCGGTGCCGCTAGCGCGAGCTCGTATCTATCACACACCCGGGCCGTGGGCGACGCTTGAAA
Organism: uncultured Alphaproteobacteria bacterium; assembly: GCA_964569105.1. Taxonomy (GTDB): domain Bacteria; phylum Pseudomonadota; class Alphaproteobacteria; order CAZMTC01; family CAZMTC01; genus CAZMTC01. The sequence continues at coordinate 1,369 of CAZMTC010000276.1, read as the reverse complement.
GGCCCGGACGCCCCCGACTTCCGCCGAACGCATCCCGGGACGACCCTTGCGCAAGCCTCCGGCGGTTGATCGAGAGCATCGCCCATCGGTTCGGGTACACGTACCGTCCACATGATCCTCGGGCTCCAACAAAGGCCCTTGACATCGTGTCGTTCACGGGAGCACGGGCATATCCGTACCGGATTTCCCCACGACGAATGTCTGCCCAGCACTTGCACCCAACGCGGCAGCGGTTTCGCCATTGACAGCGCCCCACGGCCATTGGCCTCTCGGCTCGGCACCCCAACGCCGCGGGCGAGGTCATTTTTATTTGAAACGGTTTAAGCTAAGGCTAACGGGTACGGCACTACATCATGGCTCCCGATGATGTAGTAGAGCTACCCGGAGCCTCGAAGTGCTTCCGCAACGGCTTTGGGACAGTCGCTGAGAGGCCGGCCCAAAATGTCCTGTGTGATCCCAGGCTCTCACGAGGCGTCTCGCGAGGAGCTGGACGCTGGCGAGGTGGAGCGGGCGTCGGCGCCGGCCACGGCGGTCCCGAAGTCCGTGGCGAGGCGGCAGGCGCCTGTGAAGAATCGGGGCTTTCAGTACGAATGTGGGGCCAACGGGGAGCGGATCGGTATGGCATCGCGGACCGTTCCGGCGGAGTTGGACAAGAGGCTGTGAAGGGCTGGAGGAACAGTTGACCATACGCAGATCTCTTGCCTGGTCGTTCAGCCAACAATTTGCGCAGCACGGCCTCCAGCTCGTCGGCTCGATCGTTATCGCGCGGCTCCTGACGCCTGCCGAAATGGGCATCTTCGCCTTGGCCTTGGCAGCGAGCTTCATCGTCTCGTCGGTCCGAGAGTTTGGCATCAGCACCTATCTCATCCGTGAGCCGAACCTCAACGACGAGAAGATCCGCACTGCCTTCGGCATGATGATCGTTGTCGGATGGTTTCTCGGATTATGCCTGGTATTGGGCCGGGATTACGTAGCGCTGATTTTCGACGAGCCGGGCGTTGCCGACGTTCTTCTGCTCGTTGCCATTACTTTTTTTATTTCGCCCATCGGCCAGCCGGCCGAAGCGCTTCTCAGACGGGAGATGCGATTTGACCTGCTGCACCACGTCGCGCTGGCCGGCACGATCACCACGCTCGGCATCAATATCGGCCTGGCGCTGCTCGGCTGGAGCTACATGGCCTTGGCGTGGGGCCTGCTGGCGGGCCACGTTCTTCGCGCCTCGCTCCTCATCGCGATCAAGCCGGATCACGTGAAGATGTTGCCGTCTTTGCGATATTGGCGCGACGTCAGCCGGTTTGGCGGCTATCTCACCGGCACGTCGCTGGCCACAACGCTCTACGTCGACGGCATCAAGTTTCTTCTTGGCGCC
>CAZMTC010000275.1:0-3557 GCA_964569105.1 uncultured Alphaproteobacteria bacterium | reverse complement strand
CGCTCAAGTCGCAGGACATGGAGTGGCAGATCGAGTTCTTCGGCGGATAGAAGATCGATATGAGATGAGACGCGACGCCGGCCCGCCGTCCTTCCGACAGAACCAAACTATCCTCTACCGCTTGACAGACGCCACTCCGGCCCGATCCTGTCGCAGGAGACGGCGCGCGGCGCCGCACCCGACCGGCAACTTCGTGGCCCATGGCTGAAATCGCCGCCGAGGCGCGCCGCGCGCTTCGGCTCCCCGACATCGACGCGACCGTGCGCCTGGCGGCGGCGCTGGCCGCTCGCGCGCGGCCGGGCGACGTCCTTGCCCTTTATGGCGACCTCGGCACGGGCAAGACCACCTTCGCGCGCGCCTTCATCCATGCACGCGCCGCCGCCGCCGGCGTGGCGGTGGACGAGGTGCCCAGCCCCACCTTCACCCTGGTCCAGACCTACGAGCTGCCCGGCGGCGACGTCTGGCATTTCGACCTCTACCGGCTGAGCGGGCCGGAGGAGGTATTCGAGCTCGGCTGGGAGGAGGCGCTCGCCGGGGGAATCGCGCTGGTCGAGTGGCCCGAGCGGCTGGGCGCGCTGCTGCCCGCCGACCGGCTGGACCTCGTGCTGTCCATCGCTGCGGGAGATGCGCGTGAGGCGGGCCTGTGTGGCGTCGGATCCTGGGCCGAGCGGCTCGAGGGCATCGATGTCTGAGCGGGATGCGCGGATCGCCGCCTTCCTCGACGCGGCTGGCTGGGGCGACGCACGGCGCATCGAGCTGGCTGGCGATGCCTCGTTCCGCCGCTACGAACGACTCGAGGGCGGGCCGCGCCCGGCGATGCTGATGGACGCGCCGCCGCCGATGGAGGACGTGCGTCCCTATGTGGCCGTCGCCCGCCAGCTGACCGCGCTCGGCTTTTCGGCGCCCGCGATCTACGCCGAGGACGCCGCGGCCGGGCTGCTGGTGATCGAGGATCTGGGCGACGACACCTTCACCCGGCTGCTCGACGCCGGCGAGCCCGGGCGGGAGCTCTATGCGCTGGCCACCGACGTGCTGACAGCGTTGCATCGCCGCGCCGACGCTGCGGTTCTCGACCTGCCGCACTATGACGAGCGCCGCCTTCTCGACGAGGCCGCGCTGCTGGTCGACTGGTTCCTGCCCGCCGTCACCGGCGCGGAGACGGGGCGCGAGCTGCGTTTGGAATACGAGGACGTCTGGCGCCAAGTGTTGCCCGCCGCGTTCGCGCTGCCCGCGACGCTGGTACTGCGCGACTACCATGTCGACAACCTGATGCGGGTGCCGGGCCGCGAGGGCATCGCCGCCTGCGGCCTGCTCGACTTCCAGGACGCGGTGATCGGTCCGGTCGCCTACGACCTGGTCTCGCTGCTCGAGGACGCCCGGCGCGACGTGCCCGAGGCGCTGGCAGCGGAGATGACCGCGCGCTATCTCGACGCCTTCCCTGAACTCGACCGCGACGCCTTCGCGGCCGGCGGCGCGGTGCTCGCGGCGCAGCGCAACGCCAAGATCGTCGGCATCTTCACCCGGCTCAGCCGGCGCGACGGCAAGGATCGCTATCTCGCCCACATCCCGCGTGTCTGGCGCCTGCTCGAGCGCGACCTGCGGCACCCTGCCCTTGCCCCCGTCGCGGCATGGATGGACGAGGCGATCCCGCCGCCGCTGCGGGTCGCGCCGCCGCCCCGGGATGCTGCTTGACATGGCCGCGACCGTGACACGCGGGATGGTGCTGGCCGCCGGCCTGGGCACGCGCATGCGCCCGATCACCGCGCGCACGCCCAAGCCGTTGGTCGAGGTCGCCGGCCGCAGCCTGCTCGACCGCGCGCTCGACCGCTTCGCCGCCGCGGGCGTCTCGACGGTAGTGGTCAACACCCACCATCTGGCCGACCGGGTCGCCGCGCATCTCGAGCGCCGCACCGACCTCGAGCTGCGCCGCTCGCACGAGCCGGAGCTGCTCGAGACCGGCGGCGGCGTGCTCCAGGCATTGCCGATGCTCGCGCCCGGACCCTTCGCCGTCGCCAATTCCGACGCGCTGTGGACCGACGGGGACACGCCCGCGCTGGCCCGACTCGCGGCGGCATGGGACGATGCCTCGATGGACGGCCTCCTCCTCCTCCTGCCGCGCGAGCGCGCCCCCGACGGCATGGCGGGCGACTTCAGCATGGCGCCCGAGGGCCGGCTGCGCCGCCGCGCGGGCGAGACCGCTCCCTACGTCTTCATCGGCGTCCAGCTCCTCCACGAGCGGCTGTTCGCGGGGGCCAAGCCGGGCGTGTTCTCGCTCAACCTCCTCTACGACAGGGCGCTGGCCGCCGGCCGGCTGTTCGGCCTCGTGCACGACGGCGGCTGGTACCATGTCGGCACGCCCGACCAGCTCGCCGCCGCCGACGCGGCGCTCGCCCGGGCGCCATGACCGCCGCGCCGCCGCGCCTCGGTTCGGCCGGCCGCCCGGCGGTCTACTCCATCGCGCCCGGCGCGCCCTTCGCCGAGGCCCTGGCCGCCGGGCTGCTCGACCTCGCCGGCGGCGAGGCCGAGGCGCTCGTGCGCATGACCGTGCTGATCCCGACCCGCCGCGCCGTGCGCACCCTGCGCGAGGCGTTCCTGCGCGCCGCGGGCGGCGAGGCGACGCTCTTGCCCCGGCTGCAGCCCATCGGCGATGTCGACGAGGACGAGATCGCGCTCGGCGGCGCCATCGACGGCCTCGACCTGCCGCCCGCCGTGCCCGAGTTGCGCCGCCGCCTGGCGCTGGCACGTATCATCCGCGACTATGACCACCGCACGAACGACGCCGAGGCCTTGTGGCTCGCCGCCGAGCTCGCGCACTTCCTCGACCAGGTCCAGACCGAGCGGCTCGATCTTGCCGGGCTGGGCGGCCTCGTGCCCGACGAGCTGTCCGCGCACTGGCAGGCGACGCTGGAGTTCCTGCGCATCCTCGGCCGCGAATGGCCGGCCGCGCTCGACGCCATGGGCGCGCTCGACCCCGCCGATCGGCGCAACCGGCTGCTCGCGGCGCAGGTCGAGGCCTGGGACGTGCGGCCGCCGCCGGGCCCGGTGATCGCCGCCGGGTCCACAGGCAGCATCCCGGCCACCGCCGATCTGCTGGCCTTCGTCGCGCATGCGCCCTGGGGAGCCGTGGTGCTGCCGGGGCTCGACCGGCGGCTCGACGACGAGGCCTGGGCGGCGCTCGACCAGACCCATCCGCAATACGGCCTGAAACTGCTGCTCGACCGCATCGGCATCGACCGCGCGGCGGTCGAGGATTGGGCTCACGGCCCGGTGTCGCCCGCACCCGCCCGCGCGGCGCTGGTTTCCGACGCGCTGCGCCCGGCGCCCGCCACCGGCGCCTGGCGGGAGGCGCCGCCGGGCGAGGCCGAGGCGCGCGCGGCGCTCGACGGCGTCACCAGGATCGACGCACCGACCCAGCGCGAGGAGGCCGCCGCCATCGCGCTGGTCCTGCGCGGCGCGCTGGAGCGGCGGCCGGAGGAGGAGCCGCGCACCGCCGCGCTGGTCACCCCCGACCGCGCGCTCGCGCGGCGGGTCGCGGCGGAGCTCGGCCGGTGGGGGAT
>CAZMTC010000274.1:0-3591 GCA_964569105.1 uncultured Alphaproteobacteria bacterium | reverse complement strand
CCTGCCCATCGCCGCGCTCGACCGGCTGTCGCTGCAGCGGCAGCTGGACGAGATCGGCGGCGAGGCGGCGAACAGCGCCTGACCCCACCCCCTCGGAGCATCCCCGAACCGTGCCCTACGACAACGAGACGACGAGGGTCGACGCCGCCCCGGGCGGCATCGGCATCTTCGAGAAGTGGCTTTCCCTATGGGTGGCGTTGTGCATTGCCATCGGCGTCACGCTGGGTAGCCAGGTGCCGTCTGCGTTTGAATCGCTGGCCGAGCTCGAATACGCCTCGGTCAACCTGATCGTCGCGGTGCTGATCTGGGCGATGGTCTACCCGATGATGGTCAATGTCGACTTCGCCAGCCTGCGCCACGTGGGCGACCGGCCGAAGGGATTGGCCATCACCCTGGCGGTGAACTGGCTCATCAAGCCGTTCACCATGGCGGCGCTGGGCGTGCTGTTCTTCGAGGTGCTGTTCGCCGATCTGATCGCGCCCGCGGACGCGCAGCAGTACATCGCCGGGCTGATCCTGCTGGGCGCCGCGCCGTGCACGGCTATGGTGTTCGTCTGGTCCCAGCTCACGCGCGGCGACCCCACCTACACGCTGGTGCAGGTGTCGGTGAACGACGTGGTGATGATCTTCGCCTTTGCGCCGATCGTGGCGCTCCTGCTGGGCGTCACCGACCTTTCGGTGCCGTGGGAGACGCTGCTGCTCTCGGTCGGGCTCTATGTCCTGCTGCCGCTCGCCGTGGGCGCGGCGACGCGTTCCCAACTGACGCGCCGCGCCCGGAGCGGGGCTGATGGCGAGGCGGCAGTGGCTCGGTTCACCGCCGCGATCAAGCCGATTTCGGTCCTCGGCCTGCTGGCCACCGTGGTGCTGTTGTTCGGCTTCCAGGGCCAGACCATCCTGGAGCAGCCGGTCGTGATCGCGCTGATCGCCGTGCCGCTTCTGATCCAGTCCTACGGCATCTTCGCCGTCGCCTACGCGGCCTCCTGGGCCTGGCGTGTGCCGTTCTCCGTGGCCGCGCCGTGCGCGCTGATCGGCACGTCGAACTTCTTCGAACTGGCCGTGGCGGTGGCGATCAGCCTGTTCGGGCTTCATTCGGGCGCCGCGCTGGCCACGGTGGTCGGCGTGCTGGTCGAGGTCCCGGTGATGCTGTCGCTGGTGGCCTTCGCCAACCGCACCCGCGGGCTGTTTCCGGCGGGATGACCCGACGCCGAGCCGGAAGGAGCGCGCGCGGCGCGGCGGCAACGGGCGAAGCAGGGCTTGTCGGCCAGCCGCTGACGACCGATATTTCTTCCTAGGTGTAGAGTTGGCTGGATAGGAAGAAACGGATGCCTCTCAACATCAAGGACGAGGAGGCGCACCGGTTGGCCAAGGCGCTGTCCGAACGGACCGGCGAGACCATGACCCAGGCAGTCATCGCCGCCCTGCGTGAGCGAATGGAACGCGTGCAGCGCGGGCGCAAGGCTAGGGCCACATCCGCCGAACTGCTCGAGATCGGGCGGCGCTGCGCGGCGCAGATGGAGCGACCGGCGATCGACCACGGCGAGTTCTTGTACGACGAACGCGGCCTGCCCCGATGATTGTCGACAGCTCGGCGCTGCTCGCCATCCTGTTCGATGAACCCGATGCCGCGTCGTTCGCCGATGCGTTATCGGGCCCCGATGCGGGGCGCATCTCGGCCGTCAACTTCGCCGAAGCGGCAATCGTCGTAGACAGCCGCGGGGGCCGCGCGGGGCATCAGCTCGACACGCTGATGCTGCGCGCCGGAGTTGCCGTCGAGCCGGTGACGGAAACGATCGCCAGACTCGCCCGGCAGGCCTATGCCGATTTTGGCAAGGGCTACCACCCGGCCGGGCTGAACTTCGGCGACTGCTTCGCCTACGCGCTGGCCAAGGCGACCGGCGAGCCGTTGCTGTTCAAGGGCGACGATTTCGCCCGGACCGATATCGCGTCCGTGCTTTGATGTCCGGCCGCCGTTAGGCTGGCGCCATGGTCACGCTCCACACCCCTGTCCGCATCCTGCTCGCCGCTTTGGCGTTCGTCTGGACCATGTCCGCCGCGGCGCAAGGGCCGGCGCCCGAGGCCGGGAGCGGCTGGGCCGACAAGCCGGCGGTGCGCGGGGAGCGATGGATGGTATCGGTCGCCAATCCGCACGCGGCGGAGGCGGCGGCCGAGATCCTGCGCGAGGGCGGCTCGGCGGTGGACGCGGCGATCGCGGCGCAGATGGTGCTCAACCTGGTCGAGCCGCAGTCGTCGGGGATCGGCGGCGGCGCGTTCCTGCTGGTCTGGGACGCAGCGCGCGGCGAGGTGCGCAGTTACGAGGGGCGCGAGACGGCGCCCGCAGGGGCGACGCCCGGCATGTTTCTCGGCCCCGACGGCGAGCCCATGGCGTTCTTCGACGCCGTGGCCCGCGGCCGGTCGGTGGGCGTGCCGGGGCTGCTGCGCATGCTGGAGCTGGCCCACCGTGAGCATGGCAGGCTGCCCTGGGCGAGGCTGTTCGAGCCGGCGATCGCGCTGGCCGAGAGGGGCTTCCCGATCTCGCCGCGGTTGCACTGGCTGCTCGGCCTCTACGAGGGCATGGCGACGACCGAGCCGACCGCTGCCTACTTCTTCACGCCCGAGGGCACGCCCAAGGCGGTGGGCACGGTGCTGCGCAACCCGGCGCTGGCGGACACCTTCCGCGCCGTCGCCAAGGGCGGTGCCGACAGTTTCTACGAAGGGCCGATCGCCACCGACATCGCCGCCGCCGTCCAGGCGCACGCGCGGCCCGGCACGCTGACCGCCGGCGACATCGCCGCCTACGAGGCCAAAAAGCGGGAGCCGGTGTGCCGGCCCTATCGGGACCACCTCGTGTGCGGCATGGGGCCACCGTCTTCGGGTGGCATCGCGGTGCTGCAAATCCTGGGCGCGCTGGAGGCGTGGGACATGGCGGAATTGGAGCCGGGATCGGCGGACGCCGCCCACTTCCTCGCCGAGGCCGGACGCCTGGCCTTCGCCGACCGCAACCGTTACGTGGCCGACATCGACTTCGTCGACGTGCCGGTCGAGGGGCTGCTGGACCCGTCCTACGTGAAGTCCCGCGGCAAATTGATCGACCCGCAGCGGGCGATGGGCACGGCGGAACCGGGCACGCCGCCCGAGCAGGAGGGCGCGTTGCCGCCCGCGGGCGACGCCGCCGAGCTGCCGTCGACCACGCACCTGTCGATCGTCGATCCGTGGGGCGACGCCGTGTCGATGACTTCGAGCATCGAGCACGCCTTCGGCTCCCAGATCATGGTGCGCGGCTTTCTGCTCAACAACCAGCTGACCGATTTCTCGTTCAGGCCCGAAGTCGACGGGCGGCCGGTGGCCAACCGGGTCCAGCCGGGCAAGCGTCCGCGCAGCTCGATGGCGCCGACCATCGTCGTAGGCCGGGATGGGGCATTCCGTCTTGCGGTCGGCTCGCCCGGCGGCAGCCGGATCATCGGCTACACGGCACACAGGGTGGTCGCGGTGCTCGACTGGGGCTTGGACATCCAGTCGGCGATCGACCTGCCCTCGGCCCTGTCGCGCAACGGGCCGACCGAGCTCGAGGACCTGCCGGCCAACCGCGCCATCG
>CAZMTC010000273.1:0-3605 GCA_964569105.1 uncultured Alphaproteobacteria bacterium | reverse complement strand
GCACAAGATCAACAACACGCTGGGCCAGGTCCTGCTGGCGCGGCGCATGGGCAAGACGCGGATCATCGCCGAGACCGGCGCCGGCCAGCACGGCGTCGCGACGGCCACGGTGTGCGCGCGCTTCGGGCTCGACTGCGTGGTCTATATGGGCGCCACCGACATCGAGCGGCAGCGGCCCAACGTGTTCCGCATGGAGCTGCTGGGGGCCAAGGTGGTGCCGGTGACCTCGGGCTCGTCGACGCTCAAGGACGCCATGAACGAGGCGCTGCGCGACTGGACGGCCCATGTCGAGGACACCTTCTACGTCATCGGCACGGTCGCCGGCCCGCACCCCTATCCCGCCATGGTGCGCGACTTCCAGGCGGTGATCGGCGACGAGGTGCGGACCCAGATGACCGAGCGCGAAGGGAGGCTGCCCGACATGCTGGTCGCCTGCATCGGCGGCGGCTCCAACGCCATGGGGCTGTTCCACCCGTTCCTCGACGAGCCGGACGTCGCCATGGTCGGCGTCGAGGCGGCGGGCGAGGGGGTCGAGACCGGGCGCCACGCCGCCTCGCTCACCGGCGGGTCGCCCGGCGTGCTGCACGGCAACCGCACCTACCTGCTGCAGGACGACGACGGCCAGATCACCGAGGCGCATTCGATCTCGGCCGGGCTCGACTATCCCGGCATCGGGCCCGAGCATTCCTGGCTCAAGGATACGGGGCGGGTCGAGTACGTCTCGGCCACCGACCGCGAGGCGCTCGACGCGTTCCAGCTCTGCGCGCGCCTCGAGGGCATCCTGCCCGCGCTCGAGCCGGCGCATGCGCTGGCCGAGGTGATCAAGCGCGCGCCCGGGTTGCCCACAGACCATCTCCTGGTGATGAACATGTGCGGGCGCGGCGACAAGGACGTGTTCTCGGTCGCCGAGGCGCTGGAGGCGCGGATATGAGCGCGCCCGCCGCCGCCGCGGAGGCCGGGATCGGCGCCCGCCTCGCCCGCCGCTTCGCCACGCTGGGCGAGGAGGGCCGCGCGGGCTTGGTCGCCTATGTCATGGCCGGCGACCCGGACCACGACACGGCGCTGTCCGTCCTGCGCGCGCTGCCGGCGGCCGGCGCGGACGTCATCGAGCTGGGCATGCCCTTCTCCGACCCCATCGCCGACGGCCCGGTGATCCAGGAGGCGGCGCAGCGCGCCCTGGCGGCGGGGGCGTCGATGAGGCGCACGCTGGAGACCGTGCGCGCCTTCCGCGCCGGCGACCCCGACACGCCGGTCGTCCTGATGGGCTACTACAACCCGATCCACCACATGGGCCCCGCGGCTTTCGCCCGCGCGGCGGCCGAGGCGGGCGTCGACGGCGTCATCGTCGTCGACCTGCCGGCCGAGGAGGCGGCCGAGCTGGTCGAGCCGCTGAGCGCCGAGGGCGTCGCCTTCATCCGGCTCGTCGCGCCGACCACGGCCGACGCGCGGCTGCCCCTGGTGCTGCGCGACGCGGGCGGCTTCGTCTACTACGTCTCGGTCGCCGGCATCACCGGCGCGCAGGCGGCGGCCGAGGACGCGGTCGCCGCGGGCGTCGCGCGCATCCGCAAGGCGACCGCCCTGCCCGTCGCGGTCGGCTTCGGCATAAAGACACCCGAGCAGGCCGCTGCGGTCGGGCGCGCCGCGGACGCAGTCGTCGTGGGATCCGCGCTCGTCGGCGTAATCGCCTCTGCCGCCAGGGAAAGGCCGGCGGGGGTGGCCGAGGCGGCGGCCGATTTCGTACACTCGCTGGCCACCGGCGTCCGCACCGCCCGATGAGGAGCCTGCGTCCATGAACTGGCTGACCAACTTCGTCCGTCCGCGCATCCGCGCCCTGGTCACCAAGTCCGACGTGCCGGAGAAGCTGTGGGACAAGTGCCCGTCCTGCGAGCAGATGGTGTTCCACCGCGAGCTCGAGGCGAACCTGCGCGTCTGCCCCCATTGCGGCCACCATCTGCGGCTCGACCCGCATGCGCGCCTGGCGATGCTGTTCGACGAGGGCGCCTACACCACCATCGAGCTGCCCAAGTCGGTCACCGACCCGCTCAAGTTCCGCGACCGCAAGCGCTACACCGACCGGCTGCGCGAGACCCAGGCCAAGACCGGGCATCAGGACGCGATCATCGTGGCGCACGGCACCATCGACGGCCAGCCGGCGGTGGTCGCGGTATTCGACTTCCGCTTCATGGGCGGCTCGATGGGCGTCGCGGTCGGCGAGGGCATCATCGCGGCGGCCCGCCTGGCCAAGCTGCAGGAGGCGCCGCTGGTCGTGGTGCCGGCCTCGGGCGGCGCGCGCATGCAGGAGGGCATCCTGTCGCTGATGCAGATGCCGCGCACCACCATCGCGGTGGACGAGGTCAAGGAGGCCGGACTGCCCTACATCGTGCTGCTCACCGACCCGACCACAGGCGGCGTCACCGCGTCCTTCGCCATGTTGGGCGACATCGCCATCGCCGAGCCCGGCGCGACCATCGGCTTCGCCGGCCGCCGCGTGATCGAGGAGACGATCCGCGAGCAGCTGCCCGACGAGTTCCAGTCGGCCGAGTACCTGAAGGAGCACGGCATGGTCGACATGGTCGTGCCGCGCCACGAGCTGCGCGAGACGCTGGCCCGGGTCTTCCGCCTGCTGCGCCAGCCGCGCCCGCCGGCCACGGTGGTGCCGCTGCCCAAGGGCGGCCAGCCGGCCGAGGCGCAACAGCCCTCCGCCGAGTAGGGCGCGGCCATCGCACCCAGCCCTTCGCCCACCGCCGCCATCCTCGACCGCATCGCCGGCGGCACGCCGGGCCGCATCGACCTGACGCTCGACCGGATCGAGGCGCTGCTCGCGGCGCTGGACAACCCCGAGCGCGCCCTGCCGCCGGTGGTCCACCTCGCCGGCACCAACGGCAAGGGATCGACCGCCGCCTTCATGGCCGCGATGCTCGAAGCGGCCGGATACAGCGTCCACCGCTTTACCTCGCCCCATCTGCTGCACGTGGAAGAGAGCGTGGTGCTGGCCGGCGCGGAGATCGCGCCCGAGGTGCTGGCGGCGGCGCTGGAACGCTGCGAGGCCACGGGCTGCCCCTCCACCGCATTCGAAGCGCTGACCGCCGCCGCCTTTCTGTCGATGGCCGAGACGGCCTCCGACTTCGCGTTGGTCGAAGCCGGGCTGGGCGGCGCGCTCGACGCGACCAACGCGATCCCGGCACCGCGCCTCGGCGTGCTGACACCCGTCGACATCGACCACGCCGAGTTCCTGGGCGACAGCGTGGGCGCCATCGCCGCGCACAAGGCAGGGATCATCAAGTCGGGTGCGGCCGCCGTCTCCGGGCCGCAGCCGACCGAGGCGATGGCCGCGATCCGCACGCGCTGCGAGGCGGTGGGCGCGCCGCTGCACGCCTGCGAGGACGCCTGGACCGCGTCGCCGACCGAAGACGGCTTCAGCTATGCCGGCCCGCGCTGGACCTTCCTGGAACTGCCGCGCCCGGCGATGCCCGGCACGCACCAGGCGATGAACGCCGCGCTTGCCATCGCCGCGCTGGAGGTTCTGGAGGAAGCCGCAGTCGGCGAGGGCCTAGGACAAGCGGAAATCCCTTCTTCGTTGAAGAGGTCATATATTCCCTTCTGGA
>CAZMTC010000272.1:0-3628 GCA_964569105.1 uncultured Alphaproteobacteria bacterium | reverse complement strand
GGCTCAGATGCTGAGGTCCAGCAGGTTGTAGTCGTGGATGTCGGCGCGCGCGGCGTCGTCCCAGCGCCAGGTTTCGCCGCGCTCGGCATGCGGCGTGTAGACGAAGGGCGTCTCGTCGGGGAAGCGCTGGCGCCGCGCGTCGATGGCGTAGCCGATCATGCGCGAGCGCCGGCGGATGCGCTCCTCGTCGTAGACGGCCGGCGCGTTGTGCACTCCGCCGCCCTGGACGCCCAGAACCGAGCGCTTGCGGTGGAAGCCGAAATTGACGGTGACCCGCCAGTCGGGGCTGGTGTTGGCGAAGGAGCCGTGGACGATCTGGCGGTTGGTGATCGCCACGTCGCCGGGGGCGCAGACATAGGGCACCGCCTGGGGCAGCCGCTCGGTGCCCGCCTCCGCGACCATCGCCGCGATGTCCACCTTGCGCAGCTTGTGCGTGCCCGGCACCACCCACAGCCCGTTGGCCGGCGTGCAGCCGTAGAGCTGGGCCATGAAGTTAAAGCCGTGGATACCCTGGTCCCATTCGGGGCTCTCGTAGTGGGTGACACCGTCGCGGTGCCAGGCGACCGACGCGCCCAGGCCCGGCTCCTTGATGAACAAGGCCTCGTTGAAGGGCACGAAGTCCTCGCCGTGGATCGCCGCGGCGACGCCCAACAGCTCGGGATGGCCGTAGACGCGCAGCGCGGCCTCGGAGAACTCGAGCGTCCCCAGCATCAGGTAGACGATCTCCTCCGGCGCGTCCTCGCCGGGCGTCGGCTCGTACATCTTCACCGGGTGCCGGCCGCTGGCCAGCTCGGTGCCGCCGAAGGGGTCGCCCAGCGGCTTCGACCAGAACAGCTTCGGCGCTTCGCAGTCGGCGGCCAGCGCCGGCCGGCCCTGGGCGTCGACCGGCGCGCCCTTGCGTACCGGCAATCGCTCGCGGATCCACTGGAGGTCGGCCTCGATGTCGGCGAGCTCGTCGGGCTTCAGCACGCCCTCGAAGATGTAGAAGCCGTGCGTCCAGAACGCCTCGACGATGTCCGGATGCAGCGCGCCGTCGCCGACGAAACGGATCGGCCCGCGGTTGCCCAGCGCACGGGCGCGTTCCTCGCCCTCGCGCAGGTACCGGTCCATCGCCGCCTGCTCCGCGCCGTAGTCGACGGCGACCTTCCGCTGTTCGTTCATGAGCGTTCTCCTCGGCCCGGTCGGGCGACGTTCTTCGCAGCTGTTCGCGCCAGGGTAACGTCGCCGGAAGCGTTCGGCCACTGTGTCGCCTCCTCGTCGCGCAGTAATGGAAATTGTTGCGGGATGCGGAAAAGTGGTGTGATACTCCTCGCTTCAATCGCGGTGCCCGGAGAGCCGGAACGATCCGATAGAACCGGACGGGGAGACGGCGCCGCGAGGCCCGGTTGGGCCCGGATAATCATATAGGAGGACGCTCGATGACGGATCGGAGGGATTCCACGAAACAGGATGCGGCTTCTACCGGACGGCGCAGGTTCCTCAAGGCGGCCACCGCCGCCGGCGGCACGGCCGCGGTGCTCGCGGCCGGCAGCCAGATCGGCGCGCCGTTCATCCGCACTGCCAAGGCGGAGACCACGACCTGGAAGATCCAGACCTCGTGGCCCGGCGGCGTCGGTCTCGACACCTTCAAGGCCTGGTGCAACTCGATCGCCGAGAAGACGGGCGGCGAGCTCGCCTTCCAGCCCTTCGGCGCCAAGGACGTGGTCGGCGACTTTCAGCTCTTCGACGCGGTGAAGAACGGCGTGCTCGACGCCATGAACCCGTTCACGCTGTACTGGGCGGGGCGCATGCCGGCGTCGGTGTTCTTCAGCTCCTACCCGCTCGGCCCGCGCAACCCGCACGAGTGGGACGTGTTCTACTACGCCCTGGGCGGGCTCGAGATCGCGCGCGAGCTATTCGCCAGGTTCGACATGTACTATGTCGGGCCGATCCACCACGGGCCGAACATCATCCACTCCAAGGTGCCGATCCGCTCGATCGACGACTTCAACGGCCGTAAGATGCGCCTGCCGGGCGGCATGGTGGCGGAGGTGTTCCAGGCCGCCGGCGCCAAGACGACCGTGCTGCCGGGCTCGGAGATCTTCCCGGCGCTCGACAAGGGCACCATCGACGTCGCCGACTATGTCGGGCCGGCGATCAACTACGACCTCGGCTTCCACCAGGTCACCGACTACATCTCGATGGGCCCTCCGGGCTTCATGTCGATCTACCAGCCGGTGGACCTCATGGACCTCACGGTGGGCATGGACCAGTGGAACGCGCTCAGCCCGCAGATGAAGCAGTTCGTCGAGATGGAGGTGCATTCCTATTCCGACATGCACCACGCCGCCATCCAGAAGGCCGACCAGGAGGCCTGGAAGAAGTTCGAGGAGGCGGGCACCATCGTCACCCGGCTGAGCCAGGAGGACGTCGAGAGGTTCACCGAGCTCGCCGTGCCGCGCTGGTTCGCCTGGGCCAACAAGGACAAGGACGCGGCCCGGGTGTTCAAGATCCAGCTCGACTACATGATGTCCCCGTCGCTCGGCTATGTGACGCCGGACATGATCGAGGGTCAGACGCTGGACCTGTAGCCCGTCCGCGGCCTGCGACGGACCGTGACCCCGGGGGGCGCGTGAGGCGCCCTCCGGGACCCGTCGCGTAGGGCCGCTGTCCTGACCCGCTCGAGGCGGATTCCATGCTGCAAGCGATCAAGGAGCTGCTGGCGGACGCCCTGTGGCCGCTGGCCGAGGTGCTGGGCGCCACGCTGCCTGATTTCGTGCGCGTGCCCTCGCTGGGCTTCACCCTGCCGCACGTCATGTACTGGTGCGCCCTGATGGCGCTGCCGTTCCTCGCCATGACCATCGTCTGGTGGGAGAAGAACCGCGCCGCCGCGCGCGCGATCCCGCGCTGGATCAAGGTGGTGCTGCATCTGGGGCTGGCCGTGGCGCTGGGTCCGCTGTGGGGCTCGGTGCTGGTCCACGGCATGGGGCCGATCCAGAACCCGCTCGACACGCCGCTGAGCCGGACCTTCGCGCCGGAGGTGTGGCTGCTCGGCTTCGTCGTCGGCGCCGCGATCGCCCAGGGCGTGCTGTGGCTGATGCGCCGGGGACTGGCCAGGCGCGCCGACGGCCGGCGCGAGCCGCGGGTGACGCCCGGGATCGCGTATCTCCTCTGGCTCGGCGCCGGCTTCATCGGCCTGCACCGCCTCTATCTTCGCGCCGGCTGGCTGACCATCGTCTACTTGATCCTGTTCGCGTTCCTGCTGCTGGGCAACGAGCGGGCCGAGATCGCGCGGGAGATCCAGTCCGAGGCGCGCGACGACCGCGTCGCGGCCGAATTCGACGCGGATCATTTCCGCAAGCTGGTCGAGCAGGGCCGCGACGGTATGCAGGACCGGCTCGACGATGCCGAGCAGCGCCTGGCCGAGGCCGGGCAAACGCTGGCGCAAGCGTCGGACGTACGCACCGCCTGGGGCGCGCTGTCCGGCTTCATGGGCTGGCTGATCGCGCTCATGCTGGTGATCGACGCAGTGCTGATTCCGCGCATGGTGCGCCGGTGCAACCGCCTCGAGGAGGGTGAGCCGCCGCCCGGCGAGGTTCAGGTCATGGAGCGCGAGGCCACGCCCTCGGTGCGCCAGCAGATCCAGACC
>CAZMTC010000271.1:0-3736 GCA_964569105.1 uncultured Alphaproteobacteria bacterium | reverse complement strand
GCGGGATATCCTGGACGGATCACGCACCCCACAGGACGCGTTGCGAGACGCGTGCTGTGTCTCCATGGCGCGGTTGGCCTCGCGGGCCGAGGCGGCGGTGCGGGACGACGTCGTGCGGGCGCTGCGCGGGGCGCTGCCCGATCCGACGGCGGCGGGGGCGCTGGCGCGCCTGCGCGTGATGCGGTCGGTGGCCGAGGACCGGCGCGCGTTTGATCCTACAGCGCTGCTGGCCTCGCTGCGGGAGGACGCGCCGGACGCCCCGGCGCTGCTGGCGGCGCTGCTGCGGGCCGGCGCCGCCGACGACCCCTGGGATACCTACCACGAGCGCGTCATGGCCCTGATCCGGGATCTGATCCGCGGCGACCGCGGCGGCGCCCTGGTCCCCGCGCTGCTGGCGGCGCTGCGCGACGCCCTGGACGGCGAGGGCTGGCCCGCCAAGCGCATCGCCCTGGCTGCTGTCGCCGCCGTGGCCCCGACGATGGGCGACGCCCTCAACGATGCGCTGCCCCGCGGCGCGCTGCTGGTGGCCGACGACCAGACCGTGCTCGCGGTCCGCGACGGTGCGCTCTGGGCCTCCGCCCCCGCCGCGATCGCGGGCCGGATCGAAGTGCGCGGTCTGGGCCTCGCCCCGGTTCCCACGTCCATGGGCGCGCGCGTCGCGCTGCTGATCGATCTTGTCGCCGACGAGCCTGTCGAGCGCCTGCCCGAGCCGGCGTCGGAACGGCTTCTCGGGGTCGAGGTGCCGCGGCTCATGCTGGCTCCCTTCGAGGCCTCGGCCGTGGCCAAGCTGCGCCTCGCCGCGCGGCTGGCGGCGCGCCGCCTGCTGCCCTTGCACGTCGCGGAGGCGGCGCCATGAACGAGCGGACCGCAGCCGAGACCGGGGCCGTGCCGGGCGAAGGCCATCGCGCCCGCGTAGTGCTGGTCACCGGGCTCTCGGGTGCCGGCAAGACCCTCGCGCTCAAGGCGCTCGAGGATCTCGGTTACGAGGCGGTCGACAATTTGCCGCTTTCCCTGCTCTCGCGCCTGGTCGAGACCGAGCTCGCGACGGACGAGCCGCGGCCGCTCGCAGTGGGGGTCGACGTGCGCACCCGCGATTTCGGCGTTGCCTCGCTGATCCACGAGCTCGACACGCTGATGGCCGACCCGCGGCTGGACGTGCGCCTGGTGTTCCTCGACTGCGATGACGACGTGCTGCTGCGCCGCTTCACGGAGACCCGCCGGCGCCATCCGCTCGCGCTCGACCGCCCGGTCACCGACGGCATCCGGGTCGAGCGCGCGCAGCTCGCCCGCCTGCGCGACCGCGCCGACCCGGTGATCGACACTTCGGAGACCACGCCCGCCGACCTGCGCCGCCTGCTGCATCAGACCATCGGCGACGACGGCCGGCAGAAACTGGCGGTCTTCGTCATGTCCTTCGCCTATGGCCGCGGCCTCCCGCGCCAGGCCGACCTGGTGTTCGACGTGCGATTCCTGCGTAACCCGCACTACGACCCGAACCTGCGCCCGCTCACCGGCGAGGACACGCGCGTCGGTGCCCATATCGCCGAGGACCCGTCCTTCAGCCGGTTCTTCGAACAGCTTACGGGCTTGTTGCTCACCTTGCTCCCGCGCTATGAGGCCGAGGGCAAAAGCTATCTGACCGTCGCCGTCGGCTGCACCGGCGGCCGCCACCGCTCGGTCTACGTCGCGCGGCGGCTTGCCGAATGGTTGGCGGAGCAGGGCCTCCAGGTGAGCTTGCGCCACCGCGACGCCGGGCGCGACCCGGGTTGCCGGCCCGGCGCCTGATCCGGGAACGCCGCGCGTGGCTGGAAGGGGGAGAACGCGATGATCGGCATGGTCCTGGTGACCCACGGCCGCCTGGCGGAAGAGTTCGTCGCCGCGCTCGAGCATGTGGTCGGCCCGCAGCGCAACGTGCGCGCCGTGTGCATCGGGCCCGACGACGACATGGAAGAGCGGCGCAAGCAGATCAAGGACTGCGTCGCCAAGGTGGACGACAAGGACGGCGTCGTCCTGCTCACGGACATGTTCGGCGGCACCCCTTCCAATCTCGCCATCTCGCTGATGGCCAAGGGCAAGGTCGAGGTGCTCGCCGGCGTCAACCTGCCGATGCTGATCAAGCTCGCCTCGGCGCGTGAGACGCAGGGGCTCGAAGACGCGGTGGCCGCCGCTCAGGAGGCCGGACGGAAGTATATCAATCTGGCCTCCGCGCTGCTCGACCAGGGGCAGAGTTGAGGGGGTAGGGGTGAGCGCGCCTCCCGCTACCGCGCGCCGGCGGACCGTCACCATCATCAATCGCAAGGGCCTGCACGCCCGCGCCGCGGCGCGCTTCTGCAAGCTTGCCGCAGGGTTCGAATCCGACGTCTGGGTGTCGCGCAGCGGCAACACGGTCTCGGGCTGTTCGATCATGGGCCTGATGATGCTCGCCGCCGCTCCGGGATGCGCCGTCGACATCGCCGCGAACGGCCCCGATGCCGACCGCGCGGTAGACGTCCTGTGCAAGCTGGTCGAGGACGGCTTCGAGGAGGAGGATTAGGGAGCCCACCCATGGGCTGCGCCGCCGCGCGGCCCCTGCGCCGGAACAGGGCTGCTCACGACCGGTTTATACGGGAGCCGAAAGATCGCTTCCGGTTTCCGACCGCCGCGACTACGGCGGCGCGCCGGATGGCGCGGAGCCTGCGTGGCGTGTGAACGCAGCATTCCAGCACAATGCGCATTATTGCGCCCGCGTCCGTGACTGCGCCACTCTACGGCACGGGGAGGGTGCCGTGGCCAACGACTGGGAACTGCTGGCGACCATCAAGGCCAACGCCGAGCTGGTCAACGAGATCATGCAGGGGCCGAGCGGAATCGACTTCGACTTCAACACCCGCTCGATTGAATGGGTCGACAACTATCTCGACCGCAAGCGCGAGCAGAATGTCGGCGACCCGCGACAGCGCGAGCGGCTGATCCGCACCTTCGGCTCCTGGTACGGCCAGTGCATCGTCGAGCTCTACGGCGGCGAATGGGAGCCCGACGACAACGGTCTCGCCGTCCTCGTCGACGAGCGCGTCGTGATCTACCCGCTGCGCGAGGTGCGCCGCCGCCTCGACCGCGGCGACGGCCCCTCGCTCGAAGAGCGCTTCCTCGACATCCATCGCCAACTCGGTCCGCGGCGGCCGAAGGGCAGGTTCTGAGCCGGCCGACGTTCAGCGCCGCCACTTCGGCTGCCCGCCTGCACCATAAAGACATAAAGATATCTTTATATTTTCCTTGTGCCGCCGCCCCGCCTTTGCTATACCGCACGGCAACCGGCTGCCCGGAGGGGCGGCCTATGTTCAGATTCCAACCAGCGAGACCGCATCAATGACCGCGACCGCGAAGAAGCCCGACGTGCAGGACTACGTCGTCAAGGACCTGTCCCTCGCCGATTGGGGCCGCAAGGAGATCGAGCTCGCCGAGGTCGAGATGCCCGGCCTGATGGCCGTGCGCGAGGAATACGGCAAGGCGCGGCCGCTCGAGGGCGCGCGCATCGCCGGCTCGCTCCACATGACGATCCAGACCGCGGTGCTGATCCAGACCCTCGAGGCGCTGGGCGCCGAGGTGCGCTGGGCCTCGTGCAACATCTACTCGACCCAGGACCACGCCGCCGCCGCGATCGCCGCGGGCGGCACGCCGGTCTTCGCGGTCAAGGGCGAGACGCTCGAGGAGTACTGGGACTACGCCCACCGCATCTTCGACTGGCACGACGGCGGCC
>CAZMTC010000270.1:0-3800 GCA_964569105.1 uncultured Alphaproteobacteria bacterium | reverse complement strand
ACGTCATCATCCTCAGCTTCTCGGTGGTCACCGTAGCCGGGCTAGGCAGCATCGGCGGCGCGGCCATCGGCGCGGTGTTCGTCGGCTTGTCGCGCGCGGCGGCGGTGCACCTGCTGCCCGAGGCCGAGCTGTTCGTGATCTACCTGTGCATGGCCCTGGTCCTGGTGTTCCGCCCCGAGGGGCTGTTCGCCAAGCCGCACGCGCGAAAGATATGAAATCATGACGCGGCTCACAGACAATCTGCGCATCGCCATTCCCGCCGCCCTGGCGCTGTTGCTGGCGCTGGCTTTGGTGCTGCCCGACTGGGCGCGGTTCCTGGGCACCATGGCGCTGGCCCAGGGCCTGGTCGCTCTGGGAATTGTGGTGCTCATGCGCGGCGGCCTGGTGTCGTTCGGCCACGGCCTCTATTACTGCCTGGGCGCCTATGCCGCGGGGCTGCTGGTGCGGTACCTGGGCAGCTCCGACATGTTCCTGCTGATGCTCTGCGGCGGCCTGCTTAGCCTCGCGGTGGGCGCGATCATCGGGCCGCTGCTGGTGCGCTACCGCGGCATTTTCTTCGCCATCTTCAGCCTGGCGGTTTCGATGGTGCTCTACGGCGCGCTGACCAAGATGCGCTGGCTGGGCGGCACCGACGGCATGAACCTGAACCCGCCGACCTTTATCGGCTTCAGGCTCGCCGACGCGGAACTCAGCTTCATGATGTTCGCGGTCACGGCGGGCGTTGCGGTGCTCGCGGGCGGCCTGTGTGCGCGCTATTTCCGCTCGGATTTGGGGCATGCCTCGCTGGCGGTGAAGACCAACGAGCTGCGCGTGGAGTATCTGGGCGCCTCGGTGCACCGGATCTCGTACATCAACTACCTAATATCGGCGCTGCTTGGCGGCGTCGGCGGCGCGATCGGGGCGCTGGCGCTGGGCCACATCGATCCCGAGCTGGCTTACTGGACGACCTCGGGCGAGTTCGTGTTTGTCGCCGTGCTCGCGGGCTATCGGTTCGTGCCCGCAGTGTTCGTGGGCGCGGTGCTGCTCGAGGTCGTGCGGTCGTTCTCCAACCAGTACTTCCCGAACACCTGGCAGATGGCCCTGGGCATCTTCCTTCTGGCGGTAATCCTGTACCTGCCCGACGGGCTCGGCTCGCTGGTAGTGCGCCGCCGGGCCGGCGCGCGGAGCGGCTCATGAGCGCCGCCCTCGAGGTCCGCGACGTGCACAAGTCGTTCGGCGGCGTGGTGGCCGCGGACGCCATCGACGTCGACATCGAGCGCGGCAGCTACGTCAGCCTGATCGGCGCCAACGGGGCCGGCAAGACCAGCTTCGTCAACATCGTGACGGGCTACGTCAAGCCCGACCACGGGCGGGTGCTGCTCGACGGGCGCGACGTCACCAAGATGAGCCCGCGTGCCATCACCCATCTGGGCATGGCGCGGTCATTCCAGATGCCGCAGCTTTTCCTGGACTTCACGCTGCTCGACAACCTGCTGGTCGCCGTGGCCATCGCGGAAGGCGAGGGGACCCTGGGGTTGCGCCGGGCCGGCCGACGCGCCGCCGTCGACCACGCCGAGGGCGTTCTGGAACGCTTCGGCCTGCTGGACTACCGCGACCGGCTGGCGGCGGAGCTGCCCGGCGGCGTGCGCAAGCTGCTGGACATCGCCATGGCTATGAGCGGGCGTCCGCGGGTGTTGCTGCTCGACGAGCCCACCAGCGGCGTATCCGACGAGGAGAAGTTCCCGCTCATGGATCAGGTGATCAAGGCGCTCCAGGACGACGAGGTCACCGTCATCTTCGTGGAGCACGACATGAGCATCGTGACGCGCTACGCGCAGCGGGTGCTGGCCTTCTACCAGGGCCGCATCATCGCGGACGATCCGCCGGACACGGTGATCGACGATCCCGAAGTGAAGCGATACGTCACCGGCGAGGCGGACGAGTGATGCTGAGGTTCTCGGAGGTCCATGTCGTGATCGAGTCGGTGGTCGCGCTGCGCGGCCTGAGCCTGGAGGTCGAAGCGGGGCAGATGATCGGGCTCCTGGGCCGCAACGGCGCGGGCAAGACGACGACGATGCGGACGATCACCGGCTTGGTGAAGCCCACGCGCGGCGCGGTCGAGATCGACGGCGAGGATGTGGTCCGCATGCCGCCCAACCGGCGCGCCGCGCTGGGCATCGGCTACATGCCGGAGGATCGCCGGCTGGTGCCGCAGCTCACCGTCGAGGAGAACATGCTGGTGCCGGCCTGGTCGATCGGCACGCTCGACGGGGACGGCCGGTTGGCGATGATCTACGATCTGATGCCGGAGCTGGTCGAGCTGCGTCGGCGCAAGGCGCTGCAGCTCAGCGGCGGGCAGCAGAAGCTGGTGGCGCTGGGCCGGGCCTTGATGGCCGGTACGCGGCTGCTGCTGCTCGACGAACCGTTCGAGGGTGTCGCACCGCTGCTGGCGCGGCGGCTGGTCGAGGTGATCGGTAATCTCAAGTCCGAGGAGCTTGCCGTGCTGGTGTCGCAGTCCGAGCTCAAGCAGTCCGAGGCGCTGTTCGACCGGCAGGTGGTGATCGAGCGGGGGGCCAATGTTCGCGAGGCGGCATAACCCGGGCGCGGGCGCGGGCCGCCGATGAGTTGGCCATGGCCGGAGGAGCCCGAGGGCGGCTTCCGGGACGAGACGCACTACGACGGCCGGCGGATGCTGTGCTACACGCGCCGGGCCGAGCATGTCGATGCCATGTTCCGGGCCACCGTCGACCGCGCCGCGGACGCCGAGGCGGTGGTCGACCGGGACACGCGGCTGAACTACGCGGCGCTGCACGCGCGGGTGGCGCGGGTCGCGGGTGGGCTGCGCGCGCACGGGGTCGAGGCCGGGGACCGGGTGGCGCTCGCGTTGGGCAACCGGGTCGAGTTCGTGCTCGCGGTCCTGGCCTGCTACCGGCTGGGGCTGATCGCGGTTCCGCTCAACATCCGCATGCGCATGCCCGAATACGCCTACGTGCTGCACCAATGCGGCGCGCGCGCCCTGGTCTACGAGGCGGAAGTGGCGCCGTACATCCCGGCGGACGCGCCGGCGCTGCGCTTCGTCTGCGGCGGCCCGGCCGAGGGGGCGCGGGACTTCGCCGTGCTCGAGGACGCCGAGCCGATTTGGGACTCGGCGCCGGGCACCGCCGAGGACGACGTCGCGACGCTTCTCTACACCTCGGGCACTACGGGCCGTCCCAAGGGCGCGATGCTGACCCATCTCGGCCTGATCCACTCCTGCCTGCATTTCCGCACGGGGCTGGGGCTCGGCGAGGGTGAGCGTTGCATCCTGGCGGTGCCGGCGAGCCACGTCACCGGCTTGGTGGCGATCGTCCTCGCAATGGTGGCGACCGGCGGCTGCACGATCCTGATGCGCGAGTTCAAGGCGCGCGCCTATCTGGATCTGGCCGAGCGCGAGCGGGTCACCTACACGGTGATGGTGCCCGCCATGTACAACCTCTGCCTGCGCGAGCCCGACTTCGGCGAGTTCGACCTGTCGTCCTGGCGCCTGGGCGGCTACGGTGGCGCACCGATGCCCGAGGCGACCATCGCCGCATTGGCCGAAAGATTGCCGAACCTCGCGCTGTGCAACGCCTACGGCGCGACCGAGACGACCTCGCCGACCACGATCATGCCGCCGGGTCACACAAGCGGGCACGAAGACAGCGTCGGGCTGGTGGTGCCCTGCGGGCAGGTTCGCGTCGTGGACGACGACGGGCGCGACGTCGCACCGGGCGAGGGCGGCGAGCTGTGGATCGCCGGACCGATGGTGGTACCCGGCTACTGGGACAACGAGGCCGCCAACC
>CAZMTC010000269.1:0-3813 GCA_964569105.1 uncultured Alphaproteobacteria bacterium | reverse complement strand
GACGGGCGAAGACTTGCGGGTTGATCGGGCGCCTTGGGCGCCGTGCTGGACCCCAGGGCTTCCGATCCTATTCTCAAACGCCCAAAGCGACCGCACAGTGGAGGAATGCCATGCCGGAGGGACGCACGAGCGGCTGGGATGCCCGGCCGGACTATCGCATCGACTTCGAGCCCAGTCCGCGGCGGGTGCGGGTCGAGTTCGACGGTGCGATCGTGGCGGACTCGACGCAGGCGATGCTGATGCTCGAACAGGGGTATCTGCCAGTCTACTACTTCCCCGAGGACGACGTCCGTCAGGAGTTGCTGACGCCGTCGGATCGTTCGACGCACTGCCCGTTCAAGGGCGACGCACGCTACTGGACGGTCGAGGGGCCGAGCGGGCGGCGCGCCGAGAACGCGGTGTGGGCCTATGACGCGCCGTTCGACGAGATGGCGACGATCGCGGGCTACCGCGCGTTCACCTGGGACGCGATGGACCATTGGTACGAGGAGGACGAGGAGGTCTTCGTCCATCCTCGCGACCCCTACAAGCGGGTCGATGTGGTCGACAGCCGGCGCCACGTCCGGGTGATGCTGGGCGGCGAGGTGGTCGCCGATACGCGCCAGGCGCGGTTCCTGTTCGAAACCGGGCTGCCGACGCGCTACTACATTCCGCGCGCCAACGTGCGCACCGATCTGCTGACGCCGAGCGACAGCCTCACCCGGTGCCCCTACAAGGGCGAAGCCGTGTACTGGTCGGCGACGGTCGGGGGCAAGACCTGGCAAGACGTCGTGTGGAGCTACCCCGAACCGATCGCCGAGTGCCCGCGCATCGAGGGTCTCATGTGCTTCTACGACGAGAACGTCGACGCGGTGCTGGTCGACGGCGTCGAGCGGCCGCGGCCGCACACGAAGTGGTCGCGGGACCGGGGATAATGCCGACACCCTTCGCCGAGATCGAAGCCAAGGCGGCCGAGCGTCACGGCGGCGAGGACGAGCTGGCCAAGCTGCTGCCCGAGCCGCGCGACCCGGCCGCGCTGCGCGCCGTGTCCGACAGCGAGTACCTCTCGCGCATGTCCTTCCGGGTGTTCTCCGCGGGCCTGCGCCAGTCGATGATCGAGTCCAAGTGGCCGGCCTTCGAGGAGGTGTTCCGCGGCTTCGAGCCCCGCCGCGTGCGCGCGATGAGCGACGAGGAACTCGAGGCGCTGATGTCCGACGATCGCATCGTGCGCCACTGGGGCAAGATCAAGGCGACCCGGCACAACGCCGCCGCCATGTGCGACATCGCCCAGGACGCAGGCAGCTTCGGTAGCTGGCTGGCCGACTGGCCGGCCGACGACCCGGTCGGGCTGTGGGAGGCGCTGGGCAAGCGGTTCTCGCAGCTCGGCGGCAACTCGGGGCCCTACTTCCTGCGCTGGGTCGGCAAGGACACCTTCGTGCTCACCGCCGACGTGTCCAAGGCGCTGGTGCAATGGGGCGGCATGGACGCGCCGCCCAAGGGCAGGAAGGCGATGCGCGCGGCGCAGGACGTCATGAACCGCTGGTCGCGCGAGAGCGGCCGACCGCTATGCCAAGTGAGCCGAATTCTGGCGTTGAGCTTGGATTAGGCGTCTTTCGCTGCCGCCTGGAAGGGATGGGGAAGCACGGTGCGCGGAGCGGAAAGGCCTACATCCCCATCCGGTCGGCGACCTGACTGTCGTCGGAACGGAGTTCCTCGCCGATGCCGGCACGGAAGGCCTCGGGGTCGCGAAAGGCCTGCCAAAGCGCGTCCCGCTTGGTGCGTACCTCCTGGGCCAGGACCGGGGCCTCGGGAGCGAGCATAGCGACGATCTCACCATGCAGGGTGTCGAATCGGGTGCGCAGGTCGGCCAAGGTCAGACCGCTGCTTCCGTCGTGCCAATAGTGAAAGGCCTTGGCCAGTGCCTCGACCCGGCTGTGAATCGCAAGCTTGTCGAGCACCCCGACCGCCTCGGTCTCGATCAGCGTCTCGGCGAGCTCCTCGAGTGGGTCGCTCTGCGCGGATACGTCGCTGGCGACGCCAGGGCCCGCGGCAAACATCATGGCCGCCGCGGTGACGGCGGCCAAGGCGACAGAACGCTTCATTGTCTCACCCCTCCTGGAACAATTGTCCATGCCGGCATCGCCTCGCGTTGCGCCCCGCCGGTTCGCTTGGTTCCTTTTACCACAAATTGGGGAGCATGGTTAACGCCGACAACCTTGCGCCGGTGCGGCGGAGCGTTCATTTCGCCTTAGACGGAAGCCCGGGGCGTTCCCGCCGCGAGAGCAGAAATGGCCGGGCCGGACCGCTGCGCGCCGCGAATCACGCCTGGGTAGCGCCCGCCTTGACGTTTCGCGGCATGCGGCGATACTCGGCGGTCGGCGCTCGGAAACAAGAGTGCGTCGAGGTGAGGCAAATCGGGGGACGGACGCGGCGATGACCGGCGCACCGGCACGGTGGACATGACGAACCTACTCGAGGTTCGCAATCTCGCCGTGGACTTCGAGATCCATGGCGGTGTGGTGCAGGCGGTCCGGGGCATCAGCTTCTCGATCCCGGCCGGAGGCACGGTAGCGCTGGTCGGCGAGTCCGGCTCGGGCAAGTCGGTGACCGCTCAGGCGATCATGGGTATCCTGCCCGACATTGCGCACATCCGCTCGGGTTCGATCCTGTTCAACGACCCCAAGGCCGAGGGCAAGCAGGCGGTCGACCTGGCCGCGCTCAATCCCGACAGCAGGCGCTTCCGCCAGATCCGCGGCGGGCGCATCTCGATGATATTCCAGGAGCCGATGACCTCGCTGTCGCCGCTGCACACGATCGGCGACCAGATCTCCGAGGCGCTGCACCTGCACCGCCGGATGTCCAAGGCCGAGGGTCAGGACAAGACCGCCGAAATGCTGGACATGGTCGGCTTTCCCGATCCGCGCGCGGCGCTGTCCATGTACCCGTTCGAGCTCTCGGGCGGGCTGCGCCAGCGCGCGATGGTCGCGATGGCACTGATCTGCCGCCCGGCGCTGCTGGTCGCCGACGAGCCGACGACCGCGCTCGACGTCACGATCCAGGCCCAGATCCTGAAGCTGATCAAGGATTTGCAGGACGAGCTCGGCATGGCCGTGCTGATCATCACCCACGACCTCGGCGTGGTCGCGAACCTCGCCGAGGAGGTGGTCGTGATGTACCACGGCGAGGTGATGGAGTCGGGCACGATCGAGGACACTTTTGCGCGGGCCCAGCATCCGTACCTCAAGGCCCTGCACCGCGCCGTGCCGCATTTCGAGCTCGAACCCGGCGAGCGGCTGGTGCCGATCCGCGAGATCAAGCATACGGCCGGGCCGATCGTGGCGGCCAAGAAGCCTTGGCCCAAGGACGCCGACAAGGCCGGGCCGCTACTGCAGGTCGACAACGTCTCCAAGCGCTTCTTCACGCGCAAGGGCGCCTTTTTCTCGGGACAGTCGCACGCGTCGGTGGACGCGGTCAGCCAGGTGAGCTTCGACGTCAAGCGCGGCGAGTGCTTCGGCCTGGTGGGCGAGAGCGGCTGCGGCAAGACCACGCTTTCCAAGATCATCATGCGCGGGGTGCGGCCGGACGAAGGGACGATCCACTTCAACGACCACGGCGAGCGCGTCGATCTGCTGGCGCTCGACGACCGCGAGCTGCAGGCGTTCCGCACCAAGCAGCAGTTCATCTTCCAGGACCCGTTCGGCTCTCTCAATCCGCGGATGACGGTCTACGACATCATTCGCGAGCCGCTCATCATCCATGAAGTGGGCGACGACGCTTACCAGGCGGAGATGGTGCAGGAGCTGATGCGGCTCGTGGGTCTCGACCCGCGCTTTC
>CAZMTC010000268.1:0-3876 GCA_964569105.1 uncultured Alphaproteobacteria bacterium | reverse complement strand
ACCGCCGCCATCTCGATCGCCGACTTGGTGCCGTCGAGGAAGGAGTTGAACATCTGCGGGTTGAGCCCCGCGGACGCCGCCTCCGCCTCGGTGAAGCCGTAGTGGCCCCAGACGGTCTCGGGCGTGGAGGCGTGGTACTCGGGGAGGTACTTCGTGCCCTTGCCGGCGCCGACCACCTCGAAGCCTGCGGTGCGCGCCCAGTCGACCATCTCGGCGATCAGCGCCGGCTGGTCGCCATAGGCGAGCGAGTAGACGATGCCCGCCTTGCGCGCGCGCTCGGCGAGCAGCGGCCCGGCCAGCGCGTCCGCTTCGACATTGACCATGACGATGTGGGTGCCGGCCTCGGCCGCGGCGAGCGCGTGGCGGATGCCGGCGGCGGGCGAGCCGGTGGCGTCGATGGCGACGTCGATCGGTCCCGCCCGCACCAGCGCCTCGCCGTCGTCGGTCACGTGCGTGCCGCCCGAGCGCAGCGCGGCGTCGAGGTCGCGCGCGCCGGCCGCTTCCGCGCTCCACCCCGCCTGCGTCAACGCACCGTGCGCGCGGGCGGCGTCGAGGTCGGCCACGGCGGCAACGTGCAGGCCGGGCGTGCGCCGGGCCTGGGCCAGGAACATGGTGCCGAACTTGCCCGCGCCGATCAGCGCGGTACGGACCGGGCGGCCGGCGTCGGCGCGGTCTTGCAGGAGGCGGTGGAGATTCATGGGCGGGTCCTCTGGTTCATCGGCCGTTGGGCATGAGCTCCTCACGGCTGAACGTCAGGCCGCCGAGATGAAACCCCCGCCCCATGGCCGCGCACATCTCCGCGTAGGCGGCTTGCCATTCCGGATCGTCGGTGCGGTCGCCCATATAGCGCGACAGGCGCGCGACGGGCTTGCCGCGGCGGGTGATGACCAGCGTCTCGCCCGCTTCGACGTCACGGATCAGCGACGAGAACTCCTGGTTAACCTGCTTGAGCGTGACGACCTTCATGGTGGCGGGCATCCGTTGCCGGTTGGCTTAAAAGCAGTACGTAGTACTTGTTTCATTTCCACCAAGCTGCGCGTGCAGCGGCGGCCCGCCCTACTCCGCCGCCCGCCGCGCGAGCTCGCGAAGGCAGTCGTTGCCCAAGGGCTCGATCGGGGCGAAGTCGCGGTGCGCGATCCATTCCGGGCGCTTGAAGCGGCGGATGTGGTTGTCTGTGTGGCACAGCGACAGATAGACGATGGTGCGGTCCCACGGCGACATGTTGGACGGGCTGCCGTGGACCAGGTTGGAGTGGAACATCAGCACCGAGCCCGCCTTGCCCTTGGCGGCGTAGATGCGGTTGCCGGCGCGCTCGACCAGCTCGCGCACCTTGGCGTCGTCGAGGGTCCACAGGGGATAGCTGGTGGTCTTCACGTCGTGGCCGGCCTCGATCACGCCGTCGGCGTGCGAGCGCGGGATCAGGTAGAGCGGGCCGTTGAACTCGGACACGTCCTCGACGAACAGCGCGATGTTCATCGCGCGCGGCTCGGGCATCGCGTCGTCGCGCGACCAGGTGCCGTAGTCCTGGTGCCATTGCCAGACGTCGCCGTCGAAGGCGGCCTTGGCGTTGACCTTGTACTGGTGCATGTAGACCGGGCCGTCGAGCAGCTGCATCACCGGCTCGACCAGCCGCGGATGGCGGCCCAGCCGGCGGAACGCCTCGTTGTAGGTGTGGGCGGCGAAGGCGGTGCGGGCGGTCCTGCCGTCCTTCTCGCGCACGACCTCCTCGCGGTCCTGGGCGTAGACCTCGGCCGCGGCCCGGCGCAGCACGCCGACCTCGGCGGCGTCGAACAGGTCCGGGATCATGACGTAGCCGTCGGTCGCGAACTGCCGCAGCTGGGCGTCGTCGAGCTTCATGGCGGTCCTCCCATATTCGAGCCCATGATTATTGCGCGCGCGGGCGCCGAACGGAAGGACGGGTGGCGGACGGGGGCAAAGCACACTACGCTCGCGCCGACCCGGACGGACAGGAGGCCGCGATGGACGAAGAACGGTTCAACATGTCGATGCGCAAGTTCCTCAAGACGGTCGGCGTGACCTCGCAGCGCGAGATCGAGCAGGCGGTGCGCGGCGCGGTCGAGCGCGGCGAGCTCGCGGGGAACGAACGGCTCAAGGTGAAGATGACGCTGACGCTCGACGGAGTCGGGCTGACCCACGAGATCGATGGCGACATCGTGCTCGAGTAGCGCCCGTGGCCACGATCGTCGCCATCCACGGCATGTGGGGCCAGGGCCTGCTGTGGGAGAACTGGCGTGGCCTGCTCGAGGCGCGCGGCCACACGCTCATCGCGCCGACGCTGCGCCACCACGACATGGATCCGGACGGGCCCGCGCCCGAAGGGTTGGCGACGGTCGGTATGCAGGACTACGCCGACGACATCGAGGAGCGGATCGCGGACATCGAGGAGCCGCCGGTGCTGCTCGGCCATTCGATGGGCGGCCTGATCGCACAGATCCTGGCGGCGCGCGGTCGGGCGCGGTGCGTCCCCTACCGCCGCATCAGCCGTGCCAGCGCCAGCGAGGCCTCGTCGCCAGCGTCCTCGAGCGCGGCGACGACGCGGCCGTGGTCCTCGGCCGGGCGGTTCTGCGACAGCTTGAACTTGGCCTCGAGGCGGTCGATGGGCAGCTCGAAGGCGACGAGCGCGCGCAGCATCGCGTCGACGAACGGCGCAGGCTGGCCGTCGAGGGTCCAGGCGCCGTCTTCCTCCGACGCGACCAGACGGTCGAGATAGGCGCGCACGGCGGCCGGGTCCTCGATCAGCCGGGGCGCGCCATAGGCGTGGACCGCCGCATAGTTCCAGGTCGGCACCACCTTCTCGACCGCGGCGTACCAGCGCGGCGAGACATAGGCATGCGGCCCTTGGAACACGGCCATGGCCGGGCCGTCCGCGAAGGCCTGCCAATGCGGGTTGGCGCGGGCGACATGGCCGAGCAGGGTCCCGTGCGCACCGCGCGAACGGTCGAGCAGAAACGGGATATGGGTGGCAAAAGGGGCACCGTCGCGCACCGAAACCAGGAGGGCGAAGCGGTGGGCGTCGATCAGGTCCTGCGCCGCCGTCTCGGACGGCGCGGCGAAGCTGTCGGGGGCGTACATGGAAGCAAAGCCTCTGGCCGGACCGGCGGTCAATGTAGGCGGTTTCCCGCTCTGGGGGAATCTCGGCGCTCAGGCTTTCGCCTTGGCCCGGGTGCCCGCGGCGGGGGCCGGCGTGGCCGTGCCGCGCTCGTCCTGGTCCGGCGGACCGGCGTAGTCGGACGCGCCGGCGGTCAGCGCGTAGCAGGCCAGACGCACGGTGCGCGGGATCAGCACCTCCTTGCCGTCGCGCTCGCCCCGCTCGTAGTACTGCACCACGCGGCGCTTGAGGCCGAGCGCCGCGGCCGCCTCCTTCTGCGAGAGGTTCAGCGACTTGCGCCAGCGCTTGAAGTCCGCCGGCAACATGACGCCCGCTTCGTCGGACCTGAACGTCTTGCTCTTTTTCGACACGATCGGTGATCCCTGCGCCGACATGCGCATAATGTAGGTTTCGGGCACCGTCGCTCCAAGCCGGCGGCGTCGAGCGTACTTCGAACGCGGAGTGCTGTCGCGGTCAGGTCTGTCGCTGCACCATTGCCTTCTTGGTCTCGGCGATGGCCTTGGCCGGGTTGAGGCCCTTGGGGCAGGTATTGGTGCAGTTCATGATCGTGTGGCAGCGGTAGAGGCGGAACGGATCCTCGAGCTGGTCGAGCCGCTCGCCCGTCGCCTCGTCGCGGCTGTCAGCGATCCAGCGGTAGGCCTGAAGCAGCACCGCGGGGCCGAGATAGCGGTCGGGGTTCCACCAGTAGCTGGGGCACGCCGTGGTGCAGCAGAAGCACAGGATGCACTCCCACAACCCGTCGAGCT
>CAZMTC010000267.1:0-3883 GCA_964569105.1 uncultured Alphaproteobacteria bacterium | reverse complement strand
CCGGCCGCCCATGCAGCATACTGTCGTTGGGCGGCCGGGTGGGGGCGCGGGCCGGCGCCGATCCCGTCAGAGACAAAAATGCTCTAGCCCTTCGGCAGGGTGAAATGGATCGTGGTGCCTGTCTCGACCTCGGCATCGACCCAGATCTCGCCGCCGTGGGCCTCGACCACGGTGCGGCAGGTGGCGAGGCCGAGGCCCGTGCCTTCGTAGGCGGCGTGGTCGCCACCGCGTACGAAGGGCTGGAACACGCGGGTGCGGTCCGCGGGCGCGAGGCCGATGCCGTTGTCCGCGACGGTGACGCGCCAGGCCTCGCGCTCGTCACGGGCCGTGACGCGGATCAACGGGGGCTCGCCGCCGCGGAACTTCACGGCGTTGGCGATCAGGTTCTGCAGCACCAGCGCCATTCCGTCCGGGTCGGCGCGCACCACCGGCAGCGCATCGGCCGCGATGCGCGCGCCGGCTTCGGAGATCTGCTCGGACAGCACCTCGCACACGTCGCCCAGCACCTCGTCGAGCGCCACCTCCTGGCGCTCGAGCGGCATGCGCGCGGCGTCGGTGAACGATTGGATGGCGCGCATGAGCCGGTCCAGATGTCGCGCCGACCGCGCGATCAGGCACAGCTTGTCGCCGACATACGGATCGCCGCTGCCGTCCGGCATCCGGGCGAGCAGCATGTCGGCGAGCAACGCGATGTGCTTGGCCGGGGTGCGCAGGTCGTGGGCCGCCCGCTCCACGAACATCCTGAGCTCGCGCTCACGGCTGCGCAGCCGATCACGCATGCGCCGCCTGGCGACCGCGTTCGCAATCGTACCCTGAAGCGCGGCGGTGCGCAGCAGATCCTTGGCGATGCAGTCCTCGACGCCACGCTCGAGCGCCTCGAGCGCCATGGTCTCGTCGCCGTGGCCGGTGGCCATGACCACGGTGCAGGGCAGCTCGCCGTCGCCGTCCTGGAGTTCGTCGAGAAGAGCGAGTCCGTCGTCACCCGGCAGCAGGGTGTCGAGCAGCAGGCAGTCATAGCTGCCCGCCGTGATCGCCTCGAGCGCCTCGTGCCCGGTGCCGGCCTCGTCGACCTCGAACCGGAAGGACGGCCCCCGATCGAGCTGGCATGCGATCGCCGCGCGGTTCTCGGGCGAGGCGCCCACCACGAGGACCCGGATCGGCTCCGGGTCACCGCTGCGGGGAGGGGGGCCGTGAGACGTCGAACCGCCAGGTCTCGAAGGTCCGGACCGCTTGCCGGGCCACTTTGGGCCGGGTCGGCTCTGCGAGGAAGCTGATCGCGCCATTGCGGTGGCAGACCTCGAACCCGAAATTTGCGGACCGTGCGGGACGAAACTCGCGCACGAGCCGAGCCTATACCTCTGCATAGAACGGAATCGTGGCGACGGCGTGGCACGCGCGGCGTCGAAGCCGGCGCCGCCACGCAAGGGCGTCTTCGAGTTGACGTTGACGTAAACGTAAAGGCGCGGTATCGATAGGGTGCCGATTTGGGCCCGCATCGGGCGCCGCGGCCGGTTTCCGCTCGCGCCGCCCTCGCGGGACCGGCGCGATTGCATTACATTGGGGTGTATAACCGCCCGAGACGGGAGAGAACGCCATGCCCGACGACGCAGTTCGCGACAAGAGCCCGGACGCCAGGACGGGAGGCGGCAAGACGGTGCTCAAGGGCCGCGCGGCGGCCGGCAAGAAGGCCGAGGGGCTGAAGAAGGCGAAGCCGACGAAGAACAAGCTGCGCTTCGTCACCGCGGCGGCGCTGTTCGACGGCCACGACGCCTCGATCAACGTGATGCGCCGGATCATCCAGGCGCACGGCGCCGAGGTGGTCCATCTGGGCCACAACCGCTCGGTCGACGAGGTGGTCAACGCGGCGATCCAGGAGGACGCCCACGGCATCGCGATCAGCTCCTACCAGGGCGGCCATGTCGAGTACTTCAAATACATGGTCGACCTGCTGAAGGAGCGCGGCGCGCCGCAGATCCGGGTGTTCGGCGGCGGCGGCGGCACCATCGTCCCCGACGAGATCGAGGAGCTGCACGGCTACGGCGTGGCGCGTATCTACTCGCCCCAGGACGGCCAGAAGATGGGCCTCGAGGGCATGATCCAGGACATGCTGGCCAAGGCCGACCAGGACCTGGCCAAGGACTTGCCCAAGGACCTCGACGGGCTGAAATGGGACAACCCGCCGGTGCTCGCGCGGCTGATCACCGGCCTCGAGGCGGGCAAGGCGCCCGACAAGCTGCGCAAGGCGCTGCACGACACCGCGGACGCGACGCGCGTGCCGGTGCTGGGCATCACCGGCACCGGCGGCGCGGGCAAGTCGTCGCTGACCGACGAGCTGGTCCAGCGCTTCCGCCAGGACCGCCCTGAGCTCAAGATCGCGATCGTCGCCATCGACCCGTCGCGGCGCAAAACCGGTGGCGCGCTGCTGGGCGACCGCATCCGCATGAATTCGATCAACGCCGAGGGCATCTACATGCGCTCGCTGGCGACGCGCGGCAGCGACAAGGAAATCGCCGAATCGCTGCCCGACGCCATCGCCGCGTGCAAGGCCGCGGGCTTCGATCTGGTGATCGCCGAGACCTCGGGCATCGGCCAGGGCGACGCCGGCATCGTGCCCTTCGTCGACCTGTCGCTCTACGTCATGACGCCCGAGTTCGGCGCGGCGAGCCAGCTCGAGAAGATCGACATGCTCGACTTCGCCGACATGGTGGCGATCAACAAGTTCGACCGGAAGGGGTCGAAGGACGCGCTGCGCGACGTGCGCAAGCAGTTCCAGCGCAACCACGAGCTGTTCGGCACGCCGACCGAGGAGATGCCGGTGTTCGGCACCATCGCCTCGCGCTTCAACGACGAGGGGGTGACGGCGCTGTACCAGGGCTTGCTGGGCGGCTTCCGCGAGCTGGGCGTGGCCGAGTGGGAGAGCGGCCTGCCCAAGGTCGAGACGCGCTACTCGCTCGACGAGCGCGAGATCGTGCCGGCAGACCGGTCGCGCTACCTCGCCGAGATCGCCGAGACGGTGCGCAACTACAAGGAACGCGGCCGCGCCCAGGCGAAGATCGCGCGCGAGCGTCAGGCGCTGCGCCTGACCCGCGAGATGGTCGACAAGGACGACGTCGCCCAGGCGATCGACAGGCTGCTGGAGGCCAAGGAAACCGAGCTGGAGCCGCGGGCGCGGAAGCTGCTTGACCAGTGGCCGGACATGGTCAAGGCCTATTCGGGCGACGAGTATGTGGTGAAGATCCGCGACAAGGAGGTCCGCACCCAACTCAAGCGCCGGTCGCTGTCGGGCACCGACATCCCGCGCGTGGCGCTGCCCAAATACGAGGACGAGGGCGAGCGGCTGAAGTGGCTGTGGCTCGAGAACGTGCCCGGCACCTTCCCCTATACGGCGGGCGTCTTCGCCTTCAAGCGCGAGGGCGAGGACCCGACGCGCATGTTCGCGGGCGAGGGCGACGCCTTCCGCACCAACCAGCGCTTCCACTACCTCTCGCAGGGCCAGCCGGCGGCGCGGCTGTCGACCGCGTTCGATTCGGTGACTTTGTACGGCTGGAACCCCGACGAGCGGCCCGACATCTACGGCAAGGTGGGCACCTCGGGCGTGTCGATCGCGACGCTCGAGGACATGAAGGTGCTGTATTCGGGCTTCGACCTGTGCGCGCCGACGACCTCGGTGTCGATGACCATCAACGGCCCGGCGCCGACCATCCTGGCGATGTTCCTCAACACGGCGGTCGACCAGCAGATCGACAAGTTCCGAGAGGACAACGGCCGCGCGCCGACCGACGACGAGGCCGAGAAGGTGCGCGAATGGGCGCTGTCGACCGTGCGCGGCACGGTGCAGGCCGACATCCTCAAGGAGGACCAGGGTCAGAATACCTGCATCTTC
>CAZMTC010000266.1:0-3904 GCA_964569105.1 uncultured Alphaproteobacteria bacterium | reverse complement strand
AGGTGATCCTGATGGACGAGCCGTGCTCCGCACTCGACCCGATCGCCACCGCGCGGATCGAGGAGCGCATCGACGAGCTCAAGGAGGAGTTCGCGATTGTCATCGTCACCCACTCGATGCAGCAGGCCGCGCGCGTGTCGCAGCGCACCGCATTCTTCCATCTCGGCGATCTGGTCGAGGTCGGGCCGACCGAGCAGATCTTCACCAACCCCACGGACGGCCGCACCCAGGACTACATCACCGGGCGCTTCGGCTGATCCGGCGCGCGGCCAACACGAGCGGAAGAGGGAAAACCATGGCCGTCGAGCACATCGTCAAGTCCTTCGACGAGGAGCTGAACCGCCTCGCCGACATCATCTCGCGCATGGGCGGCCTCGCCGAGCGCCAGATCGCCCAGGCCATGCGCTGCGTCACCATGCGCGACATCGATCTGGCCGGCCGCACGGTCGAGGCCGACATCTACATCGACGACCTCGAGCACGATGTCGACGAGGCGGTCACGCGCATGCTCGCGTTGCGCCAGCCCATGGCCATGGACCTGCGCCACATCCTCGCCGCGCTGCGTATCTCGAGCGACCTCGAGCGCATCGGCGACTACGCGACCAACGTCGCCAAGCGCTCGATCGCCATCTCGCAGAGCCCGCCGGTGCGCCCGATGCACTTCATGCCGCGCATGGCGACCATCGCCCAGGAAATGGTCAAGGAAGTGCTCGACTCCTATGTCGAGCACGACATCGAAAAAGCCAAGCGCGTGTGGGAGCGCGACGAGGAACTCGACGAGATGTACACCTCGCTGTTCCGCGAGCTGCTCACCTACATGATGGAGGACGCACGCTCGATCACGCCGTGTACGCACCTCCTCTTCGTCGCCAAGAACATCGAGCGCATCGGCGACCACGCCACCAACATCGCCGAAACCGTCCACTTCCTGGTCACCGGCGAGCGACTGAACGAGATGCGTCCCAAGGGCGACACCAGCTCCACCGAGGTTCCCGAGGCCGCCGAGGAAAGCCGGGCTGACGATGGCGGAAGCAGGGGCGACAAGGCGCCGAAAGGCAAATCGTGACACAACGAAGGTAATCCGAACGATGTCCAATCCCTACTTGCTTGTGGTCGAGGACGAGGCGCCGCTGGTTGCCATGCTGCGCTACAACCTGGAGCGTAGCGGTTTCGACGTGGCCGAGGCCGCCGACGGCGAGGAGGCGATGATTTCGGTGGGCGAGCGGCGCCCCGACCTGGTGGTGCTCGACTGGATGCTGCCGCTGATGTCGGGCCTCGAAGTGTGCCGCCAGCTCCGCCGCCGGCCCGAGACCCGCGATGTCCCGATCATCATGCTCACCGCGCGCGGCGAGGAGGGCGACCGGGTGCGCGGCCTCGAATCGGGCGCCGACGACTACGTCACCAAGCCGTTTTCGCCGCAGGAGCTGATCGCGCGCATCCGCGCCGTGCTGCGCCGCGCCCGGCCGTCGCTGGGCGAAGAGACGCTGGCCTACTGCGACGTCACCATGGATCTGGTCGCGCACCGCGTGTCGCGCGGTGGCCGCACCATCCGCCTGGGGCCGACCGAGTTCCGTCTGCTCCGCCACTTCCTCGAGCACCCGGGGCGCGTGTTCTCGCGCGAACAGCTGCTCGACGCGGTCTGGGGCCACGACGTCTATGTCGAGCCGCGCACGGTCGACGTGCACATCCGCCGGCTGCGCCGCGCGCTCAACGAGGACACCGAGCCGGACCTCATCCGCACCGTCCGCTCCGCCGGCTACGCGCTCGACCGGGAGGCGGCGTAGCGGACGGCGGCGGTACCACCTCGCTCACAGCTCGAGCCTGACATGGACCAGGCTCGGTTCCTCGGTCGCGGGCACGGCCTCGAAGCCCAGCGCCTCGCACAGCCGCAGCATCGAGCGGTTCTCGCGCAGCACGTCGCCCACGACCCGGCCCACGCCGCGACGTCTTGCGTAGTCGATCAGCCGGCGCATCAGCAGCGGCCCCAGCCCCAATCCGCGGCAGTCGCTGCGCACGATGATGGCGTACTCCGCCTCCTCGAAGTCGGGGTCGATCGACAGCCGCGCCACGGCATAGCCCTCGCCCTCGCGTCCGGGTCGCGGGTCGACCACCACGAAGGCCATCTCGCGATCGTAGTCGATCTGGCTCAGTCGCGCCGCGAGCTGGTGCGACAGGCGTTTCATCGGCGCGAAGAAGCGCATGCGGATGTCCTCGGGGTCGAGCTTCTCGAACCCCGCGCGCAGGCGCGGCTCGTCCTCGGGCCGGATCGGCCGCAGGATCATGCGCGAGCCGTCGCCCAGCGTGATCGTCTCCTCGAGCTCGGCCGGATAAGGCCGGATCGCGAAACGGGCCGTGGGGTCGCCGGCCGGCTCCTCCAGCGCCGCCACCCGGATGCGGGCGTCGAGCGCCGTCACACCGTCCTCGCCGGCGAGCAGCGGGTTGATGTCGAGCTCGGTCAGCTCGGGCAGGTCGGCCGCGATCTGCGCCACCCGGATCATCGCCTGCGCCACGGCGTCGAGGTCGACCGGCGGCCGGTCGCGATAGCCGCGCAGCTGCCGGTGGATGCGGGTGCGCCGGATGGTGGCATGGGCCAGCGCCATGTTGAGCGGCGGCAGGGCCAGCGCCTTGTCGTCGACCACCTCGACCGCCTTGCCGCCGTGGCCGAACAGCACCACCGGGCCGAACTGCGGGTCCACCGACAGGCCCAGGATCAGCTCGTAGGCCTCGTTGCGGTCGACCATGGCCTGGACCGTGAAACCCTCCAGCCGCGCCTCCGGCGCCTCGCGGGCGACCCGCTCGCGCATCGCCTCCGCCGCCTTCCGCACGGCTTCGGGTGACGGCAGATCCAGCATCACGCCGCCCACGTCCGACTTGTGGGTGATGTCGGGCGACAGGATCTTGAGCGCCACCGGCCCGCCGATCTCCTCGGCCGCCCGTGCCGCGGCGTCGGCGTCGTCCACCTCCGCCGTGCGCGCGACCGGAATGTTGTAGGCGTCGAGCACCGCCTTGGCCTCGTGCTCGCTGAGCCACTCCCGGCCCTCGCCGAGCGCGGCCTCGACCACCGCGCGCGCCGCCGAGCGGTCGGGCGCGGTGTCGTCCGGCTCCGGCTTGGGCGTCTCGAGGAGCGCCTCCTGGCTGCGGTGCCAGCGCACCAAGTGCATGAAGCCGCGCACCGCCTGGTGTGGCGTCGCGTAGGTCGGGATGCCGGCCTCGGTGAGCATCCGCCGCGCCTCGAGCGGCGCTTCGCCGCCCAGCCAGCTCGTCAGCACCGGCATCCGCTCGTGCACGCCCGTGTCGATCACGGCGCGTGCCGCCTCTGCCGGGCTGGCCACCGCCACCGGGCAGTCCAGCACCACCAGCCCGTCGATGCCCTTGTCGTCGGCCAGCGCCTCCATCGCGGCGGCGAAGCGCGCGCCCGGCGCGTCGCCGATGATGTCCACCGGGTTGCCGCGCGACCAGGTCGCCGGCAGCACCGCGTCCAGCCGCTCGATCGTCTCGGGCGCCAGCTCGGCCAGCGTGCCGCCCTCCTCGATCAGCGCGTCGGTCGCCAGCACCCCCACGCCGCCGCCGTTCGACAGGATCGCCAACCGGTCGCCGCGCGGTTGTTGCGCGAGCGCAAGGGTCTCGACCGCGTCGAACACCTCGTCCAAGTCGCGCACCCGCAGGATACCCGCGCGCCGGAACGCCGCGTCGTAGACCGCGTCCGAGCCGGCCAGCGCGCCGGTGTGCGAGGCCGCGGCCTTGGCGGCCTCCTTGTGGCGCCCGGCCTTGATCGCGATCACCGGCTTGGTGCGCGCACAGGCTCGGGCCGCCGACATGAACTTGCGCGCGTGGGTAATGCCCTCGACGTACATCAGCACCGCCGAGGTCTCCGGGTCGCGCGCGAGATAGTCGAGCATGTCGC
>CAZMTC010000265.1:0-3911 GCA_964569105.1 uncultured Alphaproteobacteria bacterium | reverse complement strand
CATGCCGCACGATCAATTGCTCCTTGCATTACGGGGGCCGTCCATACATGAGGGCAATGGGAGCCGGACGAGTTGGCCCGGCCCTGCTACTCCGCCGCCTTCTTCGCCCCCTCGGTGGCGGCGTTCAGCGCCTGATCCAGATCCGCGACGATGTCGTCCACCGTCTCGATTCCGATCGACAGGCGCAGCACCTCGTCGCCGGCGCCGGCCGCGCGGCGTTGTTCGTCGGTGAGCTGGCGGTGGGTGGTCGAGGCCGGGTGCAGGATCAGCGAGCGGGTGTCGCCCACGTTGGCGAGGTGCGAGAGCAGTTCGCACGCCTCGACAACGCGGGTCCCCACCGCGTAACCGCCCTTGACGCCGATGGTAAACACCGAGCCGCAGCCCTTGGGCAGGTATTTCTGGGCGAGCGCATGGTAGGGGCTCGACGCCAACCCCGGATGCGATACCCAAGCGACCGCCGGATGACTCTCCAGATACTCGGCCACGGCCAAGCCGTTGGCGGCGTGGCGCTCCATGCGTAAAGGCAGGGTTTCGATGCCCGTGAGGATCTGGAAGGCGTTGAACGGCGACAGCGCGGGACCCAGATCGCGCAGCGCCACCGCGCGCGCCTTCATCGAGAACCCGAAATCGCCGAAGGTCTCGTAGAAGGTCAGCCCGTGATAGGCGGGGTCGGGCTGGCTCAGCCCCGGGAACTTGTCGTTCTGCGCCCAGTCGAACTGCCCCGATTCGACCAGCATGCCGCCCATCGAGGTGCCGTGACCGCCCAGATACTTGGTCATCGAGTGGGTGATCAAATCGGCGCCCCACTCGAACGGCCGGCACAGATAGGGCGTCGCCATGGTGTTGTCGACGATCAGCGGGATGCCGTGATTGCGCGTGATCGCGGACAGTCGCTCCAGGTCGGCGATCACGCCGCCGGGGTTCGACTGGCTCTCCACGAACACGGCCTTGGTGCGCCCGTCGATGGCGGCCTCGACGCCCGCGAAGTCGCCCGGGTCGACGAAGCTGCAGTCCCAGCCGAAGCGCTTGAACGACACCCCGAACTGGGTGATCGAGCCGCCGTAGAGATAGGGCGAGGCGACGATGTTGTCGCCCGGCTCCATCAGGCAGAACAGTGCCATGAGCTGCGCCGCGTGGCCCGAGGCGCAGGCCACCGCCGC
Source organism: uncultured Alphaproteobacteria bacterium (assembly GCA_964569105.1). GTDB lineage: Bacteria > Pseudomonadota > Alphaproteobacteria > CAZMTC01 > CAZMTC01 > CAZMTC01. The sequence goes on along the minus strand of CAZMTC010000265.1, from coordinate 2,751 downwards.
ACGGCCGCCCTCGAGGCTCGCCACCCGTTCCTCCAGCCCCGCCACGGTGGGGTTGGTCAGGCGCGAGTAGATGTAGCCGAAGGTCTGCAGGTTGAACAGCGAGGCCGCGTGGTCGACGTCGTCGAACACGTAGGAGGTGGTCTGGTAGATCGGCATGTTGCGCGCGCCGGTCGTCGGGTCCGGCGGCGTGCCGGCGTGCAGCGCGCGGGTCTCGATGCCGTGCTCGGGGTTCTTCCAGTCGCTCATGCGATCAGCTTGCGGCGCTTCGAGGTGATGATGCCCGAGTTGACGCCGCCCCAGCTCAGCTCGCCGGACAGGCGACCGAACTCGATCTTGACACAGCGGTCCATGATCACGGTCAGCCCCGCCGCCTCGGCCGTCTTCGCCGCCGCCTCGTGGACGATGCCGAGCTGCATCCAGATGCACTTGATGCCCTTGTCGTCCTTGAGCGCGATGGCTTCGTCGACGATCGGAGGCACGTCCTTGGCTCGCCGAAAGATGTCGACCATGTCGAAGGTCTCGGGGATCTCGCCGAGGCTGGTATAGACACGTTCGCCCAGGATCTCCTGCCCCGCGGCGACCGGGTTCACCGGGATCACCCGGTAGCCCTTCGCCTGGAGGTACTTCATGACGAAATTGGACGGGCGCACCCATTTCGGGCTCGCGCCGACCATGGCGATGGTCCGGCAGCGGCGCAGAACGTCGAGCACCGCGCGGTCGTCGTAGGTTATGTGGCTCATGGCGGCAAAGGTGCACGCGGCCCCGCCGCTTGGCAAGTGCGCGTGCCGGCGCGGCGTCCGCAATCCTACTCATGGCGATCTTCACCGGCGCTTAACTATGGTGAATGCATACATTTGTCGTAATCCCCAGCGGGCGGCGACGCCGCAGCAGCACGCGTACCTGCGAAGGCCGGCGCATGAACGATCCAAGCCTTCTGATCGGCGATCTGGGACAGAGCATCGGGCTCCTGGCCGCGCTCGCGCTCGTCTACAGCATGTTCGGCTGGGGCCGGAGCTGGCGGACGCCGTCGCTGCTCGGGCTGGGTCGCGGCGTGGCGTTCGGCCTGTTCGCCGTGGTCTCGATGCTGTTGCCTGTGCATTTCGCCGAGGGCGTGCTCCTCGACGGTCGCAATGTGATCGTCGTGCTCTCGGGGCCGGTCGGTGGGCCGGTCGCCGCGGTCGTGTGCGGCGCGATCGCCGCGGCGTTCCGGCTCTATCTGGGCGGCGCCGGCGCGTTGAGCGGGGCGGTGGCGCTGCTCGGCGCCGCCGCCATCGGCGCGTTCGTCGCCTGGCGCTGGCCGGGCATGCTCCGGCGCCATCCGCTGCCGCGGCTGCTCGGCCTGGGCGTCGTCATGACCATGGCGACCCTGCCAGCATTCGGGTTGATCGGCACGCCCCACGACGGCTTCGCGCTCATGGAGCGCGCAGCTCCGGCGATGATGGTCTGGCAAGCATTGGGCACGGCGCTGCTGGGCATGCTGCTCACCGCCGAAATGCGCCGCCGCGACGCCGAACGCCGCCTCCGCGACTACGCCAAGCTCAGCTCGGACTGGGTGTGGGAGACGGACGCGGAGGATCGCTACACCTACGTCTCTCCGCGCATCACCGAGGCGGTCGGCCTGCCGGTCAGCTACTTCATCGGTCGCCGGCGCGAGGACATCGTTCAGCAGGGTGAGGACGACCCGGAATTGCGCCAGCACCTGGACGACATCCGCAACCATCGACCGTTTCGCGACTTCGGCTACTGGATCCGGCCGCCGGCAGGACGCAAGCGCTTCCGGCTGTCCGGCGCCCCGCGCTTCGACAACAAGGGCCGGTTCATCGGCTATCGCGGCATCGCTGTCGACGAGACGCCGATTGTGGAGGCGGCCGAGCGCGTGGCGCGCGCGGAACAACAGCTGCGCGACGCCATCGAGGCGATCCCCGGCGGATTCGTCCTGACCGACGCCGAGGACCGCGTCGTGCTGGTCAACTCGGATTTCGCCAGCCTCTACCGCGAGGCGTTCGACAAGGACCCCGAGATCTATCTGATCGGCCGCACCTTCGAGGAGGGGCTGCGCGAGACCGTCGAGGCCGGCAGCTATGCCGATATCGGCCCGGACCCTGAGGCGTGGATCGCCGAGCGCATGGCCCGCCACCGCGACCCCGGCGGTCCCTTCCCCCAGCGTCTCGCCAACGGCCGCGTGATCAAGATCCTCGAGCACCGTACCCGCGACGGCGGCACCGTGGGCATCTCGACCGATGTGACCGCCGAGCACGAGGCGCTGGCCGCGACCGCCGAAGCCGAAGCGCGCTTCCGCGACTTCGCCGAGACGGCGTCCGACTGGTTCTGGGAGACCGACCGCAACTTCGTCATCACCTACGTCTCCGACCGCGTGCGCGAGGCACTGGGCATCGAACCGCACGAGGTGATCGGCAAGGCGCGCGAGATGCTGGTCTCGCCGGCGACCGACCGCGCCGCGGTCGAGCAGCATATCGACGACCTGCGCCACCACCGCCCGATCCGCGACTTCCGCTACAGCTACGTGCGGGCCGACGGCGCCAAATTCTACGTCGCGATCAACGGTCGGCCGGTGTTCGACGCCGAAGGCCGCTTCGTCGGCTATCGCGGAACCGGCACCAACGTCACCGAGATGGTCGAAACCGAGCGCGCGCTGCGCGCCGCCAAGGAGGAGGCCGAGCTCGCCAGCCGGTCGAAGTCCGAGTTCCTGGCCAATATGAGCCACGAGCTGCGCACGCCGCTCAACGCGAT
>CAZMTC010000264.1:0-3952 GCA_964569105.1 uncultured Alphaproteobacteria bacterium | reverse complement strand
AGCCGGGCGGCTCGCTGCTGACGCTCACCTATTACGGCGCCGAGCGGGTCATGCCGCATTACAACGTCATGGGCGTCGCCAAGGCGGCGCTCGAGGCCTCGGTGCGTTATTTGGCGGTCGATTTGGGACGCGACGGCATCCGCGTGAACGCGATCTCGGCCGGGCCGATCCGCACGCTCGCCGCCTCGGGCATCGGCGATTTCCGCTACATCCTGAAATGGAACGAGTACAACTCGCCGCTCAAGCGCAACGTCACGATCGAGGATATCGGCGGCGCCGGCGTCTACATGCTTTCCGACCTCGCGGCCGGGGTCACGGGCGAGGTGCATCACGTCGATGCGGGCTATCACGTCGTCGGCATGAAGGCGATCGACGCGCCGGACCTGACGCTCGAGAAAAGCCCCGAGTAGCCGTGCGCCATGCCCGGCAACAGCTTCGGCCACCTCTTCCGCTACACGACCTTCGGTGAGAGCCACGGGCCCGCGATCGGCGCGGTCGTGGATGGCGTTCCGCCGGGGATCGAGCTGGCCGAGGCCGACATTCAGCACTGGCTCGACCGGCGCCGGCCGGGCACGTCGAAATACACCACCCAGCGGCAGGAGCCTGACACGGTCGAGATCCTCTCGGGGGTTTTCGAGGGGCGCACGACCGGCACGCCCATCGGCCTGCTGATCCGCAACCAGGACCAGCGGTCGCGCGACTACTCCGAGATCAAGGACCGGTTCCGTCCCGGCCACGCCGACTACACCTACCATGTCAAGTACGGTCACCGGGACTATCGCGGCGGCGGCCGGTCCTCGGCGCGGGAGACGGCGATGCGCGTCGCCGCTGGCGCCGTCGCGCGCCGGGTGCTGGGCGAGAGCGTGCGGATCCGCGGCGCCATGGTCCAGATGGGCCCGTACAACATCGACCCTGAGCGCTGGGACTGGGACGCGATCGGCGCCAACCCCTTCTGGTGCCCCGACGCCGAGGCCGCTTCGGCCTGGGGGCCGGAGCTCGACGCCGTGCGCAAGCGCGGCTCGTCGCTCGGCGCGGTGGTCGAGATCCATGCCGAGGGCGTGCCGCCCGGGCTGGGCGAGCCGGTCTACGACAAGCTCGACGCCGACCTCGCCAAGGCGTTCTTGTCGATCAACGCGGTCAAGGGCGTCGAGATCGGCGACGGCTTCGCCTCGGCGGCCAAGCCGGGCGAGGAGGCGCATGACGGCATGCGCATGGGTAATGGCGGCGTGCGGTTCGAGAGCAACCATGCCGGCGGCGTGCTCGGCGGCATCTCCTCGGGCCAGCCGGTGGTGGTGCGCTTCGCGGTCAAGCCGACCAGCTCGCTGCTGATCCCGCAGCACGGCGTGACCGCCGGGGGCGAGGAGGTCGAGGTGGTCACCAAGGGCCGCCACGACCCCTGCGTCGGCATCCGCGCCGTGCCGGTGGGCGAGGCGATGATGGCCATCGTCCTCGCCGACCACCTGCTGCGTCACCGGGCGCAGGGCGGCTGAAACCGCAAGCGTTCCCCGAGATCGGGCCGGGGACTGGGGTCGGCGGGCTTTCGGCGCACCGTGCCGGACCGCTATCATGCGCCGATGCCGCAATTCAGGGCCCGCCGCCTGGGCGCGCGGGCGACACGGGAGGACAGGACATGCCCCAGCCGGACCACATCATCGCGCTCGACATTCCGGCGCCCGACAGCCACCCCGAGGATATCCAGAAGTATCTGGACAAATGCCAGGAGAAGCTGGGCTTCGTGCCCAACGTGATCCGGAGCTACGTCGCCAAGCCCAACCGCTGGCGCGCCTTCGTTCAGATGTACCACGCGTTGATGGACGACGAGGACTCGAACCTCACCAAGCTCGAGTGCGAGATGATCGCGGTCGTGGTGAGCTCGGTGAACCGCTGCTACTACTGCCTGGTCGCGCACGGTCAGGCGGTGCGCCAGCTCTCGGGCGACCCGGAGCTGGGCGAGATGCTGGCGATGAACTACCGCAACGCCGAGCTGTCCAAGCGTCACCGCGCCATGCTCGACTACGCCTGGAAGCTCACTGAGACCCCGCAGTATATCGAGGAGCCCGACCGCCAGGCGTTGCGCGACGCCGACTTCACCGAGCAGGACATCTTCGACATCTCGGAGGTGGCCGGCTTCTACAACATGACCAACCGCGTGGCCTACGGCGTGCACATGATGCCCAACCGCGACTACCACTATCTCAGCCGCGAGCCGGGCGATCCGGTGCCGGAGAAGAAGCGGGCGTAGAGCACGTTGCATTCAGGTTGGGGCGCAGCCTTTTCGAGCCCCTCCCCAAGGGGGAGGGGGAGGAAGAGGGGTAGAAGATACGATGCCGCGCCAAAGGGCGCGGGCCTTGTCGTCGACCCCCCTCCCTGACCCTCCCCCCTTCGGGAGGAGGAAACGATCTTGCCGACCGGTACGGGGGGCCGCGTGGATGGTCACTCCCGCTCCAGAAGCGCCGCCAGCTCCACATGCGGCGACCACACGAACTGGTCGACCGGCAGCACGCGACGCAGGCGGTAGCCGCTCTCTACCAGGATGCGGGCGTCGCGCGCGAAGCTGGCCGGGTTGCACGACACCGCCACCACCTTGGGCACGCGCGAGGCGGCGAGCTGCGCGGCGAGCGGCCGGGCGCCCAGGCGCGGCGGGTCGAACACGACGGCGTCGAACCGGTTGAGCTCGCCGACCGTGAGCGGCCGCGTGTCCAGATCGCGCGCCTCGACCGAGACGCTCCCCTTCCCCAGGCCGCGCGCCGCCTCCTCGAGCGCGGTCGTCGCCGCCCGGTCGCCGTCCACCGCAAGGACCGCCGCGCCGCGCGCGGCCAACGGCAGGGCGAAGGCGCCCAGGCCGCAGAACAGGTCGGCGACCCGCGCCGCGCCCCGGGTCGCCTCCATGACGAAGCCGCGCAGCGCCTCCTCGCCCTCGCGGCTGGCCTGCAGGAACGCGCCCGGCGGCGCCTCGACCGCGTGGCCGCCGAAGGCAATGCTGGGCGCCGCGCGCCGCGCCACCGTCTCGGCCACGGCCGCCTTGGGATGGCGCAGCGACAGCCGCACCGCGCCGGCCGCCTCGGCCAGCTCGGCCAGCCGCGCGCGGCCGCCGGTGCCGACCTTGGCGCCGGTGATCAGCACGATGTCGGGCCCGTGGTCGAGCATGTTGACCCGCACCTCGCCGGTGTCGCCCGGCCGGAAGAGGCGGCCGAGCGTCTCGCGCAGCGCCGGCAACAGCGCCACGATCGCCGGCATCAGCACCGGGCATTCGACCAGGTCGATCACGCGGTGCTCGGCGCGCGCGTTGAAGCCCAGCAGCAGATCGTCCTTGCGCCGCACGGCGGTCAGGTCGGCGCGGCGGCGCGCGCCGGGCGGCGTGCGCACCAGCGGCTCGACCACGTCCATCGGCAGGCCCTGCCGCTCGAGCGCGCCCAGAACGATACCGGTCTTCCACGCGGCGTAGGCGCCGTCGGCCATGTGCTGCAACGCGCAGCCGCCGCAGACGCCGAAATGCGGGCAGGGCGGCTCGGCACGATCGGGGGCGGGCTCGATCACCGCCCTGAGCGCGCCGCGCACGGTGCCGTCCCTGCCCGGCTTGCCCAGGCGCACCTTGACCCGCTCGCCCGGCAGGGTGCGCGGCACGAACACCACGGCCTCGCCGGCGCGAGCGATGCCGTCGCCGCGCACCCCGACGCTCTCGATCACCAACTCCTCGTCCACCGCCTTCAAACCCGCTCCGCCGCGATCAGGAACTCGACATTGCCCTCGGCCCCCGCGACCGGGCTCTCGGTCACCCCCAGGACCCGCCAGCCGGGCCGTCCGTCGAGCCAGGCGCGGATACGCGCGCACACCTCGTCATGCAGCGCCGGGTCGCGCACCACACCGCCCTTGCCGACCCGGCCCTTGCCGACCTCGAACTGCGGCTTGATCAGTGCGATCAGCCGCGCGCCCGCCCCGGCCAACGCCATCG
>CAZMTC010000263.1:0-3963 GCA_964569105.1 uncultured Alphaproteobacteria bacterium | reverse complement strand
GCGAGGCGCTCCAGAAGTCGCTCAACGTGCCGGCGGTCGAGGTGCTGGAGGCGGTGGGGCCGGCGCGCTTCGTCCAGCGGATGCACGAGGCCGGCGCGGCGCTGAGTTTCGGCGGGACCGAGGACGGGCTGCCCGGGCTGCCGGTGGCGCTGGGCGGCGTCGGGCTGACGCTGTGGGACCTGACCACGCTCTATGCCGGGCTGGCCGACGGCGGGTGGGTGAGGCCGCTGCGGCTGGCCGCGGACGCGCCCGACGGCGAGGCAGTGCCGGTGGTCGGCGAGGCCGCCGCGTGGCAGCTCGCCCGCATCCTCGAGGACGCGCCGCCGCCCGCCGACTACGTCGCCGCGCGCAACGCCAGGCGCGGCCGGCCGGTGGCGTTCAAGACTGGAACCTCCTACGGCTTCCGCGACGCCTGGGCGGTGGGCTACGACGGCCGGCACACGGTCGCCGTCTGGGTCGGCCGGCCGGACGGCACGCCCTCGCCGGGGCAGTACGGGTTGGAGACCGCGGCGCCGCTCCTGTTCGAGATCTTCGGCCTGCTGCCGCCGGCGCCGCCGCCCATGCCCGGCGCGGCGCCCGAGGGCGTGATCGACGCGGCGGGCGCCGATCTGCCGCCGGCATTGCGCCGTTTCGGCCGCGCCGCGCGCGCGCCGGCCAATATCGTCGAGGCCAGTCCCGAGACGCTGCGCATCGCCTTCCCGCCCGACGGCGCGCTGATCGAGCTCGTCCGCGAGGACGGCGCGCCGCTGCCGCTGACCCTGGCCGCGCAGGGCGGGATCAAGCCGCTGATCTGGCTGGTCAACGGCCGCCCGCTCGACACCCCGCCGCACCGGCGCTCGGCGAGCTGGGCGCCGGATGGGGCCGGGTTCGTGCAGGTGACGGTGATCGACGGGGCTGGCGCGTCGGCGAGCGCGGAGGCGCGGCTGCGGTAGGGGCGCGCTCCCTGCCCTCCCCCTCTCGCGAGGGGGAGGGTTCGGGAGCATACTGCTCTACTGCATCGGCGTGACCTTCACCACGACCGCGCGGTTGGCGCGTTCGCGGTCGTTTCCGCCGGTCTCGACCAAGGGCTCGTTCTCGCCCGCGGCGCGGGTCGCGATGCGGTCGCGGTCGACGCCCGCGCCGATCATGAAGTCGCGCACCGTCTTGGCGCGCTTGTCCGACAGCTCGACGTTGTAGCCCTCGTCTCCCGATGCGTCGGAGTGGCCGACCACCTCGAAGTCGACGTAGCGGCACTTCCAGGCATCGACGACCTCGCGAAGCTTGGCCTCCGCGTCCGCGCTGACCCAGTGCTTGTTGTAGCCGAATTCGACCACCTGGACCTGCGGACCGTCCTGGGGCGGGTTGACCAGCGTGATGGTCAGGCCCTTGGCGCCGATACCGATGTTGAGGCCCTCGGTGCGCGACTTGAGTTCCATCACCACGGTCTCGTTGGCGTCGTTGACCAGGCGCAGGGCGCCGCCACCGGCCAACAGCGTCGACTCGCCCTCCACCGAGGTGTACTCGCCGGGGAACTGGGACACGCCGGTCAAGCCCTGGACCGGACCGAGGGCGAGCATCTGGGATATGCCGACCTGGAGACCGCCGCCGAAACCCTCGATCTCGAACGGGTAGTGGCAGTTGGTGCCCAGGTTGGGCAGCTTGAGGACGCCGTCGCCCGACTGGCCGCCGATGCCGAGCGCCACCGAGGTGAGCTCGATCTCGACATTGGGCATCTTGTCGTTGCCGGTCTGGGCCGCGGCGGGTGCGGCGGCCGCCATGAGCATGGCCGCGCTGGCCAGCGATTTACTGTTCATGAATACGCGCATGTGGTTTCCCCTCGACTGACTGGGTTGTCGCCGGATGACCCGACGCCGCTTTCATAGGCCGAGACGCCCCACCCCGGCTGTGACGGCACGCACAGCCTGTTTTCGGCGCGCGCATCCGTCTCGGCGATCGCGTCGGCTGCCGGCATACCGGTAAACTGCGGCGAGGTCGTTGATGCAGCGCAATTCCCGACCGGAGGAAAGCCTGGGATGCCTTGCCGCTCCCCGGCGCCTTCGATACAGTGCGCGCCGTTTTGCACTGCATCATCCGGGACAGTCAGGAGCGTACGATGGCCCAGAAGGCTGAAGCCCGCACGGCCGCGCCCGTCCGCGCGCAAGACCTCACCGACGAGCTGCGCGGCAAGTATCTCGACGAGCTGGAGATCGGCCAGACCGCCATCTACACCAAGACGATCACGGACGCCGACATCGTGCTGTTCGCGGGCATCTCGGGCGACACCAACCCCTTGCACATGAACTCGGAGTTCGCCTCGGGCACGCGTTTCGAGGGGCGGGTGGCACACGGCATGATCACGGCGAGCTTCATCTCGGCCTGCATCGGCACCAAGCTGCCGGGGCCGGGCTGCATCTACATGCAGCAGACCATCCGCTGGACCGCCCCGGTGCGTCCCGGCGACACGGTGGTCGCGCGCGTCACCATCACCGATATCAACTACGAGAAGGAGCGCGTCTCGCTCGACAGCGTGTGCATGGTCGGCGACGAGGTCGTGCTCGAGGGCGAGTGCCTGGCCAAGGTGCCGGCCCGCCCGCCCCACAAATAGACGCCAGGGCCCGTCCCGGCGGCTGCGCCGCGGCGGGCGGACAACGCGACGGTGCCATGCGGCTCTACCGCCACTTCACGGGGCTGGACGACGACGCCCGCGGCAGCGCGGTGGCGATCGGCAATTTCGACGGCATCCATCTGGGCCACCAGACGGTGGTCGGCCACGCGCAGGCCGCGGCCCGCCGGCTGGAGGCGCCCTGCGCCGTGCTGACCTTCGAGCCGCACCCGCGCTCCTTCTTCCGTCCCGGCGACCCGCCCTTCCGACTGACCCCGCTGCGGCCCAAGACCCACATGCTGGAGACGCTGGGGCTCGACCTCCTGTTCGTGTTGCATTTCGACCGCGCCATGGCGAACCGCCCGGCCGAGACGTTCGTGCGCGAGATCCTGGTCGACGGGCTGGCCGCGCGGCATGTGGTCGTGGGGTCCGACTTCTGCTTCGGCAAGGGCCGCGGCGGCGACGCCAAGCTGCTCGAGCGCATGGGCGCCGAGGCCGGCTTCGGGGTGGACGCGGTTCCGCCGGTGATCGCGCCCGACGGCGAACCCTACTCCTCGACCCGCATCCGCAACCATCTGCGCGAGGGCCGTCCGGGCGACGCCGCCCGGCTGCTGGGCCGCGACTGGGTGCTGGAGGGTCGGGTCGAGCATGGCGACGAGCGCGGGCGCACCATCGGCTTCCCGACCGCCAACCTGTTCCTCGACGAGTATGTGCGCCCGGCGCGCGGGGTCTACGCGGTGCGCGCGGGGGTGGACAGCGTCGGCGCCGATGGCCACCCGACCACCGTCTGGCACGACGCGGTCGCCAATCTGGGCGTCCGGCCGACCGTCGACGGGCAGACCGAGACCCTGGAAGTGCACATATTCGACTACGACGGCGACCTCTACGGCCACAATCTCAGGGTCGCATTCGTCGAGCATCTGCGCCCGGAGAAGAAATTTGACGGGCTCGACGCTTTGAAGGCACAAATCGCGGGCGATTGCGAGCGGGCGCGCGAGCTCTTGTCCCAACGCCGCGCCACGCCCGCCTCCACCGAACGGGCAAGAGGATGACCCAGGATTACAAGTCGACCGTCTTCCTGCCGAAGACGGAGTTCCCGATGCGCGCCGGCCTGCCCAGGCAGGAGCCCGAGCATCTGGCGCGCTGGGAGGAGATGGGTATCTGGCACAAGCTGCGCGAGCAGTCGAAGGGCCGGGAGAAGTGGATCCTGCACGACGGCCCACCCTACGCCAACGGCGCGCTGCACATGGGCCACGCGCTCAACAAGATCCTCAAGGACGTCATCAACCGCTGCCAGCAGATGCTGGGCTACGACGCCAACTACGTGCCCGGCTGGGACTGCCACGGCCTGCCCATCGAGTGGGAGGTCGAGAAGCGGTACC
>CAZMTC010000262.1:0-3968 GCA_964569105.1 uncultured Alphaproteobacteria bacterium | reverse complement strand
AGAAAGTAGAAGTTCTTGTCCTTGTCGACGATGAACTCGACCGTCCCGGCCGAGCGGTAGTCGACCGCCTTGGCCAGCGCCACCGCCTGCGCGCCCATCGCCGCGCGGGTCTCCTCGTCCAGGAAAGGCGACGGCGCCTCCTCGATCACCTTCTGGTGCCGGCGCTGGATCGAGCATTCGCGCTCGCCCAGGTGGATCACGTTGCCGTGCGCGTCGGCGAGCACCTGGATTTCGATGTGGCGCGGCTCCTCGACATACTTCTCGATGAACACGCGGTCGTCGCCGAAGCTCGACTTCGCTTCCGACGCCGCGGCGCGGAAGCCCTCCGCGATCTCGGTCTCGTCCCAGGCGACACGCATCCCTTTGCCGCCGCCGCCGGCCGAGGCCTTGATCATCACGGGAAAGCCGATGTCCTTGGCGATCTTCGCCGCCTCCTCGGCGTCGGCGATGACGCCGATGTGCCCGGGCACGGTCGAGACGCCCGCCTTCTCGGCGATCTTCTTGGACGCGATCTTGTCGCCCATCGCCTCGATCGCCTTGACGTTGGGACCGATGAAGGCGATGCCCGCCTTGTCGAGCGCCTGGGCGAACTTGGGGTTCTCGGACAGGAAGCCATAGCCGGGATGCACCGCCTCGGCACCGGTCGACTTGCACGCCTCGACGATCCGGTCGATCACGAGGTAGCTTTCGGCCGATGGCGCCGGGCCGATGTGAACGGCCTCGTCGGCCATCTCGACGTGGAGCGCGGTGCGGTCGGCCTCGGAATAGACCGCCACCGTAGCGATACCCATGCGCCGCGCGGTCTTGATCACGCGGCAGGCGATTTCCCCCCGGTTTGCGATGAGGATCTTCTTGAACATCCGTCCTCCCCGATGATCGGGCATGGTTGTTCCTTATCCGCGCCGTGATTGCAACATCGTCCCCCATCGCATGCTAGGCTTCGCCCATGGATGAGAGGCTGACAGGGCCGGCCTTGGCGGCGGGTTCCCCCGTCGAGGGGATCGCCGCATGGCTGATGGAGGAAGCGCTTCGCGACGCGCCCATCCCTGCGCTGTTCGAGGGCTGCTGCTCGCGGCTGCGCGCAGCCGGCCTGCCGCTGTGGCGCGGGCACATCAGCTACACGACGCTGCACCCGCTCTACGCGGCAGGCGGCGTCACCTGGCTGCGCGAGAGCGGCGCCGAGGTCGACGCGTACGAGCACCGGGCGGAGGAGCCCGACCGCTGGCTCAACAGCCCGCTCTACCACATGGTCTCGACCCGGGTGCCGCTGCTGCGGCGCCGGCTGGCCGGGCCCGAGGCGCTGATCGACTTCCCGGTGCTCGAGGAATACCGCGCGGCGGGCGCCACGGACTATCTGGGTTTCGTCGACAGCTTCGACGGCGACGAGGACCGCCTGCGCGGCATGGTCGGGTCGTGGACCACCGACCGTGCGGGCGGCTTCACCGACGCCGAGATCGCCGCGCTGAGCCGAATCCAGAAGTACCTCGCCGTGGCCGCCAAGATGTCGATCAAGGACCAGATCGCGCGCAACGTGGCAGCCGCCTATCTGGGACCGACGGCCGGGCTGCGCGTCCTCGACGGCCGGATCCAGCGCGGCGACCTCGACACCATCCACGCGGTGATTTGGCTCTCGGACATGCGAGGCTCCACGCACATGGCCGAGACGCTGAGCCCCGAGGAGTACATCGCGCGGCTCAACGACCATTTCGAGGCGACGGCGGGCGCCTTGATCGCCCATGGCGGCGAGGTGCTGAGCTTCCTTGGCGACGGCGTTCTGGGCATCGTGCCGATCGGCGACGACGGACCGGACGAGACCGAAGCCTGCGCCCGTGCGGTCGAGGCGGCGCGCGTGGCCCTGGCGCGCGCCAGCGGCGGCGCGCCGGATTTCGGGTTGGCGCTGCACGTGGGCGACGTCATGTACGGCAACATCGGCGTGCCCGACCGGCTGTCCTTCTCGGTCATCGGGCCGGCAGTGAACGAGGCCGCGCGGATCGAGGCGTTGACCAAAGAGGTCGGCCGACCCGTGCTCGCCAGCGCGCGGGTCGCCGCTGCGGTCGACGCAGGTTGGGAGGCACTTGGCGAGCGGGCGTTGCCCGGAGTGGGTCACGCTGTGGAGGTTTTCGCTCTCGCCAACTGAGCCTACTTGCGCGAGGCGCGTGGGGTGCCGATGGTGGGGCCGGGACAACTCGGGACGGAATTGAGGCGACATGCGGACACAAGTAGGCATCGTCGGCGCGGGGCCGGCGGGACTGCTGCTTTCGCAGCTCCTGGCGCGCGACGGCATCGACAGCGTGGTGCTCGAGCGGCGCTCGCGCGCGTATGTCGAAAGCCGCATCCGAGCCGGCGTTCTGGAGCAGGGCACGGCGGACCTGCTCGACGAGGCCGGGGTCGGCGCGCGCATGCGGCGCGAGGGGCTGATCCACGACGGCGTCGAGATCTCGATCGACGGCACGCGCCACCGCATCGACTTCCGCAAGCTCACCGGCGACACCGTCATGGTCTACGGCCAGACCGAGATCACCAAGGATCTCAACAAGGCGCGCGCCGAGGCCGGCGCGAACGTCGTGTTCGAGGCCGAGGACGTGACGCCGCTCGACATCGAGAGCGACCGGCCGAGGCTCCGGTGGCGCAAGGACGGCGAGGAGCATGCGCTGGATTGTGACTTCATCGCCGGCTGCGACGGCTTCCACGGCATCTGCCGGCCGTCGATACCCGACAGCGAGCTGCGCATCTTCGAGCGCGCCTACCCCTTCGCCTGGCTGGGCATCCTGAGCGAGACCAGGCCGGTCTCGGACGAGCTGATCTATGCGCGCTCGGAACGCGGCTTCGCGCTGTTCTCGATGCGCTCGAAGACGGTCAGCCGCTGCTACATCCAGTGCCAGCCCGACGAGGATCTGGAGGAGTGGTCCGACGACCGGGTCTGGGACGAGCTGCGGCTGCGCCTTGGCGGCGACGCGGCCGAGCGTCTGGAGACCGGCCCGACCATCGACAAGAGCGTCACGCCCATGCGCAGCTTCGTGGCCGAGCCCATGCGCTTCGGCAATTTGTTCCTCGCCGGCGACGCGGCGCACATCGTCCCACCCACCGGGGCCAAGGGACTCAATCTGGCGGCGGCAGACGTGCGGCTCCTCCACCGCGCGCTTATCGCGCACTACAAGGACGGGGACAGCGCACAGCTCGACACCTATTCCGAGCGCTGCCTGCGGCGGGTCTGGAAGGTGCAGCGGTTCTCATGGTGGATGACTTCGATGCTGCACCGCTTCCCCGAGGGCAGCCCGTTCGACCACCGGGTGCAGCTCGCGGAGCTCGACTACGTGATCAGCTCCGAGGCGGCGGCGACGACGCTGGCCGAGAACTATGTCGGACTGCCCGACGAGCGGGAGCCGCGGAGGTAGCGACCGCGCGGGCTCAGCGGCGGCTGAACAGCTCCATCGCGTAGGCGGCGTGGACCGCCAGCACCGCGCCCCAGCCGACCATAGGGAAGACGAACCACGGGTCATCGGGCGTGAGGACGAAGTTGACCGCAACCAGCACGATCATCACGGCGAAATAGCCGATCAAGTGCCAGCCGAACGCCCGCAGTCGGGCGCGGTCCTCGCTCATAACGGGATGTTGCCGTGCTTGCGCCAGGGGTTGTCGAGCTTCTTGTCGCGCAGCATGGCGAGGGCGCGGCATAGCCGCTTGCGGGTATTGTGCGGCATGATGACGTCGTCGAGATAACCGCGCGAGGCCGCGATGAACGGGTTGGCGAACTTCTTGCGGTATTCCTCCGTGCGCCGCTCGATCTTCGCCGGGTCGTCGCGATCCTCGCGGAAGATGATCTCGACCGCGCCCTTGGGGCCCATCACCGCGATCTCTGCCGAGGGCCAGGCGTAGTTGACGTCGCCGCGCAGGTGCTTCGACGCCATGACGTCGTAGGCGCCGCCATAGGCCTTGCGCGTGATCAGCGTGACCTTGGGCACCGTGGC
>CAZMTC010000261.1:0-3971 GCA_964569105.1 uncultured Alphaproteobacteria bacterium | reverse complement strand
GTGGACGTGGCTCTCGCGAAACCCGGCGCCGGTGAGCCGCACGAAGCGGGCGCGCTCCTGCAGCTCGCGGATAGTGCGGGCGCCGGTATAGCCCATGGCGGCGCGCAGGCCGCCCACGAGCTGGTGGACCACCGTGGCCGCCGAGCCCTTGTAGGGCACCCGACCCTCGATGCCCTCGGGCACCAGCTTGAGCGCCGAGCCGACCTCCTGCTGGAAGTAGCGGTCGGCCGAGCCGCGCGCCATGGCGCCCACCGAGCCCATGCCGCGATAGGCCTTGTAGGTGCGGCCCTCGTAGAGGAACACCTCGCCCGGCGCCTCGTCGGTGCCGGCGAGCAGCGAGCCGATCATGGCGCACTCGGCCCCCGCCGCGATCGCCTTGGCCAGGTCGCCCGAGAACTTGATGCCGCCGTCGGCGATGGCCGGCACGTCCGCCTCGCGGCACGCCTCGACACAGTCGAGGATCGCGGTGAGCTGCGGCACGCCGACACCCGCGACCACGCGCGTGGTGCAGATCGAGCCCGGCCCGATGCCGACCTTGACCGCGTCGGCGCCGGCGTCGATCAGCGCCTTGGCGCCGTCGGCCGTGGCGACGTTGCCCGCGATCACCTGGGTATAGTTGGACAGCTTGCGGATCGCGCCCACCGCGTCGATCACCGCGCGCGAATGGCCGTGCGCGGTATCGACCACGATGATGTCGGCCTCGGCTTCGAACAGCGCCTCGGCGCGCGCGATGCCGTCGGGGCCGACACCGGTCGCCGCGCCGACGCGCAGGCGCCCCTTCTCGTCCTTGCAGGCGTTGGGGAACTTCTGCGCCTTCTCGATGTCCTTGACCGTGATCAGCCCGACGCACTTGCCCGTGTCGTCGACCACGAGAAGCTTCTCGATCCGGTGCTGGTGGAGCAGCCGGCGCGCCTCGTCGCGGCCGACGCCGTCGCGCACCGTGATCAGCTCCCTGGTCATCAGCTCCTTGACCGGCTGCTTCGGGTCGTCGGCGAAGCGCACGTCGCGGTTGGTCAGGATGCCGACCAGCTTGCCGCCGGGCTCGGTCACCGGAATGCCCGAGATCCGATGGCTGTCCATCAACGCCAGCGCCTCGGCCAGCGTCGCATCGGGCACGACGGTGACCGGGTTGACCACCATGCCGGCCTCGAATTTCTTGACCCGCCGGACCTCGCCGGCCTGGTCCTCGATCGACAGGTTCTTGTGCACGATGCCGATGCCGCCCGCCTGCGCCATGGCGATGGCCAACCCCGACTCGGTGACCGTGTCCATCGCCGATGACAGGAGCGGAATGCCCAGCTCGATCCCGCGCGTGACGCGGGTGCGGGTATTGGTCTGGGCGGGCAGAACGGCGGATTCGGCGGGTGTGAGAAGAACGTCGTCGAAGGTCAGCGCTTCGCGGATTTCCATCATGCCTCCGCCACCTTTTGAGGTTCTATACACATCGAGCCGGGCCGTGAAAAGGGCAAGGTCGGCCCGGTCGAAAGTTTGGCTGGGAGGGTTTGATTCGGGCGCCGTTGATCCCAGTTATATGCCGGGCGCGCGCTGCGGCGAGCATGGAAGAGACGAGCCGCGCGGAGAGGCCAGGAGCCCGCGCTCGGCGGCGCGTCGCGCCACGGCCCGCGACCGCGCTCCACCGCAACGACAGAGAGCGACATGACCTTGACCGTGCTCGGCATCGCCGGGAGCCTGCGCCGCGAATCGTTCAACGCCGCAGCCCTGCGCGCGGCCCAGGAGCTTGCGCCCGACGGCGTACAGATCGAGATATTCGGGCTCAACGATATCCCGCCCTACGACGAGGACGTCTACCAGGAGAGCTTTCCACCGGCGGTCCAGGACCTGCGCGAGCGCATCGCGGCGGCGGACGCGCTCCTGATCGCCACGCCCGAGTACAACTATTCGATCCCGGGCGTGCTCAAGAACGCCATCGACTGGGCGTCGCGCCCGCCCGACCAGCCGTTCAACGACAAGCCCGCCGCGATCATGGGCGCTTCGGCCGGCCGCTTCGGCACGGCGCGGGCGCAGCACGATCTGCGCAAGATCCTGATGGCGCTCAACACCCAGCTCCTGAACAAGCCCGAGGTGATGATCGGGCCGGCCGGCCAGGTGTTCGAGGACGGCCGCCTCGTCGACGAGGACACGCGCAAGATCGTCGCCCGGCTGGTCGAGGCGCTGGCCGAGTGGACGCGGCGGCTGAAGGGCGAGGGGTGATCCCGCCTACTCCGCGTCGGGCTGCTTCGAGGGCTGGGCCCTGTCGAACGCGTCGAGCGTCATGCAGGCGTCGAAGACGCGCGTGATCGTGGGGTGCTGCGCGGTGTCGTAGCCGAAGCGGCGGGCGCCGAAGACCTGGGGCACCAGGTAGACGTCGGCCAGGGTGACGCGGTCGCCGTGGCAGTAGGTGCCGGTGCGCGGGTCGCCGGCGAGCATGGCTTCGACGCGCTCCATCCCCTCCGCGATCCAGTGGTTGTACCAGTTCCGCACGCCGTCCTCGTCCTGGCCGAAGGCATCGCGGACGTAGTTGAGGACGCGGAGGTTGTCGATCGGGTGGATGTCGACCGCCACCGCCATGGCGATGGCGCGCACCCGCGCGCGCCCGGCGGGGTCCGCGGGGAGCAGCGGCGGCTCGGGGCGAGTCTCCTCGAGGTACTCGATGATCGCGGGGGACTGGATCAGGACTGTGTCGCCGTCGACCAGCGTGGGCACGCAGTGGCCCGGGTTGAGCTCGAGGTATTCGGGGTCGTGCTGCTCGCCCTTGCGCAGATGGACGAAGCGCGGCTCGTAGTCGATGCCCTTGAGGTTGAGCGCGATGCGCGTGCGGAACGAGGTGGCCGAGCGGAAATAGGTGTAGAGCTTCATTTCGGATCCTCTTCGGGGTCGGGGTCGACCAGCAGCCAGACGCTCTCGCAGGCGGCGCAGACGTCGCCGTCCTCGCCGAACAGCGCGGTGCCGGCGGTGAGCTTGCGGCCCTCCTCGGCGATCGGCCAGGCGGCGACGACGCACGGCTCGGCCGCCTTGGGCCGGCGCAGGATGCCCGCCGTCATCCGCCCGGTGACGAGGGGGCGGACCGAGTCGCGCGCGAGCGCGACCCAGCCGGGGCAGTCGAGCACCGCCCAGACGATCTCGCCGCGCACCCGCCCCTCCTCGTCGGCGGCCCAGGCGGGCGGCACCCAGGGCGCGGCGACCAGGCCCAGATCGTCGATCCAGCCCGGGAACACGCCGAGCGACCGGCCGCGGTCGTGGCGCGGGCCGCACACGAAGCAGACATTGGCGGTGTGGCTGTGGAAGCCGACATAGCGCTGCGACGCCGCCTCGGCCTCGGCGAAGCCCGGCGGGGCCGAGGGGATGCCGATCTCGGGCGAGGCGTGGCAACCCTCGGCGATCAGCGTCGCGCCGTCGAACAGGGCGTAGCCCTCGCCGTGCGGACGGCGCTCGAAGGGGGTGTCGAGCGGCGGCGGCATGCGCAGGAAGACGTCGGCGTTCCAGCCCAGCGCCGCGGCCACCAGCCCGGCGACGTAGCCGCCCTGGGCGCGGTCGGCGAAGCCGCAGAACGCCTCCTCGACCGTGACGATGCTCATGCCGGGCCGTCGCGCAACGAGACGTAGATCAGGACGATCCCGGCCAAAGCCGGTAACAGGGCGACCGTGGCGGTCATGGCGATCTTGGCGAGGCGGGCGGGCATGCGGCTCTCCGGTCGTTGCGCGCGGATGCTACACCGCTCCGCGCCGCCGCTCCAACCGCGCTTGCCATGCGCGGCGCAGCCTCCTAGAATTCATTATTATGATAACGAACGGTGCGCGCCCAGGGCGCGCCCCGCCACGTCGAGCGAGAACGGAGGAGACCCATGCCGACCGCCCCCCGGGCCAAGACCGACCCCGCCAAGCTGGACCAGCGCGAGCGCTACGAGGCGCTGATGGACGTGGTGCGCGGCCGCATCACCACGCGCGCCTTCGACCCGGACTACGAGGTGCCCA
>CAZMTC010000260.1:0-3980 GCA_964569105.1 uncultured Alphaproteobacteria bacterium | reverse complement strand
AGAAGAAGTACGCCGAGGTCGCGGGCAGCGGGAAGAGCCAGGTCACGTTCGACAAGGTGCCGCTCGACAAGGCGCTCGACTACGCCGCCGAGGACGCCGACATGACCGGCCGGCTGCACCGGCTGCTCAAGCCGCGCCTGGTGCCCGACAAGGTCACCACCGTCTACGAGACGCTCGACCGGCCGCTGATCCCCGTCCTGGTGCGGATGGAGCGCTGGGGCATCAAGGTGGACCGCGACGTGCTCTCGCGCCTGTCGGGCGACTTCGCCCAGCGCCTGGGCGCGCTCGAGGAGGAGATCTACAAGCTCGCCGGGCGCGCGTTCACCATCGCCTCGCCCAAGCAGCTCGGCGAGATTCTGTTCGACGAGATGAGCCTGGAGGGCGGCCGGAAGGGCAAGACCGGCGCCTACGGCACCGGCGCCGACGTGCTCGAGGACCTCGCCGCGCAGGGCCACGACCTGCCCGCGCGCGTGCTCGACTGGCGCCAGCTCGCCAAGCTCAAGTCGACCTATACCGACGCGCTGGTCGACGACATCAACCCAGAGACCGGGCGCATCCACACCTCCTACGGCATGGCGATCGCCTCGACCGGCCGGCTGTCCTCGACCGACCCCAACCTGCAGAACATCCCGGTGCGCACCGAGGAGGGGCGCAAGATCCGCGCCGCCTTCGTCCCCGAGCCCGGATGCAAGCTGGTCTCGCTCGACTACTCGCAGATCGAGCTGCGCCTGCTCGCCCACGTGGCCGGCATCGACAAGCTCAAGGAGGCCTTTCGCGAGGGGCACGACATCCACGCCATGACCGCGTCGGAGGTGTTCGGCGAGCCGGTCGAGGGCATGGACCCGATGACCCGGCGCAAGGCCAAGGCGATCAACTTCGGTATCATCTACGGCATCTCCGCCTTCGGCCTCGCGCGCCAGCTCGGCATCGAGAAGTCGGAGGCCGCCGCCTATATCGACGCCTATTTCGAGCGCTACCCGGGCATCAAGGACTACATGGAGGCGACCAGGAAGGCCGCGCGCGAGGCCGGCTATGTCACCACCCCCTTCGGCCGCCGCGTCCACACGCCCGGCATCAACGACAAGAACTTCGCCCGGCGCGGCTTCCAGGAGCGCGCGGCGATCAACGCGCCGCTCCAGGGCGGCGCCGCCGACGTCATCAAGCGCGCCATGATCCGCGTCCAGGACGCGCTCGACGCCTCCCGTCTGGACGCGCGCATGCTGCTTCAGGTCCACGACGAGTTGCTGTTCGAGGTGCCGGAGAAGCAGGTCGACGACACCATCGCGACGGTGAAGCGCGTGATGGAAAAGGCCTCGCTCCCCGCCGTCGAGCTCGCCGTCCCGCTCGAGGTCGAGGCCGGCGTCGGCGACACCTGGGCCGAGGCGCACTGACGGGCGGGGGAGCGTCTTGCCACGCTACGCCCGGTGGGATCCGTTACAAGCCGAGGAAGCACCGTGCGCACGCTGATCGCCATCGCTGTTGCGCTGATCGTAGCCGGCCCGGCACTCGCCCAGTCGGGCGGCGGCCAGGACGAGCCCCCGCCGCTTTCCGAGCGCGTCGCCGACTGGCAGCGCCAGCTCGACGCGGTCGAAGCCGAGCTCGACGACGGGCCGCCGCCGCGCGAGCGCATCGAGCCGCTGACCGATCGCGTCACCCGCATCCGCGCCGCCGCCCAGGCCACGCGCCCCGGCGCGCAGCAGGCGGTCGATGACGCCGAGCGCCTGATCGAAGCCGTGGCGCCGTCCGAGCAGCAGCAGGAGGAGACCGGCGGCGGCCACCCCATGGGCGGCCATATTTCGGCCGAGCGCCGGCGGGTCGAGGAGGAATTGGCCCAGGCGCGCGCCCGGCTACAGAGGGTCGATCTGGTCATTGCACGGGCCGAGACCCTGCTCGACCGGATCTCGTCGCTGCGATTCGCGCTGATCACCGAAGAGCTGTTCAGCCGCGGCCCTCCGCTGCTCACAGCGCAGACCTGGGCCGAGGCCGGCGAAGGCGCGCTCACCCGCCTCGGCCGTATGGTCGCGGCGCCCGGCGAGTGGCTGGCTTCCGGCGTCATAGCTCAGCGCCGCGCGGTCGGCGCGTTCCAGGTCCTCGCCATCGCCGTGGTGCTCACACTCGCGGCCGCGGTGTGGCAGTGGGGTCGGCTGCGCCGCCATGGCCGGGTGCCGGTCGAGGAGACGCCCGATTCGGGCCACCGCACCCTCGCCGCGGCGGTCGAAACCCTGCGCAATGCCGGCCTGCCGGTTATGCTTGTCTGGATCGTCTACGCGGTGATGGACAGCCAGGGGCTGCTGGTCGGCTACTTCGCGCGCGAGGTGCTGGGGATCGCGGTCGGCCTGTCGGCCTTTCTGGCGATCCGGGCGCTGTCGCGCGCCGCGCTGTCGCCCTTCGCTCCCGAATGGCGCATCATGCCCATCGGCGACGACGCCGCGCCCGAGATCCACCGGCGGGTGGCGGTCATCGGAATGCTGTTCGCGGTCGACCTCGCGCTGGCCCTGCCAGTGCCCGAGGACGCGGTGAGCGCCCAGACCCGCGCGGTCTACCAGTTCCTGTTTGGCGCCGCCTATTCGGCGCTGTTCCTCAGCCTGCTGCACCGGGCCCGATGGCGCTTCGCCCCGGTCGAGCCCGAGAGTGCCGAGGACGAGCGGCCGAGCCGCCTGTGGCCGGCGGTGCGCGTGCTCGCGGCGCTGGTGGCGATCGCCATCCCGGTTGCGGCGCTGCTGTCCTACCACAGCCTGTCGCGCTTTCTCGCGATCAACCTGGTGGTCGGCGGCGGCGTCATCGCCACCGCGCTGATCCTGCACGGATTCGCCGCCGAGGCGGTCGCCATCGTGACAGACCCCGAGACCCGTTCAGGGCGCCTGATCCAGCGCTGGTTCGGCCTCACCCGGCGCTTCTCCGACCTGTGCTCCAGCGTCTTGCTGTTCGTCATAGACTTGGCGTTGAGCGCACTCGCGCTCGTCGTGCTGCTGCCCCTGTGGGGCGTGCGCTGGAGCGAGGTGACGGTCTGGGTCGAGCAGGCGCTCACCGGCGTGACCATCGGCGGCGTCACCTTCTCCTTCGCCGACATCGCGCTCGCCCTGGTCGTGTTCGTGGTGCTGATCGTCCTGGTGCGCGCCCTTCAGCGCGCGCTCGACGACCGGGTGCTGCGCCGCTCGGGCATGCAGGTCGGGCTGCGCGACGCCGTGCGGGCGGGCCTCGGCTATACCGGCGTGATCGTCGCCGGGCTGATCGCGGTCGGCGTCGCCGGCATCGACCTCTCCTCATTGGCGATCATCGCCGGCGCGCTGTCGGTCGGCATCGGATTCGGCCTGCAGAACATCGTCAACAACTTCGTCTCCGGTCTGATCCTGCTGGTCGAGCGGCCGATCCAGGTCGGCGACTGGGTCATCGTCGGCGAGCACGAGGGAGTCGTGAAGCGCATCTCGGTGCGCGCGACCGAGATCACCACCTTCCAGCGCTCCTCGGTGATCATCCCCAACTCGACCTTCCTCGAGAGTCCCGTGCTCAACTGGACCCACAAGAACCTGACCGGCCGGGTCGAGGTCTACGTCACGGCGGCCTACGGCACCGACCCACGCAAGGTCGAGGAGACCCTGCTCGAGACCGCGCGCGGCCATTCCAAGGTCGCGGCGATACCCGAACCGCGCGCCATCTTTCTGGCCTTCGGCGACTCCGGGCTCGAATTCGTGCTCTGGGCCTATATCCACGACGTCAACGAGAAGTTCGACATCGGGAGCGACCTGCGCTTCGCCATCGAGACGGCGTTCCGCGAGTCGGGCATCGAGATCGCGCTGCCGCAGCGCGACGTGCACATCGTCTCGCGGCCCGAGGCGGAAGCGGAGCCGCCCGCCCGCCGCGTGCGCGCCGGCGAGCGCACGACGTCCAAGGGTCCGCAGGGCCAGGGCGACGCCGACGCCGGCGAGTGAGGCTCAGGCGCGCGCCGCCAGGCGCGGCGGGCCGCCCGGCGCCGGCCGCGG
>CAZMTC010000259.1:0-3987 GCA_964569105.1 uncultured Alphaproteobacteria bacterium | reverse complement strand
ATGGGCGCTCGGGTGAGAGTGGTGGCGCCGCCGACCCTGCTGCCCTCGGCGGCCGAGACGCTGGGCGTCGAGGTCTACCACTCGATGGCGGAGGGTCTGGCCGGCTGCGACATCGTCATGATGCTGCGGCTGCAGACCGAGCGCATGCAGGGCAGCTTCGTGCCCTCGATCCGCGAGTACTTCCGCTTCTTCGGCCTCGATTATGCCAAGCTCCAGGCGGCCAAGCCCGACGCGCTGATCATGCACCCGGGCCCGATGAACCGCGGTGTCGAGATCGACAGCGTCGTCGCCGACGATGTGGGCCGCTCGCTGATTCACGAGCAGGTCGAGATGGGCGTGGCGGTGCGCATGGCGGTGCTCGAGGTGCTGGCCGAGAACGCGATGCGCGAGGCGGCCTGATGGCACCGGGCTCCAACGGCAAACCGGGACGGGTCGCCTACGTGGGTGCCCGATTGATCGACCCGGCTTCGGGCCTCGACGCCCGTGGTGGGCTGCTGACCGAAGGCGACCGGATCGTCGATCTGGGGGCGGACCTTTTCGCGAACGGCGTCCCCGTGGGAGCGCAGGTGGTCGAGTGCCACGGCCACGTATTGGCCCCGGGGCTCGTCGACATGCGTGTCCAGCTCCGCGATCCGGGCGAGGAGCACAAGGAGAGCATCGAGACCGCCTCCGAGGCCGCCTCGGTCGGTGGCATCACGTCGATGGTCTGCCTGCCCAACACCGACCCCGTGATCGACGACGTCGCCGGCGTCGAGTTCATCGCCCGCCGCGCGCGCGAGGTAAAGGGCACCAAGGTGTTCTGCTACGGCGCCCTGACCAAGGGCCTCGAGGGCGCGGAATTGGCCGAGATTGGCCTGCTCGCCGAGACCGGCGCCGTGGCCTTCACCGACGGCATCCGTGCGGTGGACGACGCCACGGTGATGCGCCGCGCCCTCGCTTACGCCCGCACGTTCGGGCTGCTGATTGTGCAGCACCCAGAGGAGCCGAGTCTGGCGGGCCAGGGCTATATGAACGAGGGTGCGGTCGCCACGCGGCTGGGGCTGCACGGCATCCCGGCCAAGGCCGAGGTAATGATGATCGAGCGCGATCTGCATCTGGTCGAGCTCACCGGCGGCCGCTACCACGCAGCCCACGTCTCCACCGCCGAGAGCGTCGACGCCATCCGCCGCGCCAAGGCGCGCGGGCTGGCCGTGACCTGCGACACCGCCCCGCACTACTTCGTGCTCAACGAGAACGAGGTCGGCGACTACCGCACCTTCGCCAAGGTGTCGCCGCCGTTGCGCTCGGACGACGACCGCGCCGCGGTGGTCGAGGGGCTGGCCGACGGTACCATCGACGTCATCGCCTCCGACCACGCGCCACACGATCAGGACAGCAAGCGCCAGCCCTTCGCGCTCGCCGCCTTCGGCATCGTCGGGCTCGAGACGTTGCTGCCACTCTCGCTTATGCCGCACCACAACGGTCATATCAGCCTGATCGACGTGCTGCGCCGGCTCACCGTGGCGCCCGCCGAGCTACTCGGGCTGGAGGTCGGGCGGCTGGCCAAGGGCGCACCGGCAGACCTGGTGCTGTTCGACCCCGACCGCCCCTGGCGCATCGATCCGGACCAGTTCCGCTCCAAGTCGAAGAACGCGCCTTACGAGGACATGCCGGTCGAGGGCCGCGCGCTGCGCACCGTGGTCTCGGGCCGCACCCTGTTCGCGCTCGACGGCGGTGCTGCCTTCTGAGGGTGGCAGGGTCGCCTCGATATCGCCCTGTCTTCTTTACACCGAGCGCCGACCCCTTGCGCACCCTGACGGGTCAGCCATTCGAACACGGGAGAGGAAGATGACCTTTTGGTCCCGCAGCGGCTCGATCCTGATAGCGGCGGCGGGAGCCGCCGGCACCGGCCCGGTGACCGGCGCGCGTCGGTAGATTCATGAGTAAATGAGTGTAGGTGTGATCAGGAGCGCTGGGCCGCGTCGGCACACAATACGCCGACCGACTGTGCTTCGCCTTCTTCGCCCGCCGAGCGCCCGGCGCCGCGGCACTTCTGCGGCAGGCTGCCAGCAGGTTCCAGCCCGAGGATGCGCTCGGCATGGGGTACGCATCTCCGGCACTGCGGCTGGGCACCCAGATTGCCGTAGATCTCGTCGACCGTCGCGCCGCCTTCGCGGGCCGCTTCGAGCAGTCGGGCGTCGGAGATACCGTTGCAGATGCAAACGTACATGCGCGCTCCTGATTGCGGAGCCATATGTAACGCAAACGATAATGATTTGCAATCGCTTTATTTGTTCGCAGGCGCGAATCAGTCCGCTTCGAGCGTCATCAGCGCGGCGTTGCCGCCCGAGGCCGTGGTATTGATCGACAGCGCCCGCTCGGTGGCGAAACGGAACAGGTAGTGCGGTCCGCCCGCCTTGGGCCCGGTGCCCGACAGCCCCTCGCCGCCGAACGGCTGCACGCCGACCACCGCGCCCACGATGTTGCGGTTCACATAGGCGTTGCCCACCTTTGCCCGCCCCGCGATCTGGCGGATGGTGGTGTCGATGCGGCTGTGGATGCCCAGCGTCAAGCCGTAGCCGGTGGCGTTGATCGCGTCGACCACCGCGTCGAGCTTGTCGCCCTTGAACCGGACGACGTGGAGGATCGGCCCGAAATTCTCGCGCTCGAGCACGTCGATCGCGTCGATCTCGAACGCCCGGTGCGCGAAGAAGGTCCCGTGCCGCGCGTCGGCCGGCAGCTCGGCCTCGTAGATCGGCCGCCCGCGCGAGCTCATGTCGCGGGCGTGGTTCTCGAGCGACTGGCGCGCCTCGTCGTCGATCACCGGGCCGACGTCGGTCGACAGCAGCCCCGGGTCGCCGATGCGCATCTCCTCCATCGCGCCGGCCAGCATCTCGATCGTGCGGTCCGCGACATCCTCCTGCACGAACAGCACGCGGCAGGCCGAGCAGCGCTGGCCGGCCGAATTGAACGACGACATCAGCACGTCGGCCACCACCTGCTCGGTCAGTGCCGAGCTGTCCACGATCAGCGCGTTCTGCCCGCCGGTCTCGGCGATCAGCGCCGGGATGGGACCGGAGCGCTCGGCCAGGCTCTTGTTGATGATCCGCGCGGTCTCGAACGAGCCGGTGAAGGCCACCCCCGCGGTGCGCGGATCGGCCACCAGCCGCGCGCCCACCGTGGCGCCGTCACCAGGCAGGAAATGCAGCACGTCGCCTGGCACACCGGCCTCGTGCATCAGCTCGATGGCACGCGCGCCCACCAGCGGCGTCTGCTCGGCCGGCTTGGCGATGACGCAGTTGCCCGCCGCCAGCGCCGCCACAGTCTGGCCCGTGAAAATCGCCAGCGGGAAGTTCCACGGGCTGATGGTGACGAAGCTGCCCTTACCGTGCAGGCGCAGCTCGTTGCTCTCGCCGGTCGGGCCGGGAAGCTGCATCGGCGCCCCGAAATGCTCCTCGGCCCGCGCCGCGTAGTAGCGGCAGAAATCGACCGCCTCGCGCACCTCGTTCAGCGCGTCGGGGACGGTCCGGCCGCCCTCGCGCACCACCCGCGCCATCAGGTCGGCCATGTTGGCCTCGTAGAGGTCGGCGATGCGGTTGAGGATCGCCGCGCGGTCGGCGGCGGGCGTCCGGTCCCACGCCTCCTCGGCGGCGCCGGCCTTGGCCAGCGCCGCGTCGACCTCCCGCTCGCCGGCCTCGCGCACCTCGCCCACCGTGCGCCGCCGGTCGGCGGGATCGGTCGCCGCACGGCCGCCGACCTGGACGCTGCCGCCGACGATCGGCCCGGCCTGCCAGTCGCCGGTGGCGAAGCTCTCCATCTCCTTCGCGAAGGCGCGCAGCACCTCCGGATCGGACAGATCGATACCCTTCGAGTTGGGCCGCTCGTCGCCGAAGATGTCCTTGGGCAACGGAATGTGCGGATGCGGCTTGGACGGCTTGGCGTGCAGCGCCGCCGCAGGGTCGGCGATCAGCTCGTCGACCGGGATGTCCTCCTCGACGATCCGGTTGA
>CAZMTC010000258.1:0-4004 GCA_964569105.1 uncultured Alphaproteobacteria bacterium | reverse complement strand
GCCGGCTACCTGCGCGGCGGCAAGGTCGAGCGCATCTACCGCGAGGTCCGCGTCAACGCCATCGGCGGCGGCTCGGAAGAGATCATGCGCGACCTCGCCGCGCGCCAGATGGGGCTGTAGCCGCGCCCCCGGGCGCTGCCTATATTGGCCCCATGAGCGCACCCATCATCGGCCTGACCCTCGACAGCGAGGAGGCGGGCGGCTACTCGAAGTTCCCGTGGTACGCCGCGCGGCGGAACTATGCCTCGGCGGTGGTCGCGGGGGGCGGGCTGCCGGTGTTCCTGCCGCACGAGACGGCGCAGGTCGAGGCCTATCTCGACGCCATCGACGGGCTGATCGTCACCGGCGGCAATTTCGATGTCGACCCGGCGTTGTTCGGGGCTGCGCAAAGACATGCCTCGGTCAAGACCAAGGACACGCGCACCGGCTTCGAGCTCGCCGTGACCCGCGGCGCGCTGGAGCGCGACATGCCGGTCTTCGGCATCTGCGGCGGCCAGCAGCTCCTGCACGTGGTGCTGGGCGGCACGCTGATCCAGCACATTCCCGACGAGATCGAGGGCGCGCTGGCGCACGAGCAACCAAACCCGCGCGACCAGGCCGGGCACACGGTGGCGGTCAAGGCGGGCACGCTGCTGCACGACATCGTCCGTGCGGACGAGTTGCAGGTGAACAGCGCCCACCACCAGGCGGCGCGCGACGAACCCGACGGGCTGGTGGTCGACGCCACCGCGCCCGACGGCGTCATCGAGGGCATCGAGGCCGGGCGCTACCGCTTCTGCCTGGGCGTCCAGTGGCACCCCGAGTTCCACATCTCCGACGGCGACCGCCGCCTGTTCGACGCCTTCACCGCCGCCTGCCGCTAAAGTCGATGGACGAGACCGCCACAACCGGCGAACGCATCGCCAAGCGCATGGCGCGCGCGGGGCGGTGCTCGCGCCGCGAGGCCGAGCGCTGGATCAAGGCCGGCCGCGTCGCGGTCAATGGCGAGGTGATCGACAGCCCGGCGCTCAACGTCACCCAGGCCGACGCCGTCGAGGTCGACGGCCAGCCGCTGGCCGCGCCGCAGGCCACGCGCCTGTTCCGCTACCACAAGCCCGCGGGCCTGGTGTGTTCGAACCGAGACCCGCAGGGACGGCCGACCGTGTTCGAGCGGCTGCCCGAGGGGCTGCCACGGCTGGTCTCGGTGGGCCGGCTCGACATCGCCTCGGAGGGGCTGTTGTTGCTCACCACCGACGGCGCGCTCGCGCGCCGGCTCGAGCTGCCCGCCACCGGCTGGACCCGACGTTACCGCGTACGGGTACACGGCCGGCCGGATGCCAAGGCGCTCGCCGCACTCGGGCATGGCGTCACCATTTCAGGCATCCGCTACGGCCCGGTCATGGCGTCGCTCGACCGCCAGCAGGGTGCCAACGCCTGGCTCACCATGGCGCTCGCCGAGGGCAAGAACCGCGAGGTGCGCAAGGTGTGCGAGCATCTCGGGCTCGAGGTGAACCGCCTGATTCGCGTTGCCTACGGGCCCTTCCAGCTCGGCGCACTGCCGGCGGGCGCGGTCGATGAGATCTCGGGCAAGGTGCTGCGCGACCAGCTCGGCGGGCCCGCCGACCGCAGCCGCCGCCGGCCATGAAGATCGCCGGCGGCCGGCACCGCGGCCGGACCCTCGCGGCGCCCGACACGGGCGTACGCCCTACGGCCGCCCGTACGCGCGAGGCGCTGTTCAACATCCTCGCTCATGGCGGCTTCACGGATGACGGCTCGTCGGCCATCGTCGACGCCGTCGTCCTCGACGCCTTCGCCGGCTCCGGCGCCCTCGGCCTCGAGGCGCTGTCGCGCGGCGCCGCGCACGTCACCTTCTGGGACACCGACCGCGCCGCGCTCGCCGCGATCCGCCGCGCGCTCGAGACGCTGGGCGAGACCGCCAACGCCGAGGTCGCGCTCGCTGACGCCACCGCACCGCCGCCCGCGCGCCGCCCCTGCACCCTGGTCCTGCTCGACCCGCCCTACGACGAGGCGCTGGCCGCCCCGACGCTCGCCGCGCTCGCCCGCGCCGGCTGGCTCGCCGCGCACGCCCTGATCTCAGTGGAAAGCCGCGCCAAGGACGGCCCGTTCGAAGCGCCGCCGGGGTTCGCGCTCCTCGACGGCCGCACCTACGGCACCGCGCGGCTCACGCTGCTGCGGTACACGGGATAGGCCGCTAAGATCCCCCCGCCTTGGCCCCCGCCGGCCGAGGGATGCGGGCCACCAGCAGCAGCATCGCCACCAGAAGCGCGCCGCCGGCGACATAGGGCGCGTGGCGGCCCAGATCCTCGAACAGGCGTCCGAAGCTCCCCGGCCCGACGATGCGCACCAGCCCCTGCGACGACTGGCTCGCGCCCAGCACCGCGCCCTGGCGGTCGGCCGGCGCGTTGCGTGAGATCAGGCCGTTGAGCGCCGGGTTGCCCAGGCCGTAGCCCAGCGGCAGCAGGGTCATGGCGACGAAGAGCATCCACGGCTCGGCCGCCACCGGCATCAAGAGGTAGCTCGCGCCCATCAGCGCGACGCCGGCGAACACGGTCGCGCGGTCGCCGAAGATGCGGCTGGCAGGCCCGACCAGCCCGCCCTGCGCCACCACCAGGATCACGCCGATATAGGCGAACAGGATGCCGTTGGCCTGCGGGCCCCAGCCGTATTGCCGTTCGGTCCACAGCGCGATGGTCGCCTCGACGCCGGACAGAACGAAGCCCATGGCGGTCAGGATGGCGATGGGCAGCAGCACGCCCGGCTCGCGTACGGCCACCGCGAAGGCGCGCGCCTGGGCGCCGAAGCCGCGCGGCCGGTCGGGCGGCCGGTGGCGCGGTGGCTCGCGCAGGAGCACAAATCCCATGACCAGCGCGACGGCCGAGATCGCGGCGCCGACGAAGAACGGCGTGCGCAGATCCGGGTCCGCCGCGTCGGGTCCCGCCACCAGCCCGCCGATCGCCGGGCCGACGATGAAGCCCAGCCCGAATGCGGCGCCCAGATAGCCCATATATCGCGAACGGTCCTCGCGCGCGGTGAGATCGGCGATATAGGCCTGGGCGACGTTGATGCTCGCGCCCATGGCCCCGGCCATGGCGCGCGCCGCGAACAGCGCCCACAGCGCACCCGCGAAGCCCATCCACAAGGACGACACCATCGTCCCCGCCAAACTGATCAGCAGGATCGGCTTGCGCCCCACGCGGTCGGACAGCCAGCCCCAGAACACCGAGAACACGAACTGCATCGCCGCGTAGACCGACATCAGCAGCGTCACGACGAAGGGCGAGGCGCCGAAATGCTCGGCCCAGAAGGGCATCAGCGGGATCACCACGCCGAAGCCCACCATGTCGACGAACACGGTCAGCAACAGCACGGCGAGCGCGCCGCGCGGCGGCCCGGCGGCCTCAGCGCTCAACGGCCGCGCCCTCGATTTCGCCTTCCAGCTTGGGTCGTTGCTCGCGCAGGAACTCGGCGCACTGCCGGCGGAAGGCGACGTAGCGCACGTCGCGCGGCAGCCGGTCGAGCCAGTGCTCGCGCGCGAAGCGTTCCTCGAGCCGCCCCTGCTCGATGAAACGCCGCGCCACCGCCCCCGGGTCGGGCAGCTTGGGTGCCTCGAACACCCGGACGACGTGATCGATCTCCGCGAGCGAGGCGAAGCGCAAGAGGATGCCGCCGAAGGTCACCTGGATCACCGGATGCCCCTTTCCCGGCACGCGCGGCGGGAAGGGAGGGTCGTATTCCGTGGCCCGGTTCCACGCCACCCCGGGCGTCACCGCATGGTGCACCCAGGGCGAGACGTGCGAGGGCCGGAAATGATCCGACCACTCGACCCAGGCCCGGTTGCCCGGCGCCTTGCGCGCATCGCGGTGGCGGAACGCCTCGAAGACACGATCGAACATGGGCGGCTTTGTAGCGCGCTGCGCGGCGCGTGCGAAGCCGCGCGGTTCTTGTGTGGGCGGCACCGGCCCGCGCCCCCACCCGGCCACCCATGCAGCATACTGTCGTTGGGT
>CAZMTC010000257.1:0-4024 GCA_964569105.1 uncultured Alphaproteobacteria bacterium | reverse complement strand
CCTCCTCGGCCTCCTCGCCTTCGATCTCCTCGCCTTCCTCTTCCTCGCCTTCCTCCTCGGCCTCGGTCATGACCGTGGGCGCGGCGATGGTGGCGATGGTGAAGTCGCGGTCGGTGATCGTGGGCTCGACGCCCGTGGGCATGGCGACGGCCGAGATGTGCACCGAGTCGCCGATGTCGAGGCCGGTGAGGTCGATCACGAACTCGTCGGGGATGTTGCCCACGGCGCAGACCACCTCGACCTCGTGGCGCACGATGTTGAGCACGCCGCCGCGCTTGAGGCCCGGGCTCTCCTCCTCGTTCTCGAAATGCACCGGCACGTTGACGTTGATGCGCGTCTTGTCGGAGACGCGCAGGAAGTCGACATGCTGCGGCAGCTCGGTCACCGGGTGGAACTGCACGTCGCGCGGCAGCACGCGGTGCTTGTCATTGCCCACCGCGATCTCGTACTGGGTCGAGAAGAAGACCCCGCGCTTGAACTCGCGCTTGAGGTCCGCCGGGTCGACGGTGATGGTCACGGGGTCCTTCTTGTCGCCGTAGATCACGGCGGGCACGCGTCCCGCGCGGCGGGCTGCCCGGGCGGCCCCCTTTCCGGCCCGGTCGCGCGCCTCGGCAGTTAACGCTACGAGGTCGCTCATCGTTCTACTCCTCTACGAACGGGGGCGCCCACCGCGGACACCCCTCGGACGATGCCGGCCTCCAGGGGTGCCGGCACCGGATGCTGTCTAGTTGAACAGGGACGAAACCGAAGTCTCCTCGCTGATGCGCAATATGGCTTCGCCCAAAAGCGGTGCAATGGTCAACTGTCTCGTTGCGTCGGAGACGCGCACCGCCTCCGAGGCACGGATACTGTCGGTGATCACCATCATGTCGAGCGGCGAGGCGGAGACCTTGCCCACGGCGTCGCCCGACAGCACGCCATGGGTGACATAGGCGGCGACCGAGGCCGCGCCCTTGTCCATCAGCGCGACGGCCGCGTTGCACAGCGTGCCGGCGCTGTCGACGATGTCGTCGACCATGATGCAGCGGCGATCCTTGATATCGCCGATGATGTTCATGACCTCGGACGCGCCAGCACGCTCGCGTCGCTTGTCGATGATCGCCAGATCGGCGTCGATCCGGCTTGCGATTTCCCGCGCACGCACCACACCGCCGACATCGGGCGAGACGATGACCACGTCCTCGCCGTCGAACCGCTCCTTGATGTCCTTGGTGAATACCGGGGCGGCGATCAGGTTGTCGAGCGGGATATCGAAGAAGCCCTGGATCTGGCCCGAATGCAGCTCCAGCGTCAGCACGCGGTTGGCCCCCGCCTCGGTAATCAGGTCGGCGACCAGGCGCGCGGAGATCGGCGTGCGCGGGCCGGTCTTGCGGTCCTGCCGGGCGTAGCCGTAGTAGGGCATCACCGCGGTGATCCGGCGCGCCGAGGCGCGGCGCAGCGCGTCGAGCGTGACCAGGAGCTCCATCAGGTTGTCGTTGGCGGGCGAGGAGGTGGGCTGGACGACGAACACGTCCTCGCCGCGCATGTTCTCGTAGATCTCGACGAACACTTCCATGTCCGAGAACCGGCGGATCGTCGCCTTGGTCAGCGGAACATGCAGATAGGCCGAGATCGCCTCGGCCAGCGGCCTGTTGGCGTTGCCGGATATGAGCTTCACCGGTACCCCCCGAACCGCGCGCCTGGATTTTCGCGGACAATTTTGCCGATCCCCGCCCAAACGGCCGTCGCTCGCCGCAGGCCGGCGGCGCGGTTGTAACGCAGGCCCCCGGGTCTGTAAACGCTGGGGGCGGCTTGGTGGGAAGCAGGAATTCCGTGGGGCTATGCGAGCGGGGAGATCCGATGCGGCTGGCGACGTTCAATCTGGAGAATCTGGGCGAGGAGGGGCCGGATGCGCCGTCGCGCGCAGACCGCATCGCCACGCTGCGCCCGCAGCTCGAGCGGACCGAGGCGGATATCCTGTGCCTGCAGGAGGTCAATGCACACGGCTCCGGCGACAAGGTGCCACGCACGCTCGACGCGCTCGACGAGCTCCTGGAGGGCACGGCCTACGCCGGTTTCCACCGCCAGGTCTCAACACGCACGCGCGGGCCGCTCGACCGGCACAACCTGGTGACCCTTTCGCGCTGGCCGTTCGGATCGGCGCGGCAGCTCTGGCACGAACTCGTGCCGGCGCCGACGCACGGCTGGCTGACCGCGCGCGGTGTCGCGGGGGAGCCGACCGAACTCGAATGGGAACGGCCGACCCTGTGGGCCGAAGTGGCGCTGCCCGGCGGCCGCGTGCTGCACGTCTTCAACCTGCACCTGCGCGCGCCGCTCGCCGCGTTCGTGCCGGGGCAGAAGGCAGGGGCGTTCAAGTGGCGCACGGTGGCGGGATGGGCCGAGGGTTTCTACATGGCGGCGGTCAAGCGCGCCGGGCAGGCGCTGGAGGCGCGCCTGGCCATCGAACAGGTGTTCGAGCGCGATCCGCGTGCGCTGATCGCGGTCGCCGGCGACTGCAACGCCGAGGCGCGCGAGACCGCATTGCGTCTGTTGTGCGGCGACGAGGAGGACACCGGCAACAACGCCCTGGCGGGCCGTGCGCTGGTGCCGGTCGAGCGCTCGGTGACCGAGGATCTGCGCTATACCGTCATCCATGCCGGGCGGCGCACCATGCTCGACCACCTGCTCGTCTCCCACCCGCTGATGGGCTTCTTCCGAGGGTGCGAGATCCACAACGAGTCGCTGGGCGATGAGCTGGTCGCCTACGCCAACCGCTCGCCGTCGGCCGAGAGCTACCATGCCCCCGTGGTGGCCAAATTCGCGCTGCCGGAAGAGTGAGCAACGGCTATGCCGCGATCAGGTCACCCCGTGCCGGGTAATCGTTCTCGCCGACAAAGTCGATCGCCTTGAGCAGCTGGTCGAGCGGCGGGCGAGTGAAGGGGCCCGACTGGACTTGGGCGAAGTAGAGCGTGCTGTCCGGCTTGATCAGGAACAGCCCGGGCTCGTTGAACCGCTCCGGCTCCTTCTCGTCGCGCGCCGAGGACACGAACAGGCCCCAATCCCGCGCGGTGTCGAGGCTCAGGCCGTAGCCGAGGGGAAGGTCGGGGATATGCCAGCGCTCCTTGGCCTTGCGGGCTCGCTCCTCACCGTCGGTCGAGGTTGCGATCACCTCGACACCGCGCGTGTGGAACTCGGGCAGCTTGGCGTCGAGTTGGGCCAGGTAGTTGGAGCAGATCGGGCAGTGCAGGCCGCGATAGAACACCACCATGGTGAATTGGCTCGGCTCTTGGGCGGCGAGGGACCAGGTGCCGCCGTCGAGAGTGGCGACCTCGAGGGGTGGCGCAGGCTGGCGGGGTGCGAGGCTCATCGGTTTCTTCCTCCGATTGCGTGTGGTTGCGCGTACCGATTCTTGCCACATTGCCGCCGGCAGTCGACCCTGTCGTAATCCAGCTGGGTTCAATCGATCGGAGACCGTCATGCGTATGGGCTTGGTCTGGTTTGTCTTCGGCGGGCTCGCCGGCGTTGCCGCCGGGTTCGCCGGTGGGATCTTCGCCTTTCCCTATATTTTCCAGGCCGATGTCGTCGCCGACGACCCGCTGACCAGCGCCGAGCACAGAACCGTGATCGCCCAGGGCGAATTCGCGACCGTCGATCCCAACGATCCGATCCACTACGGCCGCGGACGGGTCACGGTGTACCCAAACCTGGTCCGGCTCGAGCGAGACTTCGAGGTCGGCCCCGGCCCCGACTACCACGTCTATCTGGTCGCCTTTGGCGATGTACGGAGCGCGGACGACGTGGCCGGGAGCCGAATCGTCGACCTCGGCCGCCTGCGCGCCTTCAAGGGCGCGCAGAACTTCGACATTCCCGACGGGGTCGAGTTGAGGGACTATCGCTCCGTGGTCATCTGGTGCGAAGCCTTCGACGTGTTGATCTCTCCGGCGACCCTCGCCTTCGCAGACTAGGGCATTTTCTGTTGAGACGGCACCGGCCCGCGCCCCCACCCGGCCGCCCAATAACAGCATACTAGAAGGTATCCGCCGGG
>CAZMTC010000256.1:0-4025 GCA_964569105.1 uncultured Alphaproteobacteria bacterium | reverse complement strand
AATCCCACCCCCTCCGCCACCAAACGCGACCGGGATCGAAACGTCGCAGAATTTCTGATAGCCGCGACCGTTGGCTGTCCCTTGCCAGAACGCCTGATCGTAAGGCGTAGCTCCGGTGCCTTGCCTCGCAGCGCTCGATCTATTCGGAGCCGCCATGACGACGGAGCCATTGATCCAGCGTCGTAGACGGCCGTCCGAGTAGGTCATGGGAACGCGAAAGGTCGGCATCTTCGCGGAATGTCTCGAAGACCCGCATCAATTGGACAACTGGTCGAAGGTCTCTCGAGAAAGCGGCGATGAGCCGTCCCATCCAAAGGGGGGCTGACTTGACCCCACCGGTCAGTCCCATGGCTTTTGCGTAGGAGGCAGCCGCCTCACCGAACGTCATTCCCTCGGGCCCGTATACCGGCAGCGTCTTGCCTGGCGCTTCGCCGGAGGACAACGCCCGCACCACGGCCGCGCCGAAATCATCGAGGTCCAACCAGTGGATCGGATGCGGCTGGCGCCCGAAATAGCTTACCGATTCGTTGTGCACCGACCGGCCGAGCGAGTCCATGAACCAGGACGGGCGCAAGACCACTCCCTCGATCGGCGCATTCAGAACATGGTCCTCGGCCTTGCGCTTGGCCTGGCCGGATTCGAACCAGGCCGGCGCGACGCCCGTGGAGGAGCCTGACACCATCACGATGCGCCGCCCGCCAGCCTGCGCCATCGCGTCCACGACCGCCGCCGTGCCCCGATATTCGATCCGGTCGAAGGTGCCCGCGTGTCCTGCAAGGGCGGTCACGGCCTGATCGCAGCCTTGCACCGCCCGTGCGACCGCGTCGGGCTCAGCGACGTCACCGGCGATGAAGCCGGCTTCAGGAGGCAGCGTCTTCGGTTCGCGCCGTGCGAGCACAATGCAGTCCGCTCCCGTCCGGCACAGCGCGCGCGTGATGGCGGAACCGACCATGCCGGTTCCGCCGACGATAAGAATCTTTCCCAATTGGCATCTCCGTGGTAAGTGGACGAATGTCCATATAGCTCATAACCGGACGAATGTCCACTTAATTTGGAGGCAATAGCGGTGCCGAGGCGGGACGCGGAGGAAAACGAGCAGAAGATACTGCGCGCCTTCGATCATTTGCGCAAAAGGGATCCGGCCATCGTGCCGTCGATGAGCGACATCGTGCGGGAATCGGGCTTGGGTCGCGCGACCGTTTATCGGCATTTTCCGGATATCGGCAGCCTCGTGTTCCGGCACCTCGACACGAGTTACACGGCGCTGTTCGCCCATTGGCGCTCCGAACTCGGCGCCCACAGTGATTTGGAACACACCACCGCCAGGATCTGCGCCTTCGTCACAGAGATGCGCCAGATTGCGAACCGGAACCTTTCGATCCTGCTGGATGAAAAATGTCAGGTATCGACAGGTTACGCACGGGCCCGCCGCGCATTTCGGGACATCCTCTCCCTGGCTATCCTGGGAAATCGGTCGCCCACGGAGCGCGAAGCCGCCATCATCGACCTGATCGCGCGGCATGGCGAAGCGGAGCATATCGCGTGCGCCTCCGAGGCGTCGAAGTCGTGCGGGACGGAAGCCGATGCCAGCATCGTCGGGTGCCTCGTCGGTCTTGCCTGGGACCGCTAGGCATCGCGGAACGTGCGTCCTTGCAGTGTGCGGCGTCTTCGGGGGTCCGCCCGGCCGTTCTCACACAAGATCAAGGATCCGACTCTGCCTTGAAACAGGCCGGTAGCCAGAGAGCGTTCGACGTCACACCCACCCCCTCCGCCTTTGTCAACAATAATCCACTGTCGTGTAAGAAGTTTCGGGTCTGTCCAACACCTCACGAACCCGCGTTTATACCCACAAATCCTTCTCGGGACCTCGGTCCACGGCGGCTGCACATAGCATCCGGCCTTCATGCCACTTTCACCGTCGGGCGCGACCGGGGCGTGGCGCGCCTTCTCGTATTCCGCTGCCCTCCTGCGGCGCTCCTCGATCTTCTCGGACTCGCGATCGAAGCGAGCCCATCGAACGGATAGTCATTGCGAATGGTTCGCATTTGCGCTATCGGAAGGCGCCCGAGCCGCAAACCGAGGCGGAGCCACCGTGGCGCCGAGCGACGTGCACTCCCTGTATCGCCAGTACGGCGACGAGATCAGGCGCTATCTCGTCCGGCGCTCGCATTGCGCCGAGACGGCGGCCGACCTGACCCAGGAGACCTTCGTCCGCCTGCTGCGCGGCGACGACGGCGCGCGGATCGGCAGCCCGCGCGCCTACCTGTACCGCATCGCCGCCAACCTGCTGACCGACCACGCCCGCAAGGAGCGCACACGGCCGCCGCAGGTCGGCGGCGACCGGCTCGACAGGCTGTTGGACGAGGCCCCGGACCAGGAGCGCACGCTGCTCGCGCGCGACGAGGTCCGCCGGCTCCGGCGCGCCATCGACGAGATGCCGCCCCGCCGGCGCGAGATCTTCGTCTTGCACAAGTTCGAGGGCCTGAGCTATGCCGAGATCGCCGAGCGCCTGGGCATCGCCAAGAACACGGTCATGGTCCAGATGATGCAGGCGCTCGCCCATTGCCGCGACCGGCTGGCGGATCGCGACTGAGCGGCATCGTGAAAGACCGCGCATGCGCCGATCCCATAATGGCCCGCGCGCCCGCGCTCGTCTAAAAGGCAATGGACGTCGAACGCGCGCCGATCGTCGCGCCGCACCGATGAGCCGACACGGCCCGATGAACGACACCAGCTCGCCCACCGTCAGGGACGCCGCCGCCGAATGGTTCGTGCGCATGCGCGACGAGCCGGTGCCGGAGCGCGAGGCCGCGGCGTTCCGCGCCTGGCTCGACGCCGACCCCGCCCATCGCGAGGCCTATCGCGAGCTCGAGCGGCTGTGGCAGGGGCTCGACCGGGTCGAGCCGCGCCCCCGGGCAGAGAGCGCGCCGGCGCGGCCCGTGCCGGCGCCGGTCGGCGCCGCGCCCGGACGGCGCACGGCGCTGCGCCGCATGGCGATCGCCGCTTCGATCGCGGCGGCGGTCGTGCTCGGCGGCTACGCGGCCGTGCCTCCCGGCCTGCTCGCCGATCACCGCACGGGCGTAGGGGAGCAGCGCACGGTCGCGCTGGCCGACGGCTCGACCGTCCGCCTCAACACCGCGTCCGCCATGTCGGTCGAGATGGCCGCCGACCGCCGCCGGGTCACGCTGCACGCGGGCGAGGCCTATTTCGAGGTCGCGGCCGACGCGGCGCGCCCCTTCGTGGTCGAGGCGGAACCCGGCCGGGTGACCGTGCTCGGCACGGCGTTCGCGGTGCGCCGGGTCGACGGCGACCGGGTCGAGGTGATCGTCACGAAGCACGCGGTCGAGGTCGCCGGGCCCGGAAAGCGTGTGGCGACCGTCGAGGAGGGGCAGGGGGCGGAAGTCACGGCGGCAGGCGTCGGCCCCGTGGCGGCGCGCAACACCGAGGAGGCGCTGTCCTGGCGCCGCGGGCGCCTGCTGTTCGACGGCGCGCCGTTGCGCGACGTGCTCGCGGAGATCGAGCGCTACCGCCACGGCCGCATCGTGGTGATGGACGGCGCGGCCGCGACGCTCCCCGTCACCGCGGCGTTCTCGGTCGATCGGGCCGACGCGGCGCTGGCGACGATCGAGGATACCCTGCCGATCCGCCTGGTGTATGTGAGCGACCTCCTGGTCCTGGTCTTCGCCGAGGACGCTTCTTGAAGCGTGGCCGATGCCGGGGCCGGGTGCGGCCGGCCGTGTTCCGCCGCCGCCGCGGCGAGTTTTTTCGACCCTCGGATAATGGTGCCCGCCGCCGCCGCCGTCTTCCCTCGTGAGCGTGAGTGCGACTGAGACGCATTGACGGATTTCGCAGGGTGCGTCCTGCGCGATCGACAGACCGAGCGAGGGGAGGGGGCCGTGAAGAACCAGGTGAGCTTGATGGCGTTGAGCGTGGCTGCGGGGCTGGGCGTGGCGGGCGTGGGCATCGCGCCGCCCGTGGCAGCGCAGGAGGTTCAGGCGCAAAGCATCTCGATCCCGTCCCAGCCG
>CAZMTC010000255.1:0-4041 GCA_964569105.1 uncultured Alphaproteobacteria bacterium | reverse complement strand
AGCCTTCGCTCAAGAAGGTGCAGGTGGCGGTAGCCGACCCCAAGGCCGCGCAGAAGCTGTTCGCGCCCCTGGACAAGGTCGCCGACGGCGTCTTCTTTACCCGCGATCTCGTCTCCGAGCCCGGCAACATCATCTACCCCAAGTCGCTCGCCAAGGAGGCGCAGAAGCTCGCCGATCTGGGTGTAGAGGTCGAGGTGCTCGACGAGAAGGAGATGAAGAAGCTCGGCATGGGCGCACTGCTCGGCGTGGGCATGGGCTCCGACCAGCCGCCGCGCCTCGTGGTGATGCAGTGGAAGGGTGGCAAGGAGAGCGACAAGCCGCTCGCCTTCGTCGGCAAGGGCGTGACCTTCGACACCGGCGGCATCTCGATCAAGCCGGCCGCCAATCTGGAAGACATGAAGTGGGACATGGCCGGCTCGGGCGTGGTCGTCGGCCTGATGAAGGCGCTCGCCGGGCGCAAGGCGAAGGTCAACGTCGTCGGAATCGTCGGCCTGGTCGAGAACATGCCCTCGGGGAAGGCGCAGCGCCCGGGCGACATCGTCACCTCCATGTCCGGTCAGACCGTCGAGATCATCAACACCGACGCCGAGGGCCGGCTCGTCCTCGCCGACGCCTTGTGGTACTGCCAGGATCGGTTCAAGCCGAAGTTCATGGTCAACCTGGCGACGCTCACCGGCGCGATCATCATCGCCTTGGGCAACGAGATCGCCGGCCTGTTCGGCAACGACGACGCGCTGGCCGAAAAGATCACCAAGGCCGGCGAGGCGGTGGACGAGAAGGTCTGGCGCCTGCCGCTCGGCTCCGCCTACGACAAGCTGATCCGCTCCGACGCGGCCGACATGAAGAACGTCGGCGGCCGCGGCGCCGGCTCGATCACGGCGGCGCAGTTCCTCCAGCGCTTCGTCAACAACGTGCCCTGGGCCCATCTCGACATCGCCGGCGTCACCTGGTCGAAGGAAGACAAGCCTACCGTCCCCAAGGGCGGCACCGCCTTCGGCGTTCGCCTGCTCGACCGCTTCGTGGCGGACAATTACGAGAAGTAGGGGCGGGGGCCCGGCACCGGCGCGTCCGCTCACTCCCCCGGCGCCCGGCTCGGCTTGGTCAGCACATAGGCTGCCCCCACCGCCATCAGCGCGCCGGCCGCGGCCACCGCCCAGCCCGGCGCATGCGCCACCCAGATCATGATCGCCAGGCTCACCGCCATGCCCCCTATGGCGGCGGCCTAGGCCATGGGCGGGATCACGCGATGTTCGGTCCAGCGGCGCAGCGGCGGGCCGAACAGGCGGTGGTGGTAGAGCCACGCCTCGAGCCGCGGCGACGACTTGGCGAAGGCCGCGAGCGCCACGATCATGAACGGCGTGGTCGGCAGCACGGGCAGGAACGCCCCGGCCGCGCCCAGCGCGACGCAGGCCAGTCCCACCGAAAGATAGACCGCGCGGGCGGGGCTCCAGGCGCCCATGGGCGCTTCCGGCTTCGGGTTGAGGGCCGCCGCAAGCCTACAGCGCCGGCACGCCGCCAGCACGTACGAAGCTGAGCTTGCCTAGGATGATGTCGGCAGTGTTGCCGTTGGACGCACACGGCAAGTGCAGCGAATCGAACGAGATATGATCCTTGTTGGCCCAAATGACCTGGCCTTTTGCGCGCAACGGCTGGCACTCGCGCAGGCACTTTTCGTAAGCCAGCACTACCGACGCGCCGAAGGCGGGGTGGCGCCCTGAGAAGGCCTCGGTCACCGTGCGGCCGGTGTAGTCGGCGCCATGGATCACGGTCAGTTCGGTGCCGATGAGGCGATAGCGAAAGTCCTCACCGTCTTCGGTTAGGACCGCTACGAACAGGGAGCCAAGATGCGAGCGAAGGTCCAGCGGGTCGATGTCGGCATAGGTGGGCACGGCCGAATTGTCACACTTTGATAGCCAGTAGTCGCGGAGGTCGGCGAAGGCGACGTTGTCGGAGAGATTCGGGTCGATCTCCGACGACAGCGCCTTCATCTGCTTTATGTCCACATCCGGCCCGGGTAAGCCTAAAGTGTGGTTAGGGACCATTCGCATTTCCTCAGGCGTGAATTGGTAAACAATCCCAGTTTTCCGTCTTCATTACATGTAGTTCACAACGAGGCCTCGGTCCGCATTTGCTCTGGGCTGAGTGCCATTATGATAGCACGGAGGCGGTGGTACACAATCCTGGATGGTCTGTTTCCCGATGTCGGGAACGTGGCGCCGTGCGGGTGAAGGGCTCGTTATTGTATTGCCGTCTTCAGTGCCGCTTCCATCGCCTCCGCCATTGGCCCGGCGCCGAAGAGCTGCGTGCCGCCGTCGACCGGGATCACCGCGCCGGTGATGTAGGCGGCGCGGGGCGAGCACAGGAACAGCGCCAGATCGGCGACCTCGTCGGCCGTGCCGTAGCGGCGCAGCGGCACCCCGGCCTTGACCTGTTCCTCGATCTCCTTGGTCGGCGCCAGCCGCTTCATGCCCTCGGTCCCCTCGATCGGGCCGGGCGCGATGTTGTTGACGCGCACGCCCTCGGGGCCCCATTCGACCGCAAGGACGCGGGCGAGCTGGTCGATGCCGGCCTTGGCGGCACAGACATGCGCCTGCATCGGGTAGGGGTGAACCGCCTGCGGTGCCGAGATGTTGATCACCGCGGCGCCGGGCTTGCGCAGGTGGTCGAACGCCGCGCGCATGACGTGGAAGGTGCCGAGCAGGTCGATGTCCATCACCGCGCGGAAGCCGCCCGACGAGATGCCCATCGCCGGCGCCACGAAGTTGCCCGCCGCGCCCGACACCAGCGAGTCGATCGGGCCCCAGTCCTGCGCCGTGCGTGCGAAGGCGTCGGCCACGGCCTCGTAGTCGCGCACATCGGCGGCGAAGCCCATGGCCGCCTGGGCACCGTCTTCCTCGAGCGTCTTCACCGCCGCGTCGACCTTCTCCCGGCTGCGCGACAGCACTGCCACGCGCGCGCCGTGCCGTGCGAAGGCGCGGGCGATGCCCAGGTTGATGCCGCTGGTGCCGCCCGCCACGAACACCGCCATGCCGGCAAAATCGCCGCTGCCCAGGATCTCCGCCATGCCGCGCTCCTCCCGTCCCTCGCCGTCGGTTGACCAGTGGCCCGGCCCATACCCCACCGTGTCGTCCGAGGCAATCGCGGGTGGAGCAACTTCCTCTGCGGCGCGGCCTTGACTCCGAGCGTGTGCGGCAACAATCTACGACCGACTGATCGGTCGGTTTCTATGGAAACATAAGGCACTCTGCCCGGCCCAATTGTCCGGAGCGCACGGAGGAGGTGGCGATGGCGACGTCGACGGCGCTGCCCGCGCGCAAGCGGGACGGTCCGGCGAGCCGCGCGCGCGTCGTCGCGGCGGCCGAGGCGTTGTTTGCCGAGCGCGGCTTCGAGGGAACCTCGCTGCGCGACATCGGCCGGGCGGTCGAGATGTCGAACCCGTCGCTGCTGCACCACTTCCCGACCAAGCGCCGGCTCTACGCCGCCGTGCTCGAGCGCATCGCGGCGAGCCTGGACGAGGTGGCGGCCACGATGGAGGCGGCGCCCGGCGGGCCGCGCGGCCAGTTGCGCGCGCTGGTCGACGGCTTGATGCGGTGGCACGCCGCCAACCCGGGCTACGGCCGGCTTGTGGTACGCGAGCTGGCGGACAACCCGGCCCGGGCGGAGACCGCGGGCCGCTGGTATCTCGCCGGCCCGGTGCGGCGCATGGCAGCGGTGGTCGCGGCGCGGTGGGCTTTCCCAACCTGACCGACGATGACTGGCAGTGGGGTGGTGAGCACGAACAGATTCTGAACTCGATCATGAACGGCCGCAACGGTGTCATGCCGGGCTGGGCAACGCCACTGGGCGGCGATAAGGGGGTCACCAATGTGGCCCATTATGTGCGCAGTCTGTCGGGTCTCGAACATGATGCCGATGCAGCGGCTGCGGGGCAGCAGCAGTTCGGCATGTTCTGTGCCGCCTGTCACGGTGCCGAGGGCAAGGGCAACCCGATGCTGGGTGCTCCCAACCTGACCGATGACACCTGGCTGTATCGTGCCACCC
>CAZMTC010000254.1:0-4042 GCA_964569105.1 uncultured Alphaproteobacteria bacterium | reverse complement strand
CGGCGCGTGGCCGTCGGCGAAGGTCTTGATGTTGATGATGACCTTCTCGCCCATCGCAATCCGGCCCTCGATGGTCGCCGAGCCCAGGTGGGGCAGCAGCACCACGTTGTCCAGCTTGAGCAGCTTCGGGTTGATCGCCGGCTCGTGCTCGAAGACGTCGAGACCGGCGCCGGCGATCTCGCCCGCCTCCAGAAGGCGGGTCAGGGCATTCTCGTCGATCACCTCGCCGCGGCTGGTGTTGACGACGTAGGCGTTCCGGTTGAGCAGCTTGAGGCGGCGCGCCGAGAGCAGGTGGAAGGTCGCCGGCGTATGCGGGCAGTTGACCGAGATGATGTCCATGCGCGAGAGCATCTGGTCGAGGCTTTCCCAATAGGTCGCCTCGAGCTCCTCTTCGAGGTCGGGATGCACCCGGCGCCGGTTGTGGTAGTGCACCGAGAGGCCAAAGCCTTTCGCGCGGCGGGCCACCGCCGAGCCGATCCGGCCCATGCCGATGATGCCGAGCCGCTTGCCCCAGATGCGGTGGCCGAGCATGGCGGTCGGGCTCCAGCCGGTCCAGTTGCCCGAGCGCACGAGGCGCTCGCCCTCGCTCAGCCGGCGCGGGACGGCGAGGATCAGCGCCATGGTCATGTCGGCGGTGTCCTCGGTCAGCACGCCGGGCGTGTTGGTGACCGTGATGCCGCGCTGGCGCGCGG
This sequence comes from uncultured Alphaproteobacteria bacterium, assembly GCA_964569105.1. GTDB lineage: Bacteria > Pseudomonadota > Alphaproteobacteria > CAZMTC01 > CAZMTC01 > CAZMTC01. Next base: position 3,350 of record CAZMTC010000254.1, on the reverse strand, counting down.
TCTTGATGTCGATATGGTCGACGCCGGTCCCGAAGGAGGCGATCAGGCGCAAGCGCGGGCCGGCCTGGGACAGCACGGCGAGATCGATACGGTCGGTCACGGTGGGCACCAGGACCTCCGCCTCGCGCACGGCCGCGATGAGATCCGATTGTGACATCGGCTCGTCGCTCTCGTTGAGCCGGCAGTCGAACAGCTCCATCATCCGCGTCTCGATCACGTCCGGCAGACGACGCGTCACGATGACACGCGGTTTCTTGATCGGCATCCGTCGGGTCCCCGGGGAACTGATCCTGGCACGAGCGGCGGCCGGGCGGCCGACCCTCGGGAAGCTGCCATAGCAGCCCCGGCCCGAACTTGTCCAGCGCGGGCTCCGCGCGGCGCCGGGCTTGACCGCCGCGCGGCGCGCCGGCTACCTGACCGCCATGCCGAACTGCCTGCACGCCGGGACGAACAGCAGACTCCGACGGATGCGCCAACGGCTGGCGGCCATCTGCGTCAGTCTCTTCTGCGTTCTCGCCCCGGCCGTCCTGCCGGCCGCGGCGCAATCATCCGAGAAGGAAGCGGGCGCGGAAGACGCCGCCGGCGAAGAGGAGTCGAGAGTTCAGGGGCGAACCGGCCTTCCGCTGCCGCGGTTCGTCTCGCTGCGTGCAAGCGAGGTCAACCTGCGGACCGGCCCGGGCATCCGCTATCCGATCGAATGGGTCTACCGGCGGCGCGGCATGCCCGTCGAGATCGTCGACGAGTTCGGCAACTGGCGGCGCATTCGCGACTGGCAGGGCACCGAAGGCTGGGTCCACCAGTCGATGCTGCGCGGGCAGCGCGCCGTCATGGTGACCGGCGAGCGGCGCCTGCTGCGGCGCCGGCCGGCCCCCGACGCCCCCGGCGTCGCCTGGGCCGAGGCGGGGGTCGTCGGCCGACTGCTGCGCTGTTCGGAGGCTTGGTGCGCGGTGCGTCTCGGGAGCTTCGAGGGCTGGTTGCGGCGCAGCGAGGTCTACGGCCTGCTGCCCGGCGAGACCCCGGATTGATCCCGGGCGGCCCGGCACCTTTCCCGACGCGCCGCGGCCGCCGCCCCGGTCAGTCGAAGTCCTCGGCCAGGGCGGCCCTGACCTCCTCGCGCAGCACGGTCTGGTGCGCATACTCCCGGTGCGTGAAGCCGAGGGTCACCTCGGTGCCCGGCGCCTTGAAGCGCGCGACCTGCGCGTCGGTGAAGGGGAAATGGATGAACTGCACCGCCGAGGCCTTGCCGTCGGCGGTCGTCCGGTCGACGTCCTGCTCGGGCTGGCCGACGATGGTCTCGCCGTCGAACTTCAGGAAGGCGGTCTCCTCGATCCCGCCCAGCCTGGCCAGGAAGGCCTGCCGCCGGTCGCGGTCGTCGATCTCGAACATGACCGTGGCGACCAGCTCGCGGCCCTTGGGGATCAGGGGATTATAGGCGGTCAGCTCGTCCTCGATCTGCTCCTCGCCGCCGCGTTCGATGAAGAGCATCTCCTGAACCTGCGCGAGCATGGTGTCGTAGTTCTCGAAGTAGAAGGTGGCGACCGGCCCGACCTCAACCCGGCGGTTCTTCTTGGCCGCGACCAGGGCGCTGCGGCGCTGCCTGCGCTCGCGCTCGTAGACCTCGATCGGGAGGATATCCTCGCGGGTGATTTCGCGCTTTGCCATCATGACCCTTCTCCCCTGCCCGGGCGTGTCGTTGTTGCCGAATTCAAGGCGCCAGACCGTAGGCCTTGGCGAACAACTGGATCGGATGCGTGCTCTGCTCGATCTGCGGCTTGTTTTCCATTCGCAGGCGCTCGATGCCCTGAACGAGATGCTCGCCGGCGAGCGGACATTCGGAGGCAAGATGGGTCTTGCCCGCGCTGGCCGACTGGCGCGCGGCGGCGCGCCCGACCTTGAGCGCGGTCTCGAAGTTCTGCTTCATCATGCCCCACGATCCGCCGTGTCCCGAGCAGCGCTCGATGACCTTGACGTCCGCTTCCGGCAGCAGGCGCAACATTTCCGCGCCCTTGGCGCCCATGTTCTGGGCCCGTGCATGGCAGGCGACGTGCAACGCGACGCCCCCCTCGAGCGGCTTCAGTCCGTCGGCGAGGCCGTGCTTCTTGGCGATGTCGACGACATACTCCGAAATGTCGAAGGTCGCCTGCGACAGGCGTGCGATGTCCTCCTCGTCGGGCAGGATGAGCGGCCATTCGAACTTGAGCATCAGCGCACAGGAGGGCGTCAGCGCAACGATGTCGTAGCCCTTGTCCACCCACTCGCGCAGCTCGCCGGCGACGACGCGTGCGTTGCGTGCGACGCTCTCGATGTCGCCCTGCTCGAGCCGCGGCATGCCGCAGCAGGCCGGATAGACGACCTCGGTCTCGACGCCGTTCTTGGCCAGCACGGCGCGGGTCGCCTCGCCGATCGCCGGATTGTTGTAGTTGACGAAGCAGGTGGCATAGAGCACCGCCTTGCGGCCGAAGGCGGGCGCATCGCGATTCACCTCGATCGGCGCCTTGGCGCGCAGGACGAAGGTCTTGCCGTGGAACTTCGGCAGCGCGGCCTCGCGATGCACGCCGGCCACCTTTTCCAGGACAGGGCGGGTCAGCTTGTTGCCGCGTTCGCCGGCCCAATTGACCACGGTGGGCGCCACGGCGGCGAGGCGGCCGTTGCGGTCGGTTCGGGTCAGCTGGTCGACCCGCTTGTCCGCCTTTCCCTGGCGGTACTCCGCCGCCCGGTAGCGCAGCATGAGATGCGGGAAATCGAGGTCGAACTCGTGCGGCGGCACGTAGGGGCAGCTGACCATGAAGCAGAGGTCGCAGAGGGTGCAGGCGTCGACGACCTGCTTGTAGTCCTCCCTGGCGACGCTATCGAGCTCGCCGCTCTCGGATTCGTCGATCAGGTCGAACAGGCGCGGGAAGGCGTCGCAGAGATTGAAACAGCGCCGGCAGCCGTGGCAGATGTCGAAGACGCGTTCGAGTTCCGCGTTGATCTTGTCCATGTCGTAGAAGTCCGGATCGTTCCAGTCGATCCGGTGACGGGTCGGCGCGTCGAGGCTGCCTTCGCGCATAGCCTATCCCTTCGAACTGCACTGATTTTTTCGTCAAGCGACGATGGCCGGCGGAAGGCGCCGGCGAAATCGCGCGGGGACGGAGACCTGTATCGGGGCGCCGAGGCGCCGCCGCGACGGCCGCGCCCCGGCTGCCGCGCACTTGATTACTCCATGGTCTCCAGCGCCTTCTGGAAACGGCCAGCGTGGCTCTTCTCGGCCTTGGCCAGCGTCTCGAACCAGTCGGCGATCTCGTCAAAGCCCTCCTCGCGGGCCGTGCGGGCCATGCCCGGATACATGTCGGTGTACTCGTGGGTCTCGC
>CAZMTC010000253.1:0-4090 GCA_964569105.1 uncultured Alphaproteobacteria bacterium | reverse complement strand
CTGCCGACCGACCTTTTCTACAACACCGGCATCCAGACCTATGTCTGGCTGCTGAACAACCGCAAGCCCGCCGAGCGGCGCAGCAAGGTGCAGCTCATCGACGCCAGTTCCGAACGGTTCTGGCAATCCATGCGCAAAAGCCTCGGCTCCAAGCGGCGCGAAATCCCGCAACACGCGCGCGAAGAGATCGTCCGCATCTACGCGGACATGCTCAACGGAGACGGCTCGGAGGATTGGAGCGACTATTCCAAGATTTTCGACACCACCGATTTCGGCTACCGAGAAATCCGGATCGAGCGCCCGCTGCGTTTGAATTTCCAGGTCAGCGACGAGTGTCTGGCCCGCCTCGCGGACGAGAAGGCGATCCAGAAGCTCGATGAGGTCGAGCGGCAGGAGCTGATCGACACCCTATCCGGTCACATGCCCGACACCCTGTTCACCAACCGTGATGAATTCGAAGCCGCTTTGAAAAAGGCGTTGAAGGGCGCGGGGGTCAAGCTCGCGACTCCGGTCAAGAAGGCGGTCCTGAATGCCCTGTCGGAGCGCGACGAGGAAGCGGACATCTGCACCGACAAGGACGGCAACCCGGAGCCGGATACCGAGCTTCGCGATCATGAGCTAGTCCCGTTGACCGAGGATTGGCGCGAATACGTTGCGCGGGAGGTCAAGCCCTTCGTGCCGGATGCGTGGGTCGATGAACGCTACCGGGATGCGACCGACGGCGAAACTGGACGTGTCGGTTACGAGGTCAACTTCAACCGGTACTTTTATAAGTACGTGCCGCCACGGCCGCTCGATGAGATCGACGAAGAGCTGAAGCAGCTTGAAGCCGAAATCGCCGGACTTCTAAAGGAGGTGGCGGCGTGAGCGGGCTGCAAGAGTTTATCGCGTCGAAAACTCCACCCGGCTGGAGCACGAAGCCTCTTTGGTCGCTTTTTCGGCGACGCAAGCGCACAGGATATGCAGACGAGGAATTGCTTTCCGTTTATCGGGATTATGGTGTGATTCCGAAATCTTCACGTGATGATAACTTCAATAAGGAATCAGAGGATTTATCAAATTATCAGCTTGTGACACAGGGGGCGCTTGTCACAAATAAGATGAAGGCTTGGCAAGGTTCTATCGCAATATCCCGGTACAGAGGAATTGTCAGCCCAGCCTACTATGTTTATGAACCGCTAAGCGACGAATACGATCAATTTCTCCATTACCTTCTTAGGAGCGATCCATACATTGCGCTCTATGGGCGCATCTCAAAAGGCGTTCGGGTAAATCAATGGGATTTGGAGCATGAGGCATTACGCAATGTGCCCATAATGCTCCCCGACCGCGACACCCAAAAAGCCATCGCGGATTTTCTCGACCGCGAAACCGCCCGCATCGATCAGTTGATCGAGAAGAAGCAGCGGCTGTTGGAGCTTCTCCGTGAAAAAGAGGAGGCGGAACTAGCACGCATGGTCACGCGTGGCCTAAATAGCGAGTGCCCAATGCTGGAGTCGATCTATCCATGGAATCCAGATTTCCCTTCGCATTGGACCGAAACGCCACTTGGCTTATTGATGCGGCGTACAAGGCACAATGTAGGGTCGCGCCCCTCTGAATACAGGCTCCTATCACTTGGAAAGCAGGGTGTGGTTGTGCGCGATATCGAAAGCGGAAAGGGCAAGTTCCCGACGGATTTCGACACCTATCAAGAGGTAAGGCCAGGTCAAATCGTTTTGTGCCTGTTTGATCTAGATGAGACACCTCGCACAGTTGGCCTCTCTTCAATAACTGGCATGGTGACAGGCGCATACGATGTAATGACTGTTACGGGACATGCATCTGCGGAATATCTCTACCTTCACCTTCTGTATTTGGATCACGGGAAAAGGCTCAGGCCGTTTTATTCCGGACTTCGGAAGGTTGTGCGCATGCCGACCTTCAGAACAGTTCGAATTCCGCTGCCGCCACCACCCGAGCAGAGGGCTATCGTTGAACAGTACAAGAAGCTTAAAGATAAGCTTACTGCCCTTGATTCCAGGACGCGAAAATCGGTCAAACAACTTCGAGAGTTCCGTGCCGCTTTGATAACGGCGGCTGTAACCGGCCAGATTGACGTAGCGACCTGGAGCAAACGTGGGACTGGTGATCGTCGCCTTGATCAAATCGAAGAAGAGTTGACGGCCACCACAGGCGGCCAAGTGGCGATGGGGGCGCGGACATGAGCCAATACGCCGCTAGCTCTGCGCATAAAGAAGTGGTGCTTGAAGCGCATCTGGTGGCACAGCTTGTCGCTGAGCAGGGCTACGAGGAACGCCCGCCCGAGGCGTTTGACCGTGACCTGGCTCTTGATAAGGAGCTTGTTCTTCGCTTCGTGCGGGAGACGCAGCCGGAGGAATGGCAGAAGGTCGAGGCGCAATATTCGGGGAGCGCCGAGGCCGAATTCTTCAAGCAGCTTGATAAGGCGCTCAAGGATCGCGGGACGCTCGGCGTCCTGCGCAGCGGCCTGAAACTGATCCCGAATATCCGGATCGCGCTCTGCTTTTTCCAGCCCGCCTCGAACCTGAACCCGGCCCTGACCAGGCTGTTCGAAGCCAATATCCTGAGCGTGATGCGGCAGGTCCGCTACAGCCGGAAGAATGAGAACGCCATCGATGTGGTGCTGTTCGTCAACGGCCTGCCGGTCGCGACCATGGAGATCAAAAACCTCCTGACCGGATCGACCTTCAGGCACGCCGAAAAGCAATACAGGTCAGACCGCTCACCCACCGGGGAGCCGCTCCTGACCTTCAAGCGCGGGGCGCTGGTTCATTTTGCCGCCGATCAAGACAACGTGTCGATGACGACACGCCTCATGAACGGGCGGACCCGTTTCCTGCCCTTCAACCGGGGCAGCGAGGATGGCGGTGCAGGCAATCCGCCGGTACCGGAAGAGTTCCGCGTCGCATACCTCTACAAGGACCTGCCGGGCGGAAAGGCCGTGTTCGGCCGCGAGAAATGGCTGAGCATCATCGGCCGTTTCATCCATCTGGAAAAGGCGGACGGGAAAGAGGCGATGATCTTTCCCCGCTTCCAGCAGCTCGATGCCGTCACCAAGATGATGGATCACGCCCGCGCCAACGGGCCGGGCCAAAATTACCTGGTCCAGCATTCCGCAGGATCGGGCAAGTCCAACACGATTGGGTGGACGGCGCACCAGCTTATCAACCTGCATGACGATGCCGATCAGCCCATCTTCAACACCGTCATCATCGTCACCGACCGCATTGTGCTGGATCGCCAGCTCCAGAGCACCGTCGCTCAGTTCGAGCAGACCAAGGGCGTGGTGAAGAAGATCGACGGAACCTCGCGGCAACTGAAGAAGGCGATTCAGGACGGCGCGCGGATCATCATCACCACGATCCAGAAGTTCAGCACCGAGCATCTGCAAGAGGTCACGGGGCAGAAGGGCCGGAAGTTTGCGATCATGGTCGATGAGGCCCACAGTTCGCAGTCCGGCAAGAGCGCACAGGCCCTCGCTGACGCGTTGACCCGCGAGGCGGCTTCAAGCGATGACGTGGAAGACATCATCGCCGCCTACCAGCAGAGCCGAGGCCCGCAGGCCAATATCAGCTATTTCGCGTTCACGGCGACGCCGCGCAACGTGACGCTGGAGCGGTTCGGCGTGCCCGGGCCGGACAACAAGCCGCGCCCCTTCCACCTGTACTCCATGCACCAGGCGATCGAGGAAGGCTTCATCCTCGACGTGCTCCAGAACTACATGACCTACAAGGCCTACTACGAGCTCGAAAAGGCCATCGAGGACGATCCCGAGCTACAGGGACGCAAGGCCCAGCGGCGGGTTGCCCGCTTCGCCTCACTCCATCCAACGGCCATCAGCCAGAAGGTCGAGGTCATCGTCGAGCATTTCCGCCGCCATGTGCAGCATGAGCTCGGCGGCCGGGCCAAGGCGATGGTGGTGACGCAGAGCCGCGAACACGCGCTGCGCTACTATTTCGGCCTGCGGGAGTACATCCAAAAGCGCGGCTATCAGGACGTTCAGGCGCTCGTGGCGTTCTCGGGTGAGCTCACGCTCGACGGCGAGACGTGGACGGAAGCGGCCGTGAAC
>CAZMTC010000252.1:0-4146 GCA_964569105.1 uncultured Alphaproteobacteria bacterium | reverse complement strand
ATCCCGGAGGACTGGGGCACGGCCGTCAACGTCCAGGCGATGGTGTTCGGCAACATGGGCGAGAACTGTGCCACCGGGGTCGCCTTCACCCGCGATCCGTCGACCGGCGAGAACCGGTTCTACGGCGAGTACCTGGTCAACGCGCAGGGCGAGGACGTGGTCGCCGGCATCCGCACGCCGCAGAACATCACGGTCGCCGGCAAGGAGAAGAACCGTTCCGACCTCCCCGCCATGGAGGAGGTCATGCCCGAGCTGTACCGTCAGCTCCTCGACATCCGCGCACGGCTCGAGGCGCACTACCGCGACATGCAGGACATCGAGTTCACGGTGCAGCGCGGCAAGCTGTGGATGCTGCAGACCCGCGCCGGCAAGCGCACCGTGGCGGCGGCGCTCAAGATCGCGGTCGACATGGCGCGCGAGGGCGTTATCCCGAAGGACGAGGCGGTGCTGCGCATCGACCCCGCGGCGCTCGACCAGCTCCTGCACCCGACGCTCGACCCCGACGCCGACGTGACGCTGTTCGCGCGCGGCCTGCCGGCCTCGCCGGGGGCGGCCTCGGGCCAGGTGGTCTTCACCGCCGACGACGCCGAGGCGATGGCCAAGGACGGCGCCAACGTCATCCTTGTGCGCCAGGAGACCAGCCCCGAGGACATCCACGGCATGCACGCCGCGCGCGGCATCCTGACCTCGCGCGGTGGCATGACCAGCCATGCGGCCGTGGTGGCCCGCGGCATGGGCCGCGCCTGCGTCGTCGGCGCCGGCGAGGTCCGCATCGACGCCGTCGCCAAGACCATGCAGTGCGGCGGCGTCACGGTGTCGGAGGGCGACACCGTCACGCTCGACGGGGCCGCGGGATCGGTGATGCTCGGCCGCGTGCCGACGCGCGAGCCCGAGATGTCCGAGGACTTCGCGACGCTCATGGAATGGGCCGATCAGAAGCGGCGGCTGGGCGTGCGCGCCAACGCCGAGACGCCCGCCGACGCGCGCACAGCGCGGGGGTTCGGCGCCGAGGGTATCGGCCTGTGCCGCACCGAGCACATGTTCTTCGACGCCGGGCGCATCCTGGCGGTGCGCGAGATGATCATGGCCGAGGACGCGGAAGGTCGGCGTGCGGCGCTGGCCAAGATCGCGCCCTATCAACGACAGGACTTCGTCGAGCTGTTCGAGATCATGAAGGGCCTGCCGGTGACGATCCGGCTGCTCGACCCGCCGCTGCACGAGTTCCTGCCGCGCACCGAGGACGAGATCGCCGAGATGGCGAAGGCGACGGGCAAGACGGTCGACGACATCCGCCGTTCCGCCGCGAGGCTCGACGAGGCCAACCCGATGCTCGGCCACCGCGGCTGCCGGCTGGGCATATCCTATCCCGAGATCTACGAGATGCAGGCCCGCGCGATCTTCGAGGCGGCGATCGAGGCGGCCGAGAAGACCGGCGCGCCGGTGGTGCCCGAAGTGATGGTGCCGCTGATCGCGACGCGCGAGGAGCTCGACATCCTCAAGACGGCGATCGACCGCGTCGCCGCGGAGGTGAAGGCGGAAAAGGGCGCCGAGCTCGACTACCAGGTCGGCACCATGATCGAGCTGCCGCGCGCCGCGTTGCGCGCGCGCGAAATCGCGGAGAGCGCGGAGTTCTTCTCCTTCGGCACCAACGACCTGACCCAGACCACCTTCGGCCTGTCGCGCGACGACGCGGGCTCGTTCCTGCCCGACTACCAGGCCAAGCATATCCTGGAGCGCGATCCGTTCGCGACGCTCGACACCGAGGGCGTCGGCGAGCTGATGCAGATCGCCTGCGATCGCGGCCGTGAAGCCCGGCCGGGCCTCAAGCTGGGCATCTGCGGCGAGCATGGCGGCGACCCGGACTCGATCCGGTTCTGCGAGACGGTGGGGCTGGACTACGTCTCGTGCTCGCCCTACCGCGTCCCCATCGCGCGACTCGCCGCGGCGCAGGCCGCGATCTCCGAGGTGCGGGAGGACGCGACGGCTTAGACGCCCCCGCCCCTACTCCCGCATCAGCGCCGTCACGTAGTTCGGCAGCGCGAAGGCCCCGAAATGGATATCGGGGTTGTAGTAGCGCGTCTCGATCCCGGCGGCGGCGTAGCGCTCGGCGATCACCGCCGGGTCCTGGCGGCGCAGCGACGCGTCGTCGGTCCCCCAGCCCAGCGTCATGAAGCCGCCCTGGTAGGTCGGCACCGCGGCGACGTAGAAGCCCGGGTCGGCGAACAGCTTCTTGAAGGCGCGCCAGGTCTGCGTGACCTCGTCGCCCTGCATGAAGGGCACACCATTCTGGGTCACCAGGATGCCGCTCTCGGTCAGGCGCTTCTTGCAATCGGCGTAGAAGGCCTCCGAGAACAGCACCTCGCCCGGTCCGATGGGGTCGGTCGAGTCGATGATGATGACGTCGAACCGCTCACCGTCGGCCGCCATGTACTTGGCGCCGTCCGCGATCACCACCTGGGCGCGCGGGTCGTCGAACGCGCCGGCCGACAGGTTGGGCAGGTGCTGCTTGGACAGCTCGATCACGCCGGGATCGATCTCGACCATGGTCGCGCGCTCGACGTCCGTATGACGCAGCACTTCGCGCAGGCAGCCGCCGTCGCCGCCGCCGACGATCAGGACGCGCTCGACGCTGCCGTGCGCCAGGATCGGCACGTGGGCGAGCATCTCGTGATAGATGAACTCGTCACCCTCGGTCGTCTGGATCACGCCGTCGAGCGCCAGGACCCGACCGACCTTCGGGTTCTCGAAGATGATCAGGTCCTGCTGGTCGGTGCGGTCGCGGTAAAGGACCCTGCCGACGGCCAGACGCTCGCGCAGGTCGTCGTGCAGGGTCTCCTCGTACCAGTTCACGGCAGAACGCCCCGCCGGTGCTCGCCCACCGAGATGTGCCCCGGGCGGAATGCGTCCTTGAGCACCTCCACCGCCTTGTAGGGATCGCACGCGCCGCACATGAAGATGTCGAGCGCCGCGAAGCCCCGCTCGGGCCAGGAATGCATCGAGATGTGGCTTTCCGCCAGCACCGCGATGCCCGTCACTCCGGAATTCGGCCCGAAATGATGGACATGCAGGTGCAGGAGCGTCGCCCCCGCGGCCTCGGCCGCCTGCGCCAGCGCGCGCTCGGCGACCTCGGCGTCGCACAAGTGCTCGGCTTCCCACAGCTCGAGGAGCAGATGGGTCCCGGCGAAGGTGACGCCGTCCTTGGTGATGAAATAGTCCTGCCGTTCGCTCGGACTGTCCGAACCGACGGGACGGATGGGCGTTACGTTGTCTGTCTCGCGAGCGAACGGAGTACGTTGCTCCGAGAACACCCCCAACGGGGTAGCAGAGGCCTTGGTCATGGGCTCCCCCCCAACGTCAGCAAGTGACCCGGAAACACCGGCGTTACATGTCGTCCGCATCTCGGCTCGAGCTGGGCATTCGGCCCAAAAATCCAAGGGCGGCAGGATCAAAGATCCCCCGCCCTCTTGCCAAGGTACAGCACGACGTGTCGCGCCTTCGGACTGTGCATAAATGGCTTTTGGGGCCGTCTTGTAAAGCCCTTTCTCGCAAAAAATTCACAGCGGCGGAGGCGCACGACGTGCGGCTCGCGAAGCGGCCCTTCATACGCGTTCCGTTGGAATGCCGCGTTCAGACGCCACGCAGGCTCCGCGCGATACAGGCGGGCCGGAAGGGCAAGGTCAGAAAGCTTCCTCCGCCAGGCTCAGCGTGCCGTCGCCGGCGTCGACGATCTGGTCGCGCAAGCCGGACGAACGGGTGAGATACTGGTCGGCGAAGAAACGGGCCGTCTTGATCTTGGTCTCGCAGAAGGCGACATCGCCGTCGGCGCCGTCGGCCAGCGCCTTGCACGCGGCCACCGCGGCGCGCGCCATCAGCCAGCCGGCGGTGACGTTGCCCCAAAGGTGCAGATAGGGAACCGCCCCCACCGCGGCTTGGCCCATATCCTTGCGGAAGGTCTCGAGCATCCAGTCGGTGGTCTCGCCCAGCACCTCGATGCCGTCGTTGAGGCGGCGGCGGATGACCGCGATGTCGGGATCGTCGAGCGAGCCCAGCTCGTTGTCGAGGCCGTGCATCTTGGCGAGGAACGCCTTGGCCGCCGCGCCGCCGTCACGCGCGACCTTGCGGCCCAGCAGGTCGTTCGCCTGGATG
>CAZMTC010000251.1:0-4355 GCA_964569105.1 uncultured Alphaproteobacteria bacterium | reverse complement strand
AGGGTGACATTGTGCCGGTCGCAGAGCTCGCGCGCGGCGCGCAGATAGCCCTCGGGCGGGATGATCACCCCGGCCTCGCCCTGGATCGGCTCGACCAGGAAGCCCACCGTGTTGGGGGTTATCGCGGCCTCGAGCGCGTCGGCGTCGCCGAACGGGATCACAGTGAAGCCCGGCGCGAAGGGGCCGAAGCCGGTGCGCGCCGCGGGGTCGGTCGAGAAGCCGACGACCGTGAGCGTGCGGCCGTGGAAGTTGTTGCGGCAGACGATTATCTCGGCCTTGTCCTCGGCCACGCCCTTGACCTCGTAGCCCCATTTGCGGACCGCCTTGATCGCGCTCTCCACCGCCTCGGCGCCCGAGTTCATGGGCAGCACCTTGGACGAGTTGGTGAGCGCGCAGATCTCCTCGTAGAACGGCGCGAGCTGGTCGTTGCGGAAGGCGCGCGAGGTCAGCGTGAGCCGGCCCGCCTGCTCGACCAGCGCCTCGCGGATGCGCGGGTGGCAATGGCCCTGGTTGAGCGCCGAATAGGCCGACAGGCAGTCGAGATAGCGGTTGCCCTCGGCGTCCCACACCCAGACGCCCTCGCCGCGCGTGAGCACGACGTCGAGCGGGTCGTAGTTGTGCGCGCCGAGGCGGAGCTCGATCTCGGCGAGGTCGGCGGGGGAGGGGGTGTCGGTGGGCATGGAGCTAGTGTTTTCTAGGATGGCGACCGACTTAGCATAGTGGCTGTAGGTCGCACCGCTTAGAAGAGAATCATTGCGATTGGAGCTACGGCTACTGGCCGGTGGCGGTCACAGCCACGGCACCGACAAGCACGGCCAGAAAGCGTGGGGGCGGTACGACTACCGGCAGGATGCGCTGCACCGCGTCCACAACGTCTAGTCGTTCTGGCGGCTGTTCAAGAGGTCCGTTACCTCGACGCACATTCACATCAGCGCCAAGCACGCGGACATGTACCTAATGGAGTTCGCTTTCCGCCAGAACCACCGGCAGATGCAGAACGCGATGTTCGACCTTCTGATTGGGACGGTTTAGCCGCCGCCTCGAAGAGCTTTTCGATCTCGCGCAACTCGGCAGCGCCAACGCCGCGGGCTTCCTTTTGGGCGCTGAACTCACCCAAGCGGTCCTCTCGAATCACTTGATGGAGCGTCAACGGAGCTTGGCCCATGTTTGTCAGGCGGCCTCCGCCCACTCGCTCGTACGCACATTGGCATCTCCAACCAATAGGATGGCTCGGCTGTAGCGTTCAGCTCTACGGTACCTTTCGGTAGGTGGCACCGCGTCATGGTCATCCATGATCTGCCGAGCAAACTCCTCAGCAAGCGCAAATTCGATCGCCTTGATAAGCGGGAAGAAGTCGGCGTCTTCAAAGCCCATGGCATCCTTCATTTGATTGAAGAAGAAACGCCACCCCTTCAGCTTCACGCCCACAAGCCAGTCTTCGGTTGGATGCCAAAGAACGGTTAGAAACGCATCCACGCGGTCAGCGCGGTATGATCCTGACTCGCACTTGTATAGTAGATAGTCCATCCCATGATAGTACTTGGCGCCCGGCGCAAACGCAGGAATTCCCCCTCTCGCATATTCGGGTGCCAACTGATCAATCAAACCAGCCATATCACCACACCCTTTCTAGATACCGTGTTTCATGATTGTCCGGCATCGTGCCATCGTCAGGAGATTTGAGGACCCATTCCCAGCCGGTTACGAGTCCCGCTGCGGGGGCCTCAAATTCCGCAGCAGCACTCCCGATCACGCTTCCAGCGTGTTCGCGTGCGTGGTCTGAGATGTCAGCATAAGCGACAAAAACACTGTTCGGGTACGCTGGCACCCGAGTTGGCTCGTCCATCCCGATCCGGTGTGGTACCGGATAAGTGTAGGATTGTACAGGGTTCTGAACGTAGGCGAGCATATGCGCATCCTGGCCCGACACTGTCATCGGGCGGAGTAGGCCCCGGAAAAGCGCTACCGCATTCATTAGCCCCGCCGTGCCGCCTTGGATACCTCCGTGTACCAATCCCTCGTATTCTGCGTAGCGGTCGGCCTCACGATCACCAGTCGCCAAGATCTGCCTGATGGTTGCGGGGTCTACGCAAAGTAGGATTGTGCGGCTCCGATCTTCGAGCGCGGGCGCCGCCACTACATTGGCAAAGCGCGGGTCGCTCCGCACCGTAGGCGTCTCAAAATCCACCATTCAACTACTCCAGGTACCATATATTGAGGATTCGCGCAATTAGCTTGCACTATATAGCGGTGGCCTGCGCTTCCAATAACACCATATCTGTGATAGGGAATGGGGGCGGACGACATAGTCGCCCGCCCAGAGTGGACGCTATATCAATAACAGCGGTCGATTTGTATAGCCGCCCGCTGCCGCGGCTCCGCACGCCAATTGGAGTTCGTGTTTGGTCATCGGTCCGCTCCTTTCTCCCGGGGACTACACCCTCGGGGTGTGCCGAGCAGGCGCTCGGAAGCGCAGCTGGGAACCGGAACCTGCTAGAGAACCATTCCCTTCGCTGCCAGATGACGATGAGGTGCCACCCTCATCATTGTGGTGACTCTGTGAGGCGCTCGGCCCTGCTGGGTCGGGCGCTTCGCTTTTAGCGCGGGGCAGATAGTAGCGGTCGCCCCGCTTCTCAATTTCGGTCCTGTCTCGCATCTTGGTCAGTGCGTTCTGAAGCGACCCGCGATTCCTCGAAACATCAAGGTGCTTGGGCGGTTCATTTAGAAGGCTGTCCAGAATCTCCTTGCCAGTAGCGCCGTTGGGTCGCTCCGCGAGAAAGTCCCGAATGGCGTCGAAGTTAGGCGAGCCTCTGCCTGGGAGCCCCCCAATGGGCCCGTCAACGGCACGGCCAGCCTTTACGTCCTCCATAAACTGGCGATAGGCCTCCGGAAGGAATGCCCTGCCGTTGTGGCGCACGATCTTTCCATCCCTGTCGAGCCGTCGCAGGCTCCCGTAGAAGCTCTTGTCCGTCTCCTCCAAACGCTCGCCAAGGTGGGTTTGAGCAACTGCCTCCTTAAGCTCCGCGTAAGGGATGGGGCGCCCAGCCTCCTTTATGATCTTGTAGATGGTGGCTCGCCACGTCTGGACGCTTTTTTGCCTCTTGCGTCGCTTCATACGCGTCCCCGGCACCACGTCATGTTGCGGCACAGTCTGACCAACGGTCGCAGCCTTGGGCTGCGGCTTGTCCTCAAGCCCCACCAGAGCCGAGCCTGCCGCCACAAGCCTGTTGAGCTTCGTGCGCTTGTCGCGCACCGCCTTCTCCTCCGCAGCGTGACGCGCCTTCATTTCGGCTTCATAGGCCTCCAAAGCTTCAAGCTCGGCCCGCCATTGAGCAACATCCTCAGCGGTCGGAAGCTTCGGTGTGTGAATGTTTGTCCCGCTCATCGGCTGCCCCACATCATTTAACCACACATACACCTCCTCCTCGTCGACTTCAACCCCGACGTTTTGGGGGGAGGAAAATTAGCCTATATTGTGGGTAGTCCGATGAGTCAGCGGCCATCTTGTATGCAGGCTCATTTTGGCATGCTAATTTGAGGTGCGACTCCACCCGGCGGTCCTTGCCCACTTGCTTCAAAGGGATAAACCCGTTCTAAGCGGATCAACCCTATTCGCCTCACATTCTCGTGAATTCAGCCCACCCCACCCCCGCGTTAACCTTCCTTCACACGCGCGCAATGACGCGCGGGGGACGCAATGCGGACGAGGGAGCAGCGACAATGAGCGATCGGCACGGAAACCGGCTGGCCGGTGCGGCGGCGGCCGTGGGGTTGGCGCTTGCTGTGACGGCCGGCGGGGCGCCGGGGGCGCTGGCGCAGGATGTCAGCGTGACGCCGCTGGGCAGCCATGACGGCGAGTTCTGTCCGCTGGACCGGGCGATGATCTTCGAGGACCCGGACGGCACGCGCATTCTCTACGACGCCGGGCGCACGGTGGCCGGGCCCGACGACTCGCGGCTGGGCGCGATCGACGCGGTGCTGCTGACCCACGTCCATGCCGACCATCTGGGCGACAGGCATATCGGCGCGGTCAAGCAGGGGCCGTGCACCGACCTGGCCTTCCCGGTGAGCGCGACGCCCAATTCCAACACCGTCGACATCATGCTGGCCAAGGACGCCGTGCTGGTGATCGGCTCCGAGATGAACGGCTTCTTCGCGCGCAAGGTGGAGCAGCTGGGCGGCGATCCGGCCAAGGTGCAGCTCGTGCGCTTCGGCGCGTCGCGCAAGGTCGGCGGGGTGACCATCACCACCGTGCCCGCCGTGCACTCCAACGGGCTGGGCGGCGCCTTCATCGAGGGCGAGATCGGCGGCCTCTTGAACGCCGCCGGGCTGTCCGCCTATGTCGGCGCGCCGAC
>CAZMTC010000250.1:0-4365 GCA_964569105.1 uncultured Alphaproteobacteria bacterium | reverse complement strand
AATACGGGCGGCGCGCGCTCCCGCTCCGGCATGGCGGCCAAGCAGCGGAGCGAGGAGGTGCCGCCACAGGCGGACGCCCCGACCGACTGGATGCTGCGGGTGATCGAGAGCGCGGACGACGCGCTGGTCGTCCTCAATGCCGGCGCGACCATCCTCTATGCCAACTCGAGCACGACCCGCCTGTTCGGCTACAGGGTCGACGAGCTCGTAGGCCGACCCGTCGAGATTCTGATCCCCGAGCGATATCACGGCTCACACCCTCGTCTTGTCGCCGACTTTGCGGCGTCATCCGAGACTGCCCGGCCGATGACCGAACGGCCGTGGGTCGATGCCCGACGCCGCAGCGGCGAAACGTTTCCCGCCAGCATCAGCATCCTGCGCCTGGAACATCGCGGCGAGATCCTGCTCGGCGCGTTCGTGCGCGACATGTCACTCGCCGCCGAGCAGGTCGAGACCGAAAGGCGTCTCCGATACGAAGCGGAGGCGGCGATACGCACCAAGGAGGCGTTTCTCGCCCATCTGAGCCACGAGTTGCGCACACCGCTCAACGCGGTGATCGGCTTCGCCGAGGCGATGCGGGACGGTTACGCGGGCGACGATCCGGCGCGCAACCGGAGCTACGCGGCCGACATCGCCGACAGCGGCCGGCACCTGCTCCGGCTGGTCGAGCAGCTTCTCGAAGTCGCGGAGCAAGGCGTCGGTGGCGCCGAGACGCCGCTGTCGGCGCCGAAGCGTCCCACGAAATGGTCGGGCTGAGCTGCCCTTCGCCGCCGTTTCATCGATGCCTGTATCACGTCTCAATCACTGGAGGACTGAGCCATGACCGAAAACAACGTCAATCTCGCCGAACGCCTCGAATTCCTGCAACTGGACGACGAGTCCCGCGGCCGACTGCGGAAACTGGGTCCCAAGGTCGACGCCGCGTTGGACGACATCCTGCGGGACTTCTACGACCATATCCTGAGCAAGCCCGAACTCGAGTCGATGTTCGGCGGGCAGGCAGAGGCCGAACGCGTCAAGGCGGCGCAGGGCAATCACTGGCGCGGCCTGTTCAAGGCCGCGTTCGACGATGCCTACATGCAGCAGGTGCAACGCATCGGGCGGGCGCACTTCGTGCACGAGCTGGAGCCGCGATGGTACATGGGCGGATACTGCTTCGCCCTGAACCGCCTGACCGCGGTCGCCGTCGACACCTACCGCCGTAAGCCCAACGAGCTGAAGGCGGCCATCGCGGCGATCAACAAGGCAGTGTTCCTGGACATGGAACTGGCCCTGGGCGTCTATCACGACGCCATCACCGAAGAGCGGGAGAAGCGTCAGGCCACGCTGCGCGCGCTGATCGAGGAATTCCAGGCCAGCTCGTCCGAGGCGCTCGAAGCCACTCTCGAGGCGGTCGGGACGATGGAGACGACGGCCAACGACCTCTCCGCCGTGGCCGAACAGACCTCCCAGCAATCATCGACGGTCGCCAGCGCAGCCGAGGAGGCCTCGTCCAACGTCGCGGCCGTCTCCAGCGCCGCAGAGGAGATGACCGCCTCGATCAACGAGATTGCGGAGCGCGCCGCCAAGTCGGCCGACCTCAACCGGCGCACCGCCGAGCAGGCCGGGGAGGCCGATCAGATCGCCCAGCAGCTCGAGACAGCGACCAACCGTATCGGGGAGGTTGTGGACCTGATCAAGGACATCGCCGAGCAGACCAACCTGCTCGCGCTCAACGCCACCATCGAGGCGGCGCGGGCAGGCGAGGCCGGCAAGGGCTTCGCCGTGGTGGCGTCGGAGGTCAAGTCGCTCGCCAGCGAGACCGCCAAGGCGACCGACGAGATCACCGGCTATGTCTCCTCGATCCAGGCCGCGACCGGGAGCGCCATCGGCGCCATTTCGTCGATCAAGACGGCGATCGAGGAGACCGGCGAGATCAGCTCCGCCATTGCCGCGGCGGTCGAGCAGCAAGGCGGCACGACCCAGGAGATCGCACGCAACGTGCAGGAGGCGTCCGCCGGCACCTCCGAGGTGTCGCGGAATATCGCGGGCGTCAGCCAAGCGGCGGGCCAGACCGGGGAGTCCGCAAGCGCGGTCCAGCAGGCGTCCACGCGGGTATCCCGACAGACCAGCGAGCTGGGCAATTCGATCAAGGAGTTCCTCGAGCGCGTGGCGGCGGCCTGACCGGCGACGGGCGGAGGTCAGCCCTCCGCCCCGACCGGCCTGCGGCCCGGCAGCTTCATGGCGTCCATCAGGCGCCGGATTTCCTGGCGCGCGGCGACGTGGGACATGCTGAGCTTCATCTCGGTGCCCGGGTCGCGCAGGTCGAGGACGGTGAGGCCCTGAACGAACAGTTCGCGGAAGATCACTCGCTCGCCGAAGCCGTCGGCCTGACGGAAGCCGATGCGCCGGGCCAGCTCGTCGAGCGCGGCACCGACATACTGCTTGTTGCGTGACTCGAGCTGTGACAGGCGGTTGCGCAGCACGATCCAGTCGATCGCGCCACCATCGCGCCGAGCGCGCCCCTTGCGTGCCTCGAACACGGTCTCGGCGAAGTGCGACGGACGCACGACCTTGGGCGGCGTGTCCTCGACGACACCGAGCACGTCCATGTCGACGAAGCTGTCGTTAAGCGGCGTGACCAGCGTATCGGCAAAGCCGAGGGCGTGGCGCGACACCGTGGTCTTGCCGCCCGGGCAGTCGATCACGACGATGTCGTTCTCGCGCGCAAGGCGTGCGAGCAGCGCGTCGAACGCGGCCTCGGGCGGCTGCCCGTCGACGTCCTCGGGGCGGAACCGCGTGTGATCCGGCCGGGGCAGCGGCACCCGGTTGGCGTCGCAGAACGCCTGCCGGTTCTCGACGTAGCGGGTCAGCGAGCCCTGGTCGGAATCGAGGTCGATCGACGCCACCGCATTGCCCTCGCGCAGGAAGCCGGCGATCAGGTGCATCGCCGTGGTCGACTTCCCGGTCCCACCCTTCTCGTTGGCCACCACGACAATATGCGCCTCGGCGCCGCCGGGCTCGCCCATTTCCGCTTACCCCCTGTGACGCGCCTGTGGCTGCCAAGCCGACATGCGTGCGAGATCGTATCATCGCCGGGCGCGAGTCGGACAAGCGAGCGGAAGCCGCGCCTACCCATGCGCCGCGCAAGGCCCGGCTGCGCTTAGGACGGGACGCTGGCGCTTTGCCGCCGCGAAGCGGCCGGTGGTAGCCTTTGGGCGATACCACTGCGCCCGGATTATGGCCGCCGACATGATCCTCCGCTTCCTCAGCCGGCGCCGCCGCGCCGCCCGAACCGTTCTGCTCATGGCGGTGCCGGGCGTCGTCCTGGTGCTGATCGGGCTCGTCTACGCCTCCGGCGGGCGATACGTCACGGCGGAGAACGCCTACGTCAAGGCCAATCTGGTTCGCATCGGGGCCGACGTCGCCGGGCGCGTGGTCGCGGTCGCGGTTGCCACCAACCAGGCGGTGGACAAGGGCGACCTGCTGTTCAAGGTCGATCCCGCGCCTTACGCCATCGCGCTCGCCGCGACCGAGGCGCGGCTCGGCGAGGTGCGCGGCACGATCAACGCGCGCAAGGCGCGCTACCGTCAGGTGCAGGTCGAGATCCAAGAGGCCTTGGAGACCGTGGCCTACCGCGAAGGTGAGTTCCAGCGCCAATCCTCACTCAAGGCCAAGGGGATCGCCAGCGCCCAGCGTTTCGAGGAGGTCGAGCACGCGCTCGACGCGGCGCGCCAGAAGCTCGCTGCGTTGGCGCAGGAGGCAGAGGAGGTGCTGGCCACCCTCGGCGGCGACCCGGAGCTGCCGGTCGAGCAGCACCCCTCCTACCTGCGCGCCAGGGCCGAGTGGGACCGCGCCGCGCTCGACCTCACCCGGACCGAGGTGCATGCGCCGACCGCAGGCGTAATCTCGGAGCTCGACCTCGAGCCGGGCGAGCATGTCGACGCCGGCGAGCCGGCGCTGACGCTGGTCGAGATCGGCAAGCCGTGGGTCGTGGTCAATCTCAAGGAGACCGAGAGCACCCATGTCCGGGAAGAACAGCGCGCCACCGTGGTGGCCGACGCCTACCCCGGCCACGAATGGCGCGCGCAGGTCGCCTCGATCTCGCCCGCCACGGGGTCGGAGTTCGCGGTGATCCCGCCGCAGAACGCGTCGGGCAACTGGGTCAAGGTGGTACAGCGCCTGCCGGTGCGGCTGGAGATCGAGCCGCGCCCCGAAGGGCCGCCGCTGCGCGCGGGCATGACCGTCACCGTGACCATCGACACCGAGCGCTCGCGTCCGCTGGGCGCGTTCGCGCGCACGCTGCTGGCCTGGGCCGGCGCCGGCGACTGAGAGCCTGTGAATGAATTGGGAAACGGTCTGCGTCGCTCCCACAGGGCCTTGGGC
>CAZMTC010000249.1:0-4371 GCA_964569105.1 uncultured Alphaproteobacteria bacterium | reverse complement strand
TCCGGCGGTGCTTTCGGGCGGCATCTGGGAGGCGCTGCTGACCACCGCCGCGGGGCTCGCCGTGGCGATCCCCGTGGTCGCGGTGCAGCAATGGTTCGAGCGCCGCGTCGAGCGGGCCGCGCACCGCATGGACAGCATTGTGACCCAGGTGTTCACGCCCGACCTGTCGCAAACCCATACCGTCGATACGGATCATGAGCCTGTCGGCTTCCGCGCCGCCGCCGCTGGCGAGTAGGTTCCGGCGCTCGAAGAGGCTGATCAGCCTGACGCCGCTGGTCGATGTGGTGTTCATCCTGCTGATCTTCTTCATGCTGGCGTCCTCGTTCGTGGAATGGCGCGCGATCGAACTGAACGCGCCCGGCCCCACGGCGCCGGGCGCGCTCGCCCCGGGCACGATGCTGGTCACGGTCGCGCCCGAGGGGCTGCGGCTGGGCGGTCGGTCGGTCACGCTCGACGAGCTGGCGGTGCGGGTCGCCGAGCGCCTGCGGGAGACGCCGGAGGGCAAGGTGCTGGTGCGGGTGCGCGAGGGCGTGGCGCTGCAGGAGGCCGTCACGGTGCTGGACCGGCTCTCGGCGCTGGGCGCGCCGGGCTTGACCCTGCTGTCCGCGCCCGGGGGGCGGTGACCATGCGCTACGTGCCCAGGGACCGTCCCCGCATGGACGAGCGCGTGCTGCCACTGGTCAACGTGGTGTTCCTGCTGTTGATCTTCTTCATCATCGCCGGGCAGCTCGCGGCGACCGACGCCTTCCGGGTCGAGCCGCCCGAGTCCAGCGCCGGGCAGACGGCCGATCCGAGCGAGCTCGTGGTGCTGGTCGCGGCGGACGGCCGGCTGGCGCTGGACGGCGAGGTCGTGACCGGGCGCGAGCTCTCGGAGCGCCTGGAGGAGGCGCTCGAAGGCTTCGCGGCGCCCAAGGTGCGGGTCAAGGCGGACGGGCGCGCCGCGGCGACCGATGTCGTCGCCGTGATGGAGACGATCCGCGCCGCCGGCGCGCGGAAGATCCGGCTGCTGACGATACTGGAAGACCGATGAGCGAGCCCCAGCCGCGGCACTGGATGGCCGCCGCCGCCGCCGCGCTGGCCGTGCACCTGGTGGTGGCGCTGATCTGGTTGTGGGAGGCCGAGCCGTCCGGGGCCCAGGCCGCCGGGGTCGCGGGCATCGAGATGTCGATGGGGCCGGCGGGCGGCGCACCGGGAGCCGAGGCGTCGGCGGTGGAGCCGGACGAGGTCGAGGCGGTCGAACCCGCCGAGACCCGAGCCGAGGACGCGCCGGCCGAAACGGCGGAGGCGGAGCCCGTCGAGGCCCAACCGATCGAGCCGGAGCCGGTCGAGCAAGAGCCCGTCGAGGCCCAACCGGTCGAGCCGGAGCCGGTCGAGAAAGAGCCCGTCGAGGCCCGACCGGTCGAGCCGGAGCCCGTCGAGCAAGAGCCTGTCGAGATCGAACCGGTGGAAGCGAAGCCCGTCGAGCTTGCGGAAAGCGAACCGGCCGAACCCGCGGATACGGTCGACGCCGAACCGGTTCCGAAGCCGATCGAGGCGCCGCCGAAGCCTGCCCCGGACCGGCCCGAGGAAGTGGCGGCGAAACCCGAGGCGTCCGCTCCCGGCGCCGGCGGCAAGGCGGGTACGACCGAAGCTCCCGACGCCGGCAGCAGCCAGAGCGACGCCAGCGCCGGCGGCGTCGCCGGTCCTTCTCCGGACTATCTGGCCACGCTGCGGGCCTGGCTCGAGCGCCACAAGGAATACCCGCGCCGGGCCCAGCTTCGGCGCCAGGAGGGCACGGTGATCCTTTTCTTCGTCATGGATCCGCAAGGGCGCGTGATCGACTACCGCATCCAGCGCAGCTCGGGCCACGACGTGCTCGACCGGGAAGTGATCGCCATGATCGAGCGGGCCCAGCCGCTGCCGCGCATGCCCGCGCACATGCGGCAGGCGCGGCTCGAGCTGGCGGTGCCGGTCCAGTTCTACCTGCGGTGAGCGGTGCCGACGGCGCCGTCACGCTTTCTTGAATGGAAAGGCGGGTGGGATGACCCATATCCTCGGTCGAAGGAGGTTGGCGCAATGCGAACGATCAAGACCTCCCTGCTCCCCTCGCTGGCCTTGAGCGGCGCGCTCGCGCTCGCCGCCTGCAGCTCGCCGACGCCCTATCAGCCGGCCGTGGACGGGCACGGTTACGCCGAGCAGCCGATCGAGTCGGGCCGCTACCGCGTCACCTTTTCTGGCAACAGCCTGACCCCGCGCGCGACGGTGGAGAACTATCTCCTCTACCGGGCCGCCGAGGTGACGGTCGACCGTGGCTACGACCACTTCGTCGTCGTCGACAAGGATGTCGAGCGCAGCACCACCTACCATTCGACCGTGACCGGCTTCCACGGTTTCCACGGTTTCCACGGCCACCACGGCTTCCACGGTTTCCATGGCTTCCGTCACGGACCGCACCACGGCTTCGCCTCGGCGACCGCTCGGCCGCGCGACCGCTACACCGCATTCGCCAACATCGTCATGCGCGAGGGCGGGAAGCCCTCCGACGCGCCCGACGCCTACGATGCCCGCGACGTTCTGGAACACCTGGCGCCCGAGGTCGCCCGCAGGCCGCCGTCCTGATGCCGCCGCGGTTTCCGACCCCTTCGGGCCCGGCATGCAAGCGGCTCGGCGCCGGTCGACCGCTCATACCGGCCGGCCATCGGGCGGAGAGCCGGCTTCGCCTCGGAGCGGACGGAACACACTGCCCGTCAAGATCCACGCCCGCCGAAGCCGAACAACGCTGCTACGCCGTGCTGGACGAGCGGACGCCGGCGGCGTAACTCGCACCAGACGGCCTCCGGAAATCCCGGGGTGGCTCGGTTTTCGAGTTCCCCGTCGGTGAACGACGATCCCGTGCTTGCCCACCACGGGCTCGGGACAGACGCGAAAATCCCGACTGCTCCGACCACCGCCTTCGGTATCGCGATCGAGCATGGCTCAGGCCGGCGATATCGCGCAGACTGCTTCCGATGGACGAGCTGGAAATATCCCGACGGTTGGGTCTCGCGCTGGCGATCGGGCTGCTGTTCGGCCTCGAGCGCGGCTGGCACCGGCGCGAGGCATCCGAAGGGAACCGGATCGCCGGGATCCGCACCTTTGCGCTGACCGCGCTCGCAGGAGCGGTTGTCGGGTGGATCGCCTCGGTCACGACCCCGGTCGTGCTCGGCCTGGGGTTCGTCGCCCTGGCGGCGCTCGTCGCGGTCAGCTACTGGACGCGGTTGCGCGACGACACCGACATCGGGCTGACCACGGAAGTCGCGCTTCTGCTGGTTTTCGTGCTCGGCGCGGCCGCGGTTCTGGCGGACATGGCGCCGGTGGCGGCCTCGGGCGTGGTGGCGGCCGCGCTTCTGTCGTTCAAGGCGGCCCTGCATCGCTGGATCGAACATATCCGCCGCTTCGAACTGGCAGCCGTCGTTCAACTCGCCCTGATTTCGGTGGTGATCCTGCCGGTTCTGCCCGACAAGGGCTTCGGCCCCGGCGCGGTGCTGAACCCCTACGAGTTATGGTGGGCCGTGGTCATCGTGGCCGGGCTGTCGTTCTTCGGATACGCCGCCATGCGCGTGGCCGGGGCGGAGCTCGGCGTGATCATGACCGGGCTTTTCGGCGGGCTGGCCTCGTCCACCTCGACCACGCTTGTGCTGTCGCGCCTCGTGCGGGAAGACAGGGCGCTGGCGCCGCTGGTGGCGATCGGCGTCGTCACCGCGGGGTCGGTGACCTTCCTGCGCGTCCTCGTCGTCGCGTCCATCTTCGAGCCCGGCCTTCTCGGTCTGCTCGCGCCCCCGATGGCGGCGATGGCCGTCACCGGGGTTGCCGGCGCCTTCGTGCTGCACGCCATGCGGGCGCGCGCATCCGGCCGCAACGCGGACATCGAATCCCTGTCCAACCCGCTCGCGCTCAGGATGGCGCTGTCCTTCGGGGCGATCCTGACCGTTGTGGTGCTGGGCACGCACTATCTGAAGGCGGCGTTCGGCGACGCCGGCGTCTACGCGGCCGCCGCATTGTCGGGCGTCACCGACGTGGATGCGCTCACGATTTCGGTGGCGCGCATGACCGGCGCCGACCTGGCCGGTGCCGCCGCCGCCAACGCCATCTTCATCGCCGTCGGCGTCAATACGGCCGTCAAGGGCGGCATTGCCGGGGCGGTCGGCGGGACCGGTATCGGCCTTCGGGTCATCGGCATCTACATCGCGGTCCTGATGGCGGGCGCGACAGCGCTTTGGTGGGCGTAGGCGCCGGGTCCGGTGCGTCGATCTCGGCCCGGCCCGGGCCAGTTTCGACGACGCAGGTGCTTGCCCTCCACGCGATCGCGACAATCCGGCTGAACGGCCGCGTGGCGGGCACGTCAGAGCCGCG
>CAZMTC010000248.1:0-4391 GCA_964569105.1 uncultured Alphaproteobacteria bacterium | reverse complement strand
GTCCTGGCCTGCCGTCTTCACCACACGGCCATTTGCAGGACGCAAGAACTGACACCCAGCGACGGATCATGGATCAAGCACTCAAGACCGGGGTTGGAACGACCCACGGTGCCCTTGCGCGCGCGATCAGGCTGCGCGCGCCGAAGAAATCCGATGCCGGCGACATGTGGGAGCTCGTGGACCGCAACAGCGTCCTCGATTCCAACTCGCCCTACTGCTACATGCTGCTGGCGAGCCATTTCCGCGACACCTGCATCGTGGCCGAGCGCGACGACGCGGTCGTCGGCATGGTCACCGGCTACCGCCGGCCCGACCGGCCCGAGGCCGCCTTCCTGTGGCAGATCGGGCTGCGCAAGGCGGCGCGCGGCCAGGGGCTGGGGCTCGAACTGGCGCGCGCCTTCCTGGCGCAGGACGCCTTCGCGGGTGTACGATTCCTCGAGACGACCGTGACGCCGTCGAACGCCGCGTCCAAGGGCCTGTTCGAGGCGCTCGCGCGCGAGCTCGACGCGCCGCTGGACATCCGGACGCAGTTCCCGGCGGATCTCTTTCCAGAGGACGGCGATCACGAGCCCGAGATGCTCTACCGAATCGGACCCTTCGACGAGCGCACGCGCCGCGAGGCGTTCCCGGAGCCGGTGTGACGCCGGACCGGACGAAAGAGATCAAAGGAGACTTCGCCGTGGATATTTTCGAAACACTCGAATCCGACGTCCGCTCCTACTGCCGGTCGATCCCCGCCACCTTCACGCGGGCCGAAAACTACCGGATGTGGGACGACCAGGGCCGCGAGTACATCGACTTCCTCGCCGGCGCCGGCGCGCTCAACTACGGCCACAACGACCCGGCCATGCGCGACCGCGTCATCGAGTACCTGACGTCGAACGGCGTCGTGCACAGCCTCGACATGAAGACCGAGGCCAAGGCGGCGTTCCTCGAGCGGTTCGGCAAGACCATCCTCGAGCCGCGCGGGCTCGACTACAAGGTCATGTTCCCGGGCCCGACCGGCACCAACGCGGTCGAGGCGGCGCTCAAGCTGGCGCGCAAGGTGACCGGCCGCCACACGGTGGTCGGCTTCACCAACGCGTTCCACGGCATGACCCTGGGCGCGCTGGCGGTGACCGGCAACGGGTTCAAGCGCGCCGGCGCCGGGCAACCGCTCCATGGCGCGGTCGCCATGCCGTTCTGCGGCTACATGGGCGAGGGCGTCGACACCATCGCCTATATCGAGCGGCTGCTCGACGATCCGGGCAGCGGAGTGGACGCGCCGGCCGCCTTCATCGTCGAGACCGTGCAGGGCGAAGGCGGCCTCAACACCGCCGAGTTCGACTGGCTCAGGCGCCTCGAGACGCTGTGCCGCAAGCACGGCGCGCTCCTGATCGTCGACGACATCCAGGCGGGCTGCGGCCGCACCGGCACATTCTTCAGCTTCGAGCCCGCGGGCATCGAGCCCGACATGGTCATGCTGTCGAAGTCGATCGGCGGCATGGGCCTGCCGATGGCGCTGACGCTGATCCGGCGCGATCTCGATATCTGGGCGCCGGGCGAGCACAACGGCACCTTCCGCGGCCACAACCTGGCCTTCGTCGCCGCTCACGAGGCGCTGCGCTTCTGGGAGGACGACAGCTTCACGAAGGCGATCGAGGACAAGGCCCGGGTCGTCCGCGAGGCGCTCGACCGGATCGCCGCCGAGCATGCCGAGGCGGGGCCGGAGGTGCGCGGCCGCGGCCTGTTCCAGGGCATCGCCTGGTCGCCGCCCGAGCTGGCCGGCGAGATCTGCGCCGAGGCGTTCGAGCGCGGCCTGATCGTCGAGACCTCGGGCGGCCACGACGAGGTGACCAAGGTCATGCCGCCGCTGACCATCGACGAGGCCGGCCTGCGCAAGGGCCTGGACATCCTCGCCGAGGCGGTCGAGGCGGCCTGCGTCAAGCGCTTCGGAGACAGCGGCCGGCGCACCGCCGCCTGAGCCCGTTCCGGACGGGAACACGGCACGGCGCGTAGCGCGTCCCGACGATTTCACCGAACAGCTTGCTCCAGGAGGACATATCGCCATGCATGGCTATATCGCAGTGGTTCACGGCAAGCCGGACGACGGTTACCGGGTCGAGTTCCCGGCGCTGCCCGGCTGCGACGCCAGGGCCAAGTCGGTCGAGCACGCGCTCGACCGCGCCCGGCGCGCGCTGCGCGACCACGTGACCGAGGTTTTGGACAAGGGCGGCGAGCTGCCGCCGCCGCGCCCGTCCTGGACCGTGGCCGAAGAGGCGCGCAAGGCCGACGCCCAGGCGGCCGCCTGCCTCGCGGTCGACGAGCACCTGCTCGCCGGCACGCCGCACGTCCCCGACGACACCGCCTGAGCGGCGGCACCGCCGTCCCGAGACGGCACCGACCCTTCGTAGGCCATCCTCATGGGGTCGTTATCGACGCTCCTTGGTATTACGCTCCTTGCCCCAAATCCTGCCTTCCCGGCCGGAGCGAAGCGGAGAGCCGGGACCCAGACACGCCGCAGCATCGTCTTGCACCACCAAGACACGAAGGGCACCAAGAGAGCGCGCCAGCCGCGGCCCCTTGGTGCCCTTGGTGATTCAAGAATGCAGCAACACCATCGACCCCGGCTCTTCGTTTCGCTCCGGCCGGGGAAGCAGGCTGTCTTTTGGCGAGGCCGGCATAAGCCGATGATTCCAGGCGCCGCCGCTGTTGAAGCGGCGCTTTCCCGTTCTAACTGACGAGTCGATAGCGAGAGAAACCGCCAGACAGGCGAAGGAGGTGGCCATGGATATGATGACCGACCTCTATCCCTCGCGAACCGAACCGAAGCCGCGGATCGCCGAGCGCATCGACCCGGTGATCCATGCCGAACCGGGCGAGGTCGACGGTCCCCTCTCGCAGGATCGGATCGACGCCTTCGAGCGCGACGGCTTCCTCGCCATCGACCGGTTCTTCGACGAGGAGGAGGTTAATAAGCTCCAGGCGGAGCTGCGGCGCCTGTGGCGCGACAACCGCGACAACCGCGCGCCGGAGATCGTCCGCGAGCCCGACGGCGACGACATTCGCTCGATCTTCGCCGTCCACCGCTCGAACCCCGCGATCCGCGAGGCGCTGCACGCGCCCAGGCTGGTGCGCGCGGTCGAGCAGATCCTCGGCCGCGGGATCTACATCCACCAGTCGCGGATCAACTACAAGCCGGGGTTCCGCGGCAAGGAGTTCTACTGGCACTCCGACTTCGAGACCTGGCACATCGAGGACGGCATGCCGCGCATGCACGCCCTGTCGGTCTCGATCGCGCTGACCCGGAACACGCCCGACAACGGGCCCTTGATGCTGATCCCGGGCTCGCACAAGTACTTCGTCTCCTGCGTCGGGCAGACGCCCGAGCGGCATTACGAGAAGTCGCTGCGCAAGCAGGAGTACGGCGTGCCCGACGACGACACGCTGGCCTGGCTGGCCGAGGAGCGCGGCATCGTCGCGCCCACGGGCGAGCCC
The DNA here is from genome assembly GCA_964569105.1 of uncultured Alphaproteobacteria bacterium. Lineage (GTDB taxonomy): Bacteria > Pseudomonadota > Alphaproteobacteria > CAZMTC01 > CAZMTC01 > CAZMTC01. The sequence goes on along the minus strand of CAZMTC010000248.1, from coordinate 914 downwards.
GGCTCGATCGTGATCTTCGACTGCAACACCATGCACGGCTCGAACTCGAACATCACGCCCGAGCCGCGCTCCAACGTGTTCGCGGTCTACAACAGCCTGTCCAACCGGCTGGTCGAGCCGTTCTCGGGCCAGCCGCCGCGTCCGTGGTACATCGGCGAGCGCGATCCCGAGCGGATCGACTGACGCACGGTCGAGCAGGGCGCGCACGGCGGCCGGTGCCACAGCAGCCGAAAGGGCACTGCAAGTCGGACGAATCCTGCGGGCGCTCGCCTACCGCGGCGTCCAGCCCGGGCGTTGCGCGCCGGTCAGACGTTGGTTTCCAGGAATGTCCGCAGCAGGCGTTGGAGCGGCCGGCTCTCGGCCAGGCGATCGCCGGCCAGCGCCTCGGCGCGCAGGGCGTTGACCGTGCCCTCGACCATCTCGGCGTCCGGCGCCTGGGCGAAGGCCATGGTCCAGTCGCCGAACTCGCGGCGGTCGTCCTCGTAGGCGACCAGGCGGGTGACGTCGCGGTGGCGCGGGTCGGCGGCGATCTTCGCGTAGAGCGTCTCGACCGCGCCGCGCTCGCCCTCCAACGCCTGGATCACGTTGCCGCCGCCATAGACCATCATGCCGGTTATTCCGCGCCCAGGGTTGTTACGGCGCGACACGTCGAGGATGGCGTCGATTTCGTTACGGCCGTATGGCGGGCTGGCGGTGGAGACGTAGGCGAGGTGATAGGTCATCGTCGGATGTCGTGGCTCGAAGTCAGGAATGAGGAAGACAGCGGAACAGATACCCTCAATTGCTTGACGTTTGGTTACGCGCCACCGGGTCGTGACGCTTCGGGCGCCGAAATCGAGACACAAAACGGGAACAAAGACTGTCGATAGCAAATGGAATTGACCGGTTTTGGTAGCACATTGATTGACCGCTTC
>CAZMTC010000247.1:0-4411 GCA_964569105.1 uncultured Alphaproteobacteria bacterium | reverse complement strand
ATCGACCTGATGGACGAGGCCGCGTCGCGGCTGCGCATGGAGGTGGACTCGAAGCCCGAGGAGATCGACGAGCTCGACCGCCGCATCATCCAGCTCAAGATCGAGCAGGAAGCGCTCAAGAAGGAGAGCGACAAGGCCTCCAAGGAGCGCCTGGGCAAGCTCAAGGACGAGCTCACCGAGCTCGAGGAGCGCTCGGCCGAGCTGACCGCGCAATGGCAGTCCGAGAAGGACAAGATCGCCGGCGCCCAGAAGCTCAAGGAGGCGCTCGACCAGGCACGCATCGAGCTCGAGCAGGCCCAGCGCGCCGGCGACCTGACCAAGGCCGGCGAGCTCAAATACGGCACCATTCCCGACCTCGAGCGGCGCCTTCAGGAGGCCGAGGCGCAGGACGGCGAGAGCCACATGCTCAACGAGGAGGTCACCTCCGAGGCGATCGCCTCGGTGGTCTCGCGCTGGACCGGCATCCCGGTCGACAAGATGCTCGAGGGTGAGCGCGAGAAGCTGCTTGCCATGGAGAGCGCGCTGCACGAGCGAGTGATCGGCCAGGAGGAGGCGATCAAGGCCGTCTCCGAGGCCGTGCGCCGCGCGCGCGCGGGACTGCAGGACCCCAACCGGCCGATCGGCTCGTTCATGTTCCTGGGCCCCACCGGGGTGGGCAAGACCGAGCTGGCCAAGGCGCTGGCCGCGTTCCTGTTCGACGACGAGGCCGCGATGCAGCGCATCGACATGTCGGAGTACATGGAGAAGCACGCCGTCGCGCGGCTGATCGGCGCGCCGCCGGGCTATGTCGGCTACGAGGAGGGCGGCGCGCTCACCGAGGCGGTCCGCCGCCGGCCCTACCAGGTGATCCTGTTCGACGAGGTCGAGAAGGCGCATCCGGACGTGTTCAACGTCCTCCTGCAGGTGCTCGACGACGGCCGGCTCACCGACGGCCAGGGCCGCACGATCGACTTCCGCAACACGCTGATCGTCATGACCTCGAACCTGGGTTCGGACATCATCGCGGCCCAGCCCGACGGCTCGGACGTCGACGACGTGCGCGACCAGGTGATGGAGATCGTGCGCGCGTCGTTCCGGCCCGAGTTCCTCAACCGCGTCGACGAGGTCCTGCTGTTCCACCGGCTCACGCGCGAGCAGATGTCGGGCGTGGTGGCGATCCAGCTGCGCCATCTGGAGAGGCTGCTCGAGGACCGCGGTATCACGTTGAAACTGTCCGAGGACGCCACGACGTGGCTCGCCAACACCGGCTACGACCCGGTCTACGGCGCCCGGCCGCTCAAGCGGGTGATCCAGCGCCACCTGCAGAACCCGCTGGCCAACCTCATCCTCGAGGGCAAGGTCGGCGACGGCGACACGGTCGAGGTGACGACCGGCGAGGGTGGCCTGGTCATCAACGGCGAGCCGGTGCGGGCGGAAGCGGCGTAGCGTCGCCCTGACCGGCGGCGGTCAGAACACCCTTCCCCCCCCTCGGGGGAAGGCTGTGCCCCAGCATGAACGTGGCCCTCGCTACCGCCTTCGCCGCCGCGCCGGCACGAGCAGCGGCAGCAGCGCGACGCCGGCCGTGAAGCCGCCGATATGGGCCCACCAGGCGATGCCGCCGGCCTCCTCGGTGCCCAGCGCGGCGGTGCCCATCGTCACCTGGATGGCGAACCACAGCGCAGAGAACGCGAGCGCCGGGATCGGCACGAACAGCGGGATCACGATCACCGGGACCAGGAGCGTCACCCGTGCCAGCGGGTAGGCGAGCGAGAAGGCGCCGATGACGCCCGCGATGGCACCCGACGCGCCCACCGCCGGGATCTCCGATCCCAGATTGAAGACGAGGTGGGTCACGCTCCCCGCAACGCCCGCGAGCAGGTAGAGCAGGGCGAAACGCAGCGGCCCCAGCCGCCGCTCGAGCGCCGCGCCGAACAGCCACAGCGTCCACATGTTGAGCACGATGTGCAGGATGCCGGCATGCAGGAAGGCATTGGTGAGCAGCCTCAGCCATACCTCGCGCTCGACGATCCAGGCCAGGTCGGCGCCGAACGCCGCCGGCTCCAGTGCATAGGCCCCGACGAACGCGTCGAGAGCGGCCGGCGGCAAGGACAGCATGTGCAGGAACACGGCCACGTTGCCGCCGATCAACAGCAGCACGACCAGCGGCAGGCGACGCGCCGGGGCGCTTGTTCCGACGGGGATCATGGATAGCACTTGGGGGCTGCCGCGATCGCGACAGCCCCCGTATCACGCGTGATCGGCGGTGGTCGGCTCAGCAGTCGTCGTCGGATGCCTTCCCGGCCGCGGCAGGGGCCTCGCAGGCATCGGCAGCGGAGCCGTTGGCGGTGGCGGCGACCTCGATCTCGCCGCCCAGCTTGGCGAACTGCCGCTCGAGTTCGGCGCGGACGAGCTGGAAGCGGTCGAGCTCCTCGCCCTTGAGCTTCTGTCCGGTGGGCAGCTTGAGCGCCATCGGGTTGACCGGCTTGCCGTTTTGGTGGACCTCGTAATGCAGATGCGGGCCGGTCGAGCGGCCGGTCGAGCCGACATAGCCGATGGTCTGGCCCTGACGCACCCGCGCGCCCTTCGAGATGCCCTTGGCGAAGCCCTTCATGTGGGCGTAGGCGGTGGAATAGGTGCCGTTGTGGCGGATCCTGATGTAGTTGCCGTAGCCGCCCTTGCGCCCGGCGAACGCGACGGTTCCGTTGCCCGAGGCGTAGATCGGCGTGCCGCGCGGCGCCGCGAAGTCGGTGCCCGTATGCATCCGCGAGTAGCCCAGGATCGGGTGCTTGCGCATGCCGAAGTTCGAGCTCAGCCGTGCGCCGTCGATCGGCGTGCGCATCAGCATCCGCCGCACGCTTTCGCCCTTCTCGTTGAAGTAGTCGACCTCGCCCTTCGATGTCTCGTAGCGCCACAGCCGCTCGGTTTCCCCGCGCAGGGTCAGCGCGGCGTAGAGGATGTCGGACTGGCGCACGACATCGCCGTCCGCGTCGATGTGATCCTCGTACATCACCTCGAAGCTGTCGCCGCCGTGGATGTCGCGCTGGAAATCGACCGAGAAACTGTAGACCTGAATCAGGTCGACCAACACGGCGGGTGGGACGCCGGCCTGCAGGCCGGCGGCGTAAAGGCTGGAATCGATGGTCGTCTTGACACCCCGCAGCTCGGGGGTCAACGCGCGCTCGCGCTCCTGTGCCGCGAACCCGTCGGGATGCGCCGATACTTCGACGAAGCGATCGGCCGCCGTGTCGAAGCGCAGTGCGGCGAATTCGGGCTCGGGCGAGCTGTCGAGCCTGAAGGTCAGCGCCAACTCCTGCCCGGCGCGCAGCTTGCGCGGGTCGAACACGCCGTCGAGCGCGGTGACGATGCCCGTGGCATCGTTCGCCGACAGGCCGGCGCCGGTCAGCACGCCCATCAGCGTGTCGCCGCGGTCCAGGCTGACCGTGCGCACCTCCGGCTTCAACGGCTTGGGGTACTGAATGTCGAATTCCGGCCACGTGATCTCAGGCGGCTCGCGCCCTTGCCCGCGCTCCGGCTCGGGCGCCGCGGGTACCATGGCGAAGTTGGCCAGCGTCGGTTCGGCCGCCGGGGCGCCCGCATCCTGGCCTTGCGCCTGATGCTGCGGCTCCTGGCTGATCGCCGCAAGCAGGCGCGGGTCCCCGGCCGAGAGCCAGGCGGCGCCCGCTCCCAGCACTCCGACGACCCCGGCGAACAGCGCCAACCGGTGCCAGCGCGCACCGAACGAGCGCGGCGCCGTGCCGTTCTCCGCCGTGTCGGTATGGTCGTCTTCGAGGGTGTCGACGGCGGTCATCGTCTCCCGGCCACGGACGTGCCCGGTCACAATGGCGTCGGTGATCTTCGTACCCCCCATAGGGCCTCCTGCTCCCCAAGCCAGCGTACGACCCCTGCGCGGCGACGGCCGCCATGCCCGCGGCACGCACCACCCATCTTCACCCATTAATGTTAATGCGCGGTTAGTGGGAGTCGTGTCAATCCAAATCGGTTTGGAATCAATGACATTCGGGCTGCCGCCGGTAAACCGTCGGTCATTGGGAGGCGGCGCGACGGAAAATTGTGGAAAAGTTACAAAAGGGGTTTGACAGCAAATCCGCCCACCCTTATATACCCACTCGCTCCGACGGACTGGGGACACGCTCTCCGGCCGGGGCCTTATTCTCTCTCGAGGCGATTTCGCTTCCCCAGGGGAATGGGGCCCAGTTCTTTGGCATCGTGAATGACGGAAGGGATGCGCAGGCGGCGGTGTGCCGAAGGCACTGGACCGCTCGCATGGGCATCCTGGTACGCGTGCGTACCTGAAATGCCATCGTGAGTGGGATCTCGGTTACTCTCGTCCCGCGGCTTCGGCCGAAGGCAGAGACCCTAACCTGAGAGTTTGATCCTGGCTCAGAACGAACGCTGGCGGCAGGCCTAACAC
>CAZMTC010000246.1:0-4427 GCA_964569105.1 uncultured Alphaproteobacteria bacterium | reverse complement strand
CGGCTCGCTGATCAAGCACCCGGAGATCAAGAACGCCGTGCGCTCCAACCAGGTGCCGATCGGCGAGTTCCTGCTCTCGCGCCTGTCGAACGAGGACGCGCTGTTCGGCGTCGACTCGGTGCCGTTCCTGGCGTCCAACTACGACGCCGCGCGCAAGCTGTGGGAGGTGTCGCGCGAGGCGATCGCCGAGGAGCTGGCGAAGGAGAATCTCGAGATCCTGTTCGCCGTGCCGTGGCCGCCGCAGGGCCTCTATGCGAACCAGCCGATCGAGACCGTCGACGACCTCAAGGGCCTGAAGTTCCGCGCCTACAACGAGGCGACCGAGACCATCGCCGAGCTGGCCGGCGCGGTGCCGACCCAGATCGAGGTCCCGGACCTGCCGCAGGCCTTCGCGACCGGCCGCGTCGACGCGATGATCACCTCGCCCTCGACCGGCGCCAACACCAAGGCCTGGGACTACGTCTCGCACTACTACGACGTCCAGGCGTGGCTGCCCAAGAACGTCGTGGTCGTCAACCGGGAGGCGTTCGAGGCGCTCGACGAGGCGACGCAGAAGGCCGTCATGGACGCCGCCGCCAGGGCCGAGGAGCGCGGCTGGGCTGCCTCGATGGCGGAGACCGAGTCCCAGACCGATCTCCTCGAGGAGAACGGCATGACCGTCTCCAAGCCGTCCGACGCGCTCCGGTCCGGGCTCCAGGAGATCGGCGGCAAGATGATCGCCGACTGGGTCGAGTCCGCGGGCCCCGCGGGCCAGGACATCGTCGAGGCGCTCGAGTAGGGCCGGGCGGAGCGGCCGGCGCCCGGCGGGCGCCGGCCGCTCCCTTTCGGCATCGTTCCTGCCCGAGCGGGGGGCTCGACAATGCTGCGCACGGGGCTGGACGCCCTCTACCGGGCGAGCGGCGCGCTGGCCGCCTTCTTCCTGGCGGCGATCTGCGCCGTCGTCGTGGCCCAGGTCGGCGCCAACGCCATCGACTCGGTCGCCCAATGGCTCACCGGCGAGGCGTTCGGCCTCGTCATCCCCTCCTATGCCGAGTTCGCCGGCATGTTCCTTGCGGCCAGCTCGTTCCTGGCGCTCGCCTACACGCTGCGCGGCGGCGCCCACATCCGCGTCACCCTGGTGATCCAGGGGCTGGGCCCGCGCGTGCGCCGTTGGGTCGAGCTGTGGTGCACCGGGGTGGGCGCGCTGCTCTCGGGCTATTTCGCCTGGCACGTCCTCGGGCTGATGGGCCAGAGCCTGAGATACGAAGACGTCTCGCCGGGAATGATCGCGATCCCGCTGTGGATCCCGCAGGCCGCCATGGTGCTGGGCCTGGTCGTGCTCACCGTCGCCCTGGTCGACGACTTCGTCGCCATCCTGCGCGGGCGCGAGCCCGGCTACGGGCTCGACGACGACGCCTCGCTGGGGCGCTAGGCGGGCCCTCGATGGAACAGGCGCTCCTCTCCATCGCGCTGGTGGTGGTGCTGTTCACCCTGCTCGGCAGCGGCGTGTGGGTCGCGCTGTCGCTGCTCGGCGTCGGGCTGTTCGGCATGATGGCGTTCACCGGCGCGCCGGCCGGCGGGCTGCTCGCCACCACCGCATGGGGCGCCAGCAACTCGTGGGCGCTCGCCGCCCTGCCCATGTTCATCTGGATGGGCGAGATCCTGTTCCGCTCGCGCCTGTCCGAGGACATGTTCACCGGCCTGTCGCCCTGGATGAACCGCGTCCCGGGCGGGCTGCTCCACGTCAACATCCTGGGCTGCGGCATCTTCGCGGCGGTGTCGGGCTCGTCGGCGGCCACCGCCGCGACCATCGGCAGGATGTCGATCCCCGAGCTCGACAAGCGCGGCTGCGACCCGACCATGACCATCGGCACGCTGGCCGGGTCGGGCACGCTCGGGCTGCTGATCCCGCCCTCGATCATCCTGATCGTCTACGGCGTCGCGATCGAGGAATCGATCGCAAGGCTGTTCGTCGCCGGCATCGTACCCGGCGCGATGCTTGTGGCGATGTTCATGGGCTACGTGATGGTCTGGGCGTGGCTCAACCCCTCCAAGGTACCCGACCCCGAGCCGTCCCTGCCGTGGCGCGAGCGTCTCTGGCGCTCGCGGCGGCTGATCCCGGTGGTGCTGCTGATCGCGGGCGTGATCGGCTCGATCTATCTCGGGATCGCCTCGCCGACCGACGCCGCGGCGGTCGGCGTCGTGCTGTCGCTGGTGTTCTCGTGGCTCGGCGGCAGCCTGACCTGGCAGACCTTCGTCGACAGCCTGATGGGCGCGACCAAGACCTCGACCATGATCGCCTTCATCCTCGCCGGCGCCGCCTTCCTCACCGTGGCCATGGGGTTCACCGGCACGCCGCGCGCGCTGGCGGGCTGGATCGCCGACATGGGGCTGTCGCCGCTCGCGCTGATCGCGGCGCTCACCGTGTTCTTCGTCGTGCTCGGCTGCTTCCTCGACGGCATCTCGGTGGTGGTGCTGACGACCGCCGTGATCCTGCCCATGGTCGAGGCGGCGGGCATCGACCGCATCTGGTTCGGCATCTACCTCGTGCTGGTGGTCGAAATGTCGCAGATCACCCCGCCGGTCGGCTTCAACCTGTTCGTGCTCCAGGGCCTGACCGGGCGCAACATCCTGCACGTGGCGCGCGCCGCGCTGCCCTTCTTCCTGCTTCTGGTGGCCGCGGTTGCGCTGATCGTGGCAGTGCCCGGGCTGGCCACCTACCTGCCCGGCCAGATGGGCCGCTGACGGGCCGAGCCCGTGCGCGCGCTCGCCTTCCTCGGTCGTCACGCCGCGCCGGTCCTCGCCGCCGGCGTGCTGCTCGGCCTCGCCCTGCCCGACCTCGCCCACATCCTGCGCCCGACGCTGACGCGGGCGGTGTTCGTGCTGATGCTGCTGGCCATGCTGCGCATCCGCTGGGACGGGCTGCGCGCGCTCGCCCGCCGTCCGGCCACCGCGGCGCTGGTGCTGGGCTGGATGCTCGTGCTCTCGCCGGTCGCCATGTGGCTGCTGGTGACGCAGCTCGACGTCTCGCCCGGCCTGGCCGCGGCGCTGGTGCTGATGGCCGGCGCGCCGCCGCTGATGTCCTCGCCGGCCTTCTCCGTCCTCATCGGGCTCGACGGCGCGCTCAGCCTGGTGGTCCTGATCGTCGCCACCCTCGCCGCCCCGATCATGCTGCCGTTGGTCGCACTCGAGGGGCTGGGCCTCGATCTGGCGTTGGACGGCTGGGGCCTCGCGCTGCGCCTGGGCGGCCTGGTAGGCGCCGCCCTCGCCGGCGCGCTGATCCTGCGCCGCCTCGTCGGCCTCGACGGCATCGCCCGCCATGCGACGCTGATCGACGGCACCTCGGTCATCCTGCTGCTCGTCTTCGCCGTCGCCATCATGGACGGCGTCGCCGCCCGCTTGGCCGCGGATCCCGCCCACGTGCTCACGCTCACGGCCGTGGCCTTCGCCGCCAATCTCGGCCTGCAGGCGGTCGGCGCCGTCGCCGCCGCCCCGCTCGGCCTGCGCCAGGCGCTCACGGTCGGCTTTTCCAGCGGCAACCGCAATATGGCGCTGCTTCTCGCCGTCATGCCCGCGGGCGCGCACCCCGACACGCTGCTCTACTTCGCGGTCGGCCAGTTCCCCATCTACATGCTCCCCGCCCTGCTCGCCCCGCTCTACCGGCGCGTGCTGGGCGCGGGGCCGGCCGCGGACCGCTGAGGCGCCGCCACCGCACGCCACACCGGCAGCAGATCCTCCGCCAGGACGTCAGCCCAGGACGGCACCCGCCGCTCGACCGTTGCCCGCGCCGCCCGGCCCATCGCGGCGCGGCGCGCGGGGTCGCGAGCCAGCGCGTCGATCGCCGCGGCCCAGTCCGCCGGATCGTCGCCCGTCACCAGCACCCCGTCGCGTCCCGGCTGCGCCAGGTTCTGTGCCGTGGCATGATGGTCCGCAAGCACCGGCGCGACGCCGCAGGCCATCGCCTCGAGCACCGCGTTGCCGATCACCTCGGAGCGCGAGGGGAAAACAAACAGGTCGCTCGACGCTATCAGCCGTGCCACGGTCTCCTGGTCGACCCGCCCGGTCAGCGTGACCGCGTCGCCCAGCATGGCGCGCATGTCGTCCGCCCGAACGCCCGCACCGGCCGCCACCACATGCGCCGGCAGGCCCCGCTCGCGCAGCCGCCACGCCGCCCGCGCCAACACCATCACGCCCTTGGTCTCGTCGATACGGCCGGCGAAGCCCAGCACCAGCGCGTCGCTCGGCACACCCCATGCGGCCTCGAGCCAGGCCCGGTCGCGCCGCCGCGGATCGAATCGCGCGCGGTCGATACCCCGGCGCAGCAACCTGGCCCTCCCCGCGCCCGCAAGCGCCGTGCCGCGCGCCATGTCGACCTTGTTGGCCGCCAGCACGTATGCGGACCGGCGCAGGATCGCGGCCTCGCGCGCCATCAGCCTCCGCGCGAAGCC
>CAZMTC010000245.1:0-4464 GCA_964569105.1 uncultured Alphaproteobacteria bacterium | reverse complement strand
GCAAAACCCGCAGGCGGACGCCAACGCCGCGTCGACGGCCCCGGCGGCCGACGCGAACGACCTCGCGAAGGCACGCGCCGAGGCCCGTCCGGCCGACGTCGCGCGCTCCCCCTCCGCGTCCGCCGCCGACACCCCGCCGCCGACTGCCGCCGACCCGCTGTCGCGCGGCGCCGGCACCGGCCAGGCCGCGGGCACCTCCGCCGGCGAGGCCCAGTCGACGGTCCAGCAGTCCGCGAGCGCCACCACCGGCACGGGCACCGCTCCGACCGGCGCCGACCCGATGCAGCCCGGCACCGCGGCGCAGCCGCGCCCGGTGATGCCGGCGCAGCCGGTGGCCGAGCAGGTGGCCGTGCACATTCAGCGCGCGGCAGTCGAGGGCCTGGACCGAATCATGATCCACCTCAACCCGCCCGAGCTGGGCCGTGTCGATGTCAAGCTCGAGTTCGGCCATGACGGCCGCGTCCAGGCGATCATCTCGGCCGACAATCCCGACGCGCTCGACACGCTGCGCAACGACGCCCGCGCGCTCGAGCGCGCGCTGGCGGACGCCGGCGTGAAGTCGGACCCCGGCAGCCTGCAGTTCCAGCTCCGCGGCGAGGGCCGCGGCGGCCATGACCAGGCCGGCGCTGGCGGCAGCAACACCGGCGCCCCCAGCGCCGCCCCCGAGGACACCGACCTGCCCGACGACGCCGCGCTCGCGCGGCCCGACGAGTGGCAGGACGGCCTAATCGACATCCGGGTCTAAAGGAGACACCCCGATGGATATCTCGCAAACCGGCCTGCTTGGCGCAGGCGCCGTTTCCAAGGCGGAGCAGAGCGCCATCGGCCTCGCCGACAATTTCGACAGCTTCCTGCAGCTATTGACCCAGCAACTCCAGAACCAGGATCCGCTCGAGCCGCTCAACAGCACCGATTTCACGGCGCAGCTCGTGCAGTTCGCCACGGTCGAGCAGAACGTCAATCAGAACCTGACGCTCGAGAAGATGCTCGAGGTCCAGCAGGCCAATCAGGCGGTCTCCGCGACCGGCTTCCTGGGCGCGCAAGTCCAGGCTTTCGGCAACAAGGTCGACTTCCAGGGCGAGCCCGTGAAGTTCGGCTACGAGCTGGCCGCCGACGCGTCGCAGCTGACCATCAACATCAAGAACGCCGACGGGGCCATCGTGCGCACGCTCGAGGGCGAATCCGCATCGGGCGCGCACGAATTCGTGTGGGATGGGCAGAACGAGAACGGCCTGGAAGTCGCTCCCGGTCTTTACACCATCGACGTGATCGCGCGCGACGCCGCGGGCGAGAGCATCGACGCATCGACCACGGTGACGGGTGTGGTCGATGGCGTCGCGGCCAAGGACGGCTCGGTGGTGATCAACATCGGTGCCGCCAGCTTCCCGGTCTCGCAGGTCCTTTCGGTGACCGCGGTCGACAGCGGCGCCGGCGATACGGCCGACGGCACCCCAGACACCAACGCTTGACGAAGCGCGCGCCGCCCGCACGCCGCGGCCGGTGGCCATTGAAGGAGACAACAGATGAGCTTGTTCGGTGCAATGTTCTCGGGCGTCACGGGCATCAACGCCCAGTCGACGTCCATGGGTATGATCTCGGACAACATCTCGAACGTGAACACCGTGGGTTTCAAGGGCAACGGGGCGCAGTTCTCCACGCTCGTGACCCAGTCCGTCTCGAGCGCCACGTTCTCGCCCGGCGGCGTCCAGGCCAAGACCACCCAGCGGGTCGGCACGCAGGGTCTGCTCCAGGCATCGACCTCGGCCACGGACATCGCCGTGGCCGGCAACGGCTTCTTCGCGGTCAACGAGTCGGCCACTCCCGGCCTCGGCGACGAGACGCTGTTCACCCGCGCCGGCTCGTTCTCGCCCGACCCCAACGGCAACTTGGTCAACACCGCGGGCTTTTTCCTGATGGGCTGGCCGACCGACGCGGACGGCGTCCCCACCCCGGCCAACCTCTCGTCGCCTGCGGGCCTCGAGGTGATCGACATCGCGGGCGTCGGCGGCACCGCGTCGCCCACGACGACAATGTCGATCGGCGCCAACCTGCCGGTCACCGACGCGATCGGGACAAGCCACACGGTAAGCTCGCAGATGTTCGATTCGCTGGGCCTGGAGAGCACGCTCAGCTACACCTTCACCAAGACCGCCAACGGCGAGTGGGACATCAACGCGTTTCCGCCGTCGGCCGGCTCGCTCGTGACCATGACGGACGCTGCGGGCCAGGTCGCGTCGGCTTCGGCGCATCTGGAGTTCACCGCGATTCCGTCCGACGGCGAGACCGTCGACATCGCCGGCACGACTTTCGAGTTCGACACCGGCGGCGGCGTCACCCCCGGCAACACCCAGGTCGATATTACGGGAGCGGTGAGCACCACGGACGTGGTCAACGCGCTCAAGGCGGCGATCGACGGCGTACCGCTGGCGGAAAACGGCCGCTTCACCGCGTTCTCCGCAACCGCCGGACAGCCCGCGGCCCTGCGCATCCAGCAGACCCAGACCGGCGGCGCCATCGCGCTCGACGCGTCGGCCACCTCCGCGGTTACGCAATCGGTCACCGGCGCGTTCGCGGTCCCGGCGCTGGCTGCCGCGACCCCGGACCTTCAGTTCGGCGGCAGCGGCACGCCCGACGCATTCAACGTGTCCAACGTGGACGTGACCATGGCCAACGGCGCGGACCCGCTGAACATCGCCTTGGATCTGGGCACCGTCGGCCAGGCCGACGGCATGACCCAGTTCGGCGACACATTCACCACCGCGTTCGCCGACCAGAACGGCGTCCGCTTCGGCACCTTCACCGGTGTCAGCATCGACGATAAGGGCCTTGTCACGGCGCAGTTCGACAACGGCGAACAGCAGCCGATCTACCAGATTCCTCTCACGGTGTTCTCCAACCCCAACGGGCTCGACCCGGTTACGGGCAATGCTTACCGCGTGTCCGACAATTCGGGCGCCGCGTTCCTGAACGAACCCGGCTCGGGGAGCGCGGGCACGATAGCGGCCTCGACCCTCGAGGGCTCGAATGTCGATCTGGGCGCCGAGTTCACCAACATGATCGTCACCCAACGGGCCTATACCGCCAGTACACGGATCATCTCGGTGGCCGACGAGATGCTGGAGGAGATCACGCGCGTCGCCCGGTAGATAAGCCCGGCAAGGCGGGCCCTGTCCGGGAGTCTCCGGGCGGGGTCCCGCCCGCCGTTGGTATCCCTTCGGGCCGCGTTAACTCTAAGGCTTAGGGGAACCTTAATCGGCGCCGCCTAGGCTCTGCGACACCGCGGACAGGTAGTTCAATCGGAGGCGAAACCGATGGATCACGACAGTTCCAAGCGCGTCACCAGCGTGATCGGCCCGGACGGCACTTCCATCGCGATGGAGGACCTGCCCTCGCCGGACACCAAGCGCTGGGTGATTCGCCGCAAGGCGCAGGTCGTCATGGCGGTGCGCGGCGGGCTGTTGACGCTCGAAGAGGCGTGCGAGCGCTACGATCTCTCGGTCGAGGAGTTCCTGTCCTGGCAGCGCATGATCGATCGCCACGGTCTGCCCGGTCTGCGGGTCACGCGCATCCAGGAGTACAGGAACCGCGACGAGAGGGACCAGCCTTCGGCACCGTTCGACCTGGTCTCCCGCTACGCCAACGCCTGAGGATCGACGCCTGCCCGAGCCGCTCGGCGCTCGCCGCGCTCACGGATAGGCAAGATCTTCCCTCCCACCCGGCAAATTCTGCCCCCTATTAACGGCTTGTTCACCGCACCCGCCTAGCGTGCGGGCAGATGTGGACGGGGCGCCCGTCCGCCGCTCTGTACGCCAGCGCGAGGAATGCCGCGGTGAACGGATTGTTGCAGGTCTTGAGGAGCCTCGGTCCGGGAAGGCTGGTCGCCATCGCGGCCGTCGGGCTACTGTCGATCGGGTTTTTTACCTTCGTCATGGGGCGCGTGGGCGGCACCGACAAGGCGCTGCTCTACTCCAACCTCTCGCTCGAAGAGAGTTCTCAGATCGTCGCCAAGCTGGACGGCCAGGGTGTCCAGTACGAACTGCGCGGCGACGGCACTCAGATCTTCGTACCGCGCGAGGACGTGCTGCGCATGCGCATGTCGATGGCCCAGGAAGGACTGCCCACCGGCGGCTCGGTCGGTTACGAGATATTCGACCAGTCCGATGGCTTCGGCACCTCCAACTTCGTCAACAATATCAACAAGGTGCGCGCGCTCGAGGGCGAACTAGCGCGGACCATCCGTTCGATGGCCGCCGTCTCGGCCGCGCGCGTCCATCTGGTGCTGCCCCAACGCGAGCTGTTCTCGCGCGACAAGCTCGAGCCCAGCGCGTCGATATTCCTCAAGACGCACGGCGGCGCATCGCCGTCCGCGGCCCAGGTGCTGGCGATCCAGCACGTCGCGGCTGCCGCGGTCCCGGGGCTCGAGCCGGGGCAGATCTCGGTGGTCGACGACCGCGGCAACCTGCT
>CAZMTC010000244.1:2491-4479 GCA_964569105.1 uncultured Alphaproteobacteria bacterium | reverse complement strand
CCCCTCACACCGCCCCCACCCCGCGCAGGAACACCACGACGATCACCGCCGGCGCCGCCACGCGCAGCAGCCACAGCCAGGCGCGGCCGGCGGGGCCGTCGCCGAGGTCGGCCTCGCGCATCGCCGTGCGGGCCTCCCAGCGCCAGCCCACCGCCAGCGCCAGCAAGAGCCCGCCCAGCGGCAGCACGCCGTTGGAGACCGCGAAGTCCATGCTCTCGAGGATGTTGCGGCCGCCCCACTGCACCGCGCTCCACGGCCCGTAGCCCAGCGACGCCGGCACGCCCGCGGCGAACAGCGCCGCGCCCACCGCCAGCACCGCGCGCCGCCGGCGCAGCCCGAAGCGGCGCGCGACGAAGGAGGTCACCACCTCGACGCCCGAGATGCTCGCCGACAGCGCCGCGGCGGCGAGCAGGAAGAAGAACGCCGTGCCCACCGCTTGGCCCGCCGGCATCGCCAGGAACACCTGCGGCAGGGCGATGAAGGCCAGGCGCGGCCCCGCCGCCGGGTCGACGCCGAGCGCGAACACGGCGGGGAAGATCGCCACCCCCGCGAGCACCGCGATCAGCGTGTCGCCGGCGATCACCGCCGCCGCCGAGCTCGGGATGCGGTGGTCGCGCGCCAGGTAGCTGCCATAGGTCAGGAACAGCGCCATGCCGACCGACAGCGAGAAGAACGCCTGGCCCAGCGCCGCGAGGTAGATCTCGGGCCGCGCCAGCGCCGCCCAGTCGGGCGCGAACAGGAAGGCCAGGCCCCGAGCCGCGCCCGCGTGGCTCGCGCCCCAGGCGGCCAGCGCCACGACGATCAGCGCGAGCAGCGGCATCAGCACCCGCGTCAGGCGCTCGATGCCGCCGCGCACGCCGCCCGCGACCACCGCCACCGCGGCGGCGACCATCGCCGCCTGCCACAGCACCGGCTCCACCGGGCTGGCGATGAAGTCCTCGAAATAGCCGCCGTAACGGTCGCCCGCCAGGTTCCACAGCCCGCCGGTGGCCGCGCCGGCGAAGTATTTCAGCGCCCAGCCCGCGACCACCAGGTAGAACGCCATGATGCCGAAGGCGCCGGCCACGCCCAGCCAGCCGGCGAGCTGCCACACGCGCCCCGGCGCCACGGCGCGCACCGCGGCCACCGGGTCGCCGCGGCCGTGGCGGCCGACCGCCAGCTCGGCGATCACGATCGGCGCGCCGACCAGCAGGATGCAGCCGACATAGACCAGCAGGAAGGCGCCGCCGCCGTTCTCGCCCGCGACATAGGCGAAGCGCCACAGATTGCCCAGCCCCACCGCCGCGCCGACGGCGGCGAGCACGAAGCCCAGCGGCGAGCTCCACTGGTCCGGGACCGGCGGGGTCGGCGGCGGCGGCTCGTCGTCGGCGGTCATGGGGGCTCCGGGTCGGGGTGTGCCGCGCCCGCGGCGCCGGCGCCGCATGCTAATCCTTCATGGCGCCGCCGCAAGCCAAGTCCCGCGCGGGCAGCCGGTTCGAACACCGTTAGAATCCCACCGCCCGCGCCAACCCTCCAGCGACTGGAAGGTTTCGGCAACCGCCCTCCCACTGGTCAACCTACGCCGCCGCGCGCCCTACGGCCGCATCTGCCCCGTGCCGCGCACCACGTACTTGTAGGAGGTCAGCTGCTCCGCCCCCACCGGGCCGCGAGCGTGGAGCTTGCCGGTCGAGATGCCGATCTCCGCGCCCATGCCGAACTCGCCGCCGTCGGCGAACTGGGTCGAGGCGTTCCACAGCACGATCGCCGAATCGACCGCCGCCAGGAAGCGCTCGGCCGCAGCCGCGTCCGCGGTGACGATGGCGTCGGTGTGCTGCGAGCCGTGGCGCGCGATGTGGGCGATGGCGGCCTCGACGCCGTCGACCTCCGCCGCCGCGATCACCGGCTCCAGGTACTCGGTGTCCCAGTCCGCCGCGCTCGCCTCGGCCACCCGGTTGTCGAGCCGGCGCACGGCCGGGTCGCCGCGCACCTCGCAGCCGGCCTCGATCAGC
>CAZMTC010000244.1:0-2481 GCA_964569105.1 uncultured Alphaproteobacteria bacterium | reverse complement strand
TGGCCTCGGCGCCGAGGCCGCGGTCGAGCAGCAGGGTCTCCGCCGCGCCGCACACGCCGGGCCGCCGCATCTTGGCGTTGACCGCCACCTCGACCGCCATCCGCGGGTCGGCGGCGCGGTCGACATAGACGTGGTTGTTGCCCTCCAGATGCGCGATCACCGGGATGCGGCTCTCCGCCTGGACCCGCGCGATCAGCCCCTTGCCGCCGCGCGGCACGATGATGTCGATGAACTCGGGCATCGCCAGCATCGCGCCCACCGCCGCGCGATCGGTGGTCGGGACGAGCTGCACCGCCGCCTCGGGCAGCCCCGCCGCGCGCAGCCCGGCGCGCAGGCACTCGGCGATCGCGCGCGAGGAGTGGAAGCTCTCCGACCCGCCGCGCAGGATCGCCGCGTTGCCCGACTTGAGGCACAGCCCGCCCGCGTCGGCGGTCACGTTGGGGCGCGATTCGTAGACGATGCCGATGACGCCCAAAGGCGTGCGCACGCGCGCGATCCGCAGGCCGTTGGGCCGCTCCCATTCGGCGATCACCGCGCCCACCGGGTCGGGCAGGGCGGCGACCGCCTCGAGCCCCGCGGCCATGCCCTCGATGCGCCCGGCGTCGAGCAGCAGCCGGTCGCGGAAGGCGTCGGTGACCTCGCGGCCGGCCAGCGCGTCGAGGTCGCGCGCATTGGCGGCCAGGATCGCCTCGGCCCGGTCGCGGATCGCCGCCGCCGCGGCCTCGAGCGCGCGCGTCTTGGCCTCGGCCGGCGCGACGGCCAGCACCGCCGCCGCGTCGCGCGCGGCGCGGCCCAGCGCCTCCATCCGCGCGCGGATGTCGCGCTCGTCGCTCCTCGTCACCTCGTCCATCTCAGCGCCTCGTCAGAACCAGATCGTCGCGGTGGATCATCTCGTCGCGGCCACGGTAGCCGAGGATGCCCTCGATGTCGCGGCTCCTGCGCCCCACGATCCGGCGCGCGTCGTCGGCGGAGTAGGCGACCAGGCCGCGCGCGGCCTCGGCCCCCGCGCCGTCGCGCACGCTCACCGCGTCGCCGCGCTCGAACGCGCCGTCCACCGCCGTCACCCCCGCCGGCAGCAGGCTCTTGCCGGCGGCCAGCGCGCGCAGCGCGCCGTCGTCGACGGTCAGCGCGCCCGCCGGCCTGATCGAGCCCGCGATCCAGCGCTTGCGCGCCGCCAGCGGCCCGGCCGGCGGCTCGAACCAGGTGCAGCGCGCGCCGGCCTCGATGGCGGCCAGCGGCCCCTCGACCGTGCCGTCGGCGATCGCCATGCGGCAGCCGGCGCCGTAGGCGATCTTGGCCGCCTCCAGCTTGGTCGGCATGCCGCCCGAGCTGTAGCCGGGCCGCGGCGCCGCTGCCATGGCCTCGATCTCGGCCGAAATCTCGGAGACCCGCGGCAGGTGCTCGGCGGCCGGGTCGATCCGCGGGTCGGCGGTGTAGAGCCCGTCGATGTCCGAGAGCAGCACCAGCGTGTCGGCGCTCACCGCCTGCGCCACGCGCGCGGCCAGCCGGTCATTGTCGCCGTAGCGGATCTCCTCGGTCGCGATCGTGTCGTTCTCGTTGATCAGCGGCACCGCGCCAAGGCGCAGCAGCTCGGTCAGCGTCGAGCGCGCGTTGAGGTGGCGCCGCCGCTCCTCGGTGTCGTGCAGGGTCAAGAGAATCTGCGCCACCGTGATGCCGTGGCGGCCCAGCGCGTCCTGATAGGCGTGGGCCAGCCGGATCTGTCCGGTGGCGGCCGCGGCCTGCTTCTCCTCCAGCCGCAGCGGCCCCCGACGCAGGTCCAGATGCCGGCGGCCCACGGCGATCGCGCCCGAGGAGACGATCAGCACCTCCTGCCCGCGCGCGCGGCACTGCGCGATGTCGTCGGCCAGCGCCTCGAGCCAGCGCCGGTGGATGTGGCCGCTGTCCTGCTCGACCAGCAGCGCCGAGCCGATCTTGATCACGATGCGCCGCGCCTGCGCGAGGCTCGGCGGGGCGGTCGTGCGGGGCGCCGGCGCGCTCATGGCGTCCAGGCCTCCTGCGCCTCCTCGGCCTCCGCCTCGCGCCGGGCGCGCAGCGCGGCGCCGAGCGCGTCGAGCACCGCGTCCATGCCCTCGCCGGAGACGGCCGAGACCGCGTGGACCTCGCCGCCCGTGGCCTCGGCCAGCAGCGCGCGCTGCTCCTCGACCAGCTCGGGGATCAGGGCGTCGGCCTTGGTCAACGCCACCACCGCGGGCTTGTCGGCGAGCCCGCCGCCATAGGCCTCGAGCTCGCCGCGCACGGTGCGCCAGTCGCCCGCCGGGTCGTCAGCGGTGCCGTCGACCAGGTGGAGCAGCACGCCGCAGCGCTCGACATGGCCCAGGAAGCGGTCGCCGATGCCCTTGCCCTCGTGCGCGCCCTCGACCAGGCCGGGGATGTCGGCGAGCACGAAGGTCGCGTCGCGGTGCTCGACCACGCCCAGATGCGGATGCAGCGTGGTGAACGGGTAGTCCGCGACCTTGGGAT
>CAZMTC010000243.1:0-4480 GCA_964569105.1 uncultured Alphaproteobacteria bacterium | reverse complement strand
AGAGGACGCGGAGGAAGAGGCCGCCTGAGGTGCCCGGGGTGAATGACGTCCTCGCCAGGATCTGCGCCGACAAGCGCGAGCACATCGCCGACCGCCAACGCGCCGAGCCGCTGGCGGTGGTCGAGCGCGCCGCGGCCGCCGCCCCGCCCTGTCGCGGCTTCGCCGAGCGGCTGGCGGACGCGTCGGCGGACGGCTACGGTCTGATCGCCGAGATTAAGAAGGCCTCGCCGTCAGAAGGCGTGCTGCGCGATGATTTCGACGCCGGGCGGCTGGCGCTGGCCTATGAGGCCGGCGGCGCGGCGTGCCTCTCGGTGCTCACCGACGGGCCGTGGTTCCAGGGCCGCGACCAGGACCTTTGCGCGGCGCGCGGCGCAGCCTGCCTCCCCGTCCTGCGCAAGGACTTCATGCTCGCCCCCTACCAGGTGGTCGAGGCGCGCGCGCTGGGCGCGGACGCGATCCTGATCATCCTCGCAGCGGTCGACGATGCGCTCGCCGCGGATCTCGCCCAGACCGCCGCCCAGCTCGGCATGGACGCGCTGGTCGAGGTCCACGACGAGGCCGAGCTCGACCGCGCGCTCGCCCTGCCCTGCCGGCTGATCGGCATCAACAATCGGAACCTCAAGACGCTCGCCACCGACCTCGCCACCGCGGAGGCGCTGGCGCCGCGGGTGCCGGAGGACCGCATCGCCGTGGCCGAGAGCGGCCTGCACACGCCCGCCGACCTCGAGCGCATGGCGAAGGCCGGCGCGCGCTGCTTCCTGATCGGCACCTCGCTGATGCGCGCCGCCGACGTGACCGCGGCGACGCGGGCGCTGCTCGGCCTGCCGGAATATTCCGAGGCATGAGCGGCTTCACCCATTTCGACGAGGACGGCCGGGCGCGCATGGTCGACGTCTCGGCCAAGGACGCCACCGCTCGCACCGCCGTCGCCTCGGGCGCGGTGCGCATGGCGCCCGAGACGCTGGCCATGGTGCGCGACGGCACCGCCAGAAAGGGCGACGTGCTGGGCGTGGCGCAGCTCGCCGGCATCATGGCGGCCAAGCGCACCGCCGAGCTGATCCCACTGTGCCACCCGCTGCCGCTGACCTCGGTCGAGGTCGCGCTCGACTGCGACGAAGCCGCCGGCGCGGTCACCATCACCGCGACCTGCCGCACCACCGGCCAGACCGGCGTCGAGATGGAGGCGCTGACCGCCGTCTCCGCCGCCGCGCTGACCGTCTACGACATGTGCAAGGCGGTCGACCGCGGCATGGCGCTCACCGACATCCGCCTCGAGCGCAAGGAGGGCGGCAAGTCGGGGACCTGGGTGCGGGGGGAGTGAGGCCGGCGGGGCGCGTTGAGGGCGCGGGTTTGATCTCTTAGGATGCGGCGGTTTCCGGCGCGGCGGCGACAGATCGCGGCGGCCCGGGGACATGGTGGGGGTTCGCCCGCGCCGCGGCCTGGCACGCGGCGCGACGTGCTAACGCCATCGAAGAGGATCTCGCCGACATGCTCCGTCTACCCGCACTTATCGCCGCCGCGCTCGGTGTGCTCATCGCGGCGAGCGGCCCGCTCGACGCGGAGGACGCCGAGGGCCTGATCGTGAAGCGCAGCGCCTATGGAGTGGACGAGACGGTGGACCGTCTCGAGGCCGCGCTCGACGAGAAAGGCATCTCGATCATGGCGCGGATCGACCACGCGTCGAACGCCGCCCGCGCCGGCGAGACCCTGGCGCCGACGCAGCTCCTGCTGTTCGGCAACCCCAAGCTCGGCACCCCGTTGATGCAGAGCGCGCGGACCGCGGGCATCGACCTGCCGATGAAGGCGCTGGTCTACGAGCGCGACGACGCGGTGTTCCTGGCCTACAACGATCCGGCCTACATCGCCGCGCGCCACGGCATCGCCGACCGTGCGGACGTGACCGGGCGGATGGCCCAAGCATTGGACGGCCTGACCGAGCGCGCCGTGCGCTGACCGACGGCGGGGTCCCGACCGACCGCGGCATTGGACCAACCGCCCCGGTCACGGCATGTTGACTGGATACCCGCCGCAGGTCCGGGCCTAATCGCGCTCACATTCGGATCGGGACACGGCCCATACTGGCGGCTTGCCTTGCGCCGCCGACCGACTTTCATCCCGACCGCAGGAGGTCCCCCGTGAACGTATCGGATATCTTGTTGCGAACAATTGCGGCCCACGGAGTGCGGCACATCTTCGGCATGCCGGGCGACGCGATCAACGACGTGATCGATGCGGTGCGCCGACAGGACGACATCCAGTTCATTGGGGTACGCCACGAGGAAGCCGGCGCCTTCGCCGCATCGGCCCAGGCCAAGCTCACGGGTCGGCTCGCGGCGTGCGTCGGCACCTCGGGCCCTGGCGCCATCCATCTGCTCAACGGACTCTACGACGCGCGCCTGGACCACGCGCCGGTCATCGCCATAACCGGACAGGTCGCCACGGGCTTCATCGGCACCGAATACCACCAAGAGGTACGCCTCGAGCGCCTGTTCGCCGACGTCGCGGTCTACAGCCAGACCGTGACGACCGAAGCGCAGGTTCCCGATGTCTTCCGCGAGGCCTGCCATGCCGCGATCGCCCACCGCGGGGTGGCTCATATTTCGCTGCCGACCGATGTCTCCGGACGCGACGTGCCGCGGGAACGGGCGCACGAGATCGCCTCCGCACCGTCAGGCCGGCTGTCGCCTGCCATCGCCGATTGCGACGAGGCTGTCGAGCTGATCGACCGGTCCGAGCGGGTCGCCATCCTCGCCGGCATTGGCTGTCAGGGCGCGCGCGACGAGCTGATCGCCTTCGCCGAGGCCGTGAATGCGCCGATCGTGCGCACGCTCAAGGCGAAGGAGGTGATCGACGACGGCCACATGATGTGCATCGGCGGCCTGGGCATGCTGGGCGGCCGTCCGGCGGTCAAGGCGATGGACGAGTGCGACCTTCTGATCATGGCGGGGACGGATTTCCCCTACCACGATTTCTACCCGCAGGATGCGAAGACCATTCAGATCGACATCCAGCCGACGCGGATCGGCAAGCGCCATCCGGTCGACGTCGCGCTCGTGGGACACGCGGGGCCCACGCTCGCCACGCTGACATCGCGGGTGAAAACGGATCGGCCGCCGGACTTCCTCCACGCCATGCAGGGGGAGATGAAGGACTGGCTCGCCCAGCAGGCAGAAACGGAGGCGTCCGATGCGACCCCGATCGACCCTCCCCGGGTGATGCACGAGTTGGAGAAGGTCGCGCCGGCGGACGCGATCTTCGTGTGCGACACGGGCACGGCCACGGCCTGGTCCGCCCGTCACTTGCGGCTCCAGCCGGGACAGCGCTACACGCTCTCGGGCGGGCTCGCCTCCATGGCCTATGCGCTGCCCGGCGCCATCGGCGCGCAACTGGCCTTTCCGGATAGCCGTGTCTTCGCGCTGGCCGGGGACGGCGGCTTCGCCATGCTGATGGCCGATTTCGTCACCGCGGTGAAATACGACCTGCCCATCGTCGTGCTGGTGTTCAACAACGGCAAGCTGGCCTTCATCACGCTCGAGCAGGAAGCCAAGGGCCTGCCGGACTGGGGCACGGATCTGCTGAACCCGGACTTCGCGGCGTATGCCGAGGCCTGCGGCGGCGCCGGGTTCCCGGTCGACCGGCCGGACCGGATCCGGCCCGCCATCGAGGAGGCGCTCGAGGCGGGACGGCCGGCGTTGATCGACATCGCCGTGAATCCCGATGCCCTGATCATGCCTCCGAAGATCACCGTGTCGCAGGCCATGAACTTCGGTTGGGCCAAAATACGCGAGGCATTCGGCGCTTAGGACGCCGACGCGAGACCTGACACAAGGAGACGATCCGAAATGGTCATGAACGAAAGGCAGAGGGCCCTTTGCGAAGGGCACGGCTACGACTTCTCCGGGCTGTCTGCGCTGTTCCTCAACTGCACCCTGAAGCCGAGCGGAAGCCTCTCGCACACCGAGAAGCTGATCGAGGTGTCGGCGGCGATCATGGAGGCGAACGGTGTCTCCACCGAGATCCTGCGTCCCGTGGACTATGAATTGCCTCCGGGCGTCTATCCCGACATGACCGAGCACGGATTCGCGCGCGACGACTGGCCGGACATCCGCCCCAAGGTGATGGCCGCAGACATCCTGGTGATCGGCACGCCGATCTGGCTAGGCGAGGAGAGCTCGGTTTGCCGCCGGGCGATCGAGCGGCTCTACGGCGAGTCCGGCGACCTCAACGAGAAGGGGCAGTATGTCTATTACGGGCGGGTCGGCGGATGCATCGTCACCGGCAACGAGGATGGCGTGAAGCACTGCGCCATGACCGTGTTCTATGCCCTCCAGCACCTTGGCTATACCATCCCGCCACAGGCCGACGCCGGCTGGATCGGCGAGGCCGGGCCCGGGGCGTCCTACGCCGACCCGGATTCCGGCGGACCGGAGAACGATTTCACCCAGCGCAACACGACCTTCATGACCTGGAACCTGATGCA
>CAZMTC010000242.1:0-4521 GCA_964569105.1 uncultured Alphaproteobacteria bacterium | reverse complement strand
CGGTGTACCGCCCGGTCCCGGCGGCCGCCGCGATCTGCCGCGCCAGCACCTCGGGCGCGGGCGCCGGCAACAGCCGCCGGCGCAGCCAGGCGCGCAGCGCCGCCCTCATGCCGCGCCTCCGAACAGGCTGGCCACCAGCCCCTCGGCACCGGCTCCGGGAGCCCCGCCCGGCGCGGCGCCGGCCAGTGTCTGCGCCGCCTGCGCCGCCTCGGCCTCGGCCGCGGCGCGCGCCTCGCGCTCGGCCGCCACCGCCGCGCGCGGAAGCACCCAGCGCGGGCGGAAGCCGATCTCCTCGGCGATGTCCCGCGCCATGGTGTCGAAATCGATGTGCTCGAGCATCTGCGGATGGGTCGCCATGTAGGGCGCCACCTGCTGCGCGAACAGCGCCGGCTTGGCCGCCTCGACCGCCTTGATCGCGCGGTCCACCTCGGTGCGGCACTCGAAGACGATCTCGGCGCCCTCGAGCGCCGGCGGCCGCTCGGGCAGCGCCCCCGCCCGCTCCAGCACCCGGAACGCCCGCGGCAGCAGCCGCCCGACATAGTCCGCCTTGAGCCGCCCGAACACCGGCCCCGCCGCGCGCACGAACTCGCGCTGCCGGGCGACCACCTCGGTCGCGGTCATGTTCGGGTTGTCGGCCGGCAGTTGCAGCACCGAGCGCAGGAACGCGTCCCAGATCATCTGGCGCACGTCGATCTGCATCTCGCGCCCCAGCGGGATGTTCGCCCCCGTCACCAGCGGCAGGACCGGCGGCCGCCCGCCGTCGTGGAAGCGCTGCGCGTCGACATAGGTCAGCCCGCCGGGGAAGGTGTTGACCGCGCCCACGACGCTCTCGTCGGCCAGCAGCAACGGCGGGTCCACCGCCTTCTGCCCCGCGGCCAGGAGCGTGCGCGCGATCTCGTTCACCGTCTTGACGTCGGGCAGCGCCGCCATCGCCGGCGACCGGCCGTAGACTTCGCTTGTGACCGTCTCCCAGCGCGGCACGGCGAAGGGGAACTCGTGGAACCCGCCCTCGCCGATTAGGTGCTCGCTGGCCACGTCGACCCAGACCGACGCCCAGGGCATCGCCCGGCCGCCGCCGCGGCCCGGGTCGCGCTCGGCGCGCGGCATCACCGCATGCAGGAAGGGCAGCCGCTCGTCCTCGCCCTTGCCCTTCTCGGCCAACTCCCGCGTCTTGCGCCCGACGCGCTCCACGCCGAAGGCCTGCACCGCCTGGCGCGGCGTGTAGTGCAGCACCCGGAACACCGTGTCGATGTCGCCCTCGTGGTTCTCCGCCACATAGGCGTCGCGCAGATGGCAGCTCTGGAACAGCAGCGCCCCGCGCCCCACCTGCTCGCCCACGAACAGCACGCCGGTGCCGAAGGTCACGAGGTCCAGGTCGACCTCGCCCGAGCGCTGGCCGAAGCGCGCCGGCGCGGCGTAGATCGCGCGGCGCATCCGCGCCTTGACCTCGCCGAGCCAGGCCCGCGCCTCGGTGTCCTCGCCCAGCGGCTCGTCGGCCGCGCGCGGCTCGAACCAGTCGTCTGCCTCGGACTTGAGCATCGCGTCGATCGACGCGGCCAGGCCGCGCGCCGCCTGCTCGCCGGTGGTGTCGAAGATCTCCGGCCGCCGCTCGGGCCCGTCGTGGCGCGCGCCGGTGAAGTCGGCGCGCACCGGGCGGAACCGCTCGGCGATCTCCTGCCAGGTGCCCTCCCACGCCCGCCGTGCGCCCTTCATGCGCTCGAGCCGGGCCAGGAGGTCGCTCACCGTCTTTTCGGCCATCGCCTACTGCCCCAACAGGCTCTTGCCCTGCACCGGGGCGTCGCCGACCACGCCCAGACCGCTGGTCCGGATGGTGCCGCGCCGCCCCTTGCGCCGCTGCGCCGCCAGCCGCGCCAGCCGCTCGCGCTCCGCCGCCGCCGGATCGTCCGGCTGCGGCAGGGGCGGCAGGGGCGGCGGCGACGGCGCCGAGGGGGAGAACTTGCCCATCGCGTCGTCTCCTTCTCTGTCCATGTCCAAACGAGGCCGGCCCGGGGCCGTGGGGCCGCCGGGCCGGCGCAAAGGGATAAGGGATAGTGCTGTCCCGCCATGCTCGTGCCGTGCGGACCCCGCCCGGGGCGTCGGGTCGACACCGGCCGTCTCGCGCGGCCTCTCGGGCTGCCCGGCGCCCCGCCGGGACCGTCCCGGCGAGGCGTGGACGCAACGATCCAGGCTCGTATTGTTCTTACACGGCTTTGCCAAACCTGTCAAGCACTTTTTGTGCTCAATATCGCGTCGTCAGGTTGCGCGCACCGTTGAGGTAGCGGCCGATCGCCGCCAGCCCCTCGCGCTGGATCTTCGCCAGCGTCGTGCGCGAGCGGCCGTCGCGGTCCTCGAGCCGCCGCCACGACACGCCGCAGGCGCGCGCCCACACGATCCGCCGCCGGTCGATCACGGCCCGCTCGGCATCGGCGCGCCGGTGCGCGTGCCGGCGCACCAGCCGCTCGACCTCCCAGTCGTCGCCGATGCGTTCGATCCATCCCAGCGTCTCGTCCATGCGATCGATCTCGATCCCGTGCGGCGGCGCCGGGCGTCGGAGCCCGTCGTCGGAACGCAAGGATTCCCAGGTGTCGCGCACGATCTCGGGCCAGGAGTTGACGAAGCCCGGCGGCGTTGTCCAGCGCACGGCACGCAGCCGCCGCATGACGTCGGCGGCGTCCTCCAGCCGCACCTTGATGTCCGCCTCGGTCCACAGCTCGGGCACCGCGCGCGGCGTCTCGTCCGTCGTCATCTCTGCGTCCCTCACGGCCGCGCGTTCCTGCCGTAGTGGTTGGGACCGGCGACGCCCTGGAGCATGTGGCTCAGCGCGCGCCGATAGGCGAAGGGGTCCGAGCGGTCCGACCAGGCATAGGCCGCCGCCGCAGCCCGGGCCCTGCGCAGGCGCAGCTTCTGCCGCCTGGTCCGGGCCTTCGGGACTGGATTGTGCTTGAATGCTCGCATGGAGCGAGTATGTTGGCATTATGTTCCAAAGTGCAAGAACAAAATGGCCCTGGCGTTCGCACACGAATTGGCCGACACTCCCGCGCATGGAAGGAGTGGGCCAGATCCTGCGCCGCCGTGCCCGCGAGCTCGGCCTGTCGGACGCCGAGGTGGCGCGCCGCGTCGGCATCCAGCCGCGGCGCTACAACAACTACGTCAACGACGAGCGCGAGCCGCCTTTCGAGACGCTGGTCGCGATCTGCCGCCAGCTCGCGCTCGAACCCAACGAGCTGTTCGGCTTCCCGGGCTCGGGCGCCGCCGCCGGCGGCATGGCCGGCGACTTCGTCTACCTCCCGCTCTACGACGTACGCGCCGCCGCCGGCCACGGCACCCTGGTCGACGAGGAGAACGTCTCGGCCAAGCTCGCCTTCAAGCCCGACTGGCTGCGTTCGGTCACCCCGGCCGCGCCCGACCAGCTCGGCCTGATCACGGTCTACGGCGACAGCATGATGCCGACCCTGATCAACGGCGACACCATCCTGGTCGACTTCACCCGCACCGCGCCCGACCGCGACGGCATCTACGTCCTGCGCCACGACGGGATGGTCCAGGTCAAGCGGCTGTCGATCCACCCGGGCACCGGCCTCGTCACCATCCGCTCGGACAACGACGCCTACGAGACCTGGCGCGACGTCGACCCCGCCACTCTCGACATCGCCGGCCGCGTCATCTGGCTCGGCCGCCGTATCTGAGCCGATGTCGGACCCGCAGGCCGTGATCGACCTGCTCCATGCCCGCGCGGGCGTGTTGTGCGCCGTCGGCGCCGGCGGCAAGAAGAGCCTGATGCGCTGGCTCGCGGCGCACCATCCCGGTCCGGTCGCGCTCACCGCCACGGTCCACACCGCGCCGCCGATGGAGCTGCCGCCCGGCCGCGTCCACCTCGGCGCCGCGGACGAAATCGAGGCCTGGCTCGGCACCGCGCCCGCGCCGCCCGTCGCCTTCGCCGGCCCGCCCGAGAAGCCCGGCCGCTGGTCGGGCCTGCCCCCGGCGTCCATCGGCCGCCTGCACGCCGCCGGCGGCTTCGCGCTCACCCTGGTCAAGGCCGACGGCGCCCGCATGCGCCTGATCAAGGCGCCCCGCCCCGACGAGCCGCCGATCCCCGACGCTGCCGACACCGTGGTGCCGCTGGTGTCCGCCCGCGCCATCGGCCGCCCGCTCGACGAGCGCACCGCCCATCGCCCCGAACGGCTCGCCCCGCTGATCGGTGCCGAACCGGGCGAGACGCTGACGCCCGACCACCTGGCGCGCCTGCTCGCCTCTCCCCAGGGCGCGCTCCAGGGCACGGGCGAGGCCACCGTCGTCCCCGTGATCAACATGGTCGACGACGGCCGCCGACACGCCCTCGCCCGTCAGGCCGCCGAGGCCGCCCTCGCGGCCACCGGTCGCTTCCGCCGCGTCCTGCTCATGCGGCTCGACCGAAGCGATGCGTTGGTGGAGGTGATCGGCGAGGCCTAGAACATTTCCTGTTCAGACGGCGCCGGCCCGCGCCCCCACCCGGCCGCCCATGCAGCATACTGTCGTTGGGCG
>CAZMTC010000241.1:0-4611 GCA_964569105.1 uncultured Alphaproteobacteria bacterium | reverse complement strand
CGCCCAACGACAGTATGCTGCATGGGCGGCCGGGTGGGGGCGCGGGCCGGTGCCGTCAGAGACAAGAATGCTCTACCCGAACAGGTACAGGCATGCGACCACGGCCCCGGCGATGCCCGCGAGGTCGGCGGTGAGGCCGGCGGCGAGCGCGTGGCGCACGCGGCGCACCTGCACGGCGCCGAAATAGACCGCGAGGACGTAGAAGGTGGTCTCGGTCGAGCCCTGCAGAGTCGAGACCAGGTAGCCGACATAGCTGTCGGGCCCCACGGCCGGGTCGTTGATGATCGACGCCATGACGCCGTAGGCGCCCGAGCCCGACAGCGGCCGCAGCAGCGCCATGGGCAGCGCGTCGGCGGGCAGGCCGAGCGGCGCGGTGAGCGCGCCCAGGGGACCTATCACCAGCTCCATCGCGCCCGAGGCGCGGAACATGCCCACCGCCACCAGGATCGCGACCAGGTAAGGGATGATGCGCACCGCGACCTGGAAGCCCTCCTTGGCGCCATCCACCAGCGTCTCGTAGACGGGCACCCGGCGCAGCGCACCGTAGAGCAGGAACAACACCACCAGCCCCGGGATGATCCACGGCGCGACCTCCGCGCCGTAAAGCACCGAGAGCGGGATCAGCGCCACCACCGCTCCCAGCCCCAGCGCCGAGACCCAGGCGGGGTATGCGCCGTGCTCCTCCTCCATGGGCGCCTCGGTCGTCTCGGCCTCCTGCGCCTGGGCTTCGGGCAGGGAGTCGCGCGGCGCTTCGACGGGCGCAGGCGTGGACCACAGCCGCTGGTAGGTCTTCGTGGCCACGATCGCGACGACGGTCGAGCACAGGGTCGCGAACAGCGTCGTGGGCAGGATCGCCGCCGGGTCGGCCGAGCCCGCCGAGGCGCGCAGCGCGATCACGCCGGTGGGCAGCAGCGTGATCGACGAGGTGTTGATCGCCAGGAACAGCGCCATCGAGTTGGTCGCCGTGCCCTTGTGCGGGTTGAGCGTGTCGAGCGCCTGCATGGCGCGGATGCCGAAGGGCGTGGCCGCGTTGCCCAGCCCCAGCGCGTTGGCCGACAGGTTCATCACCATCGCGCCCATCGCCGGATGGTCGGCCGGCACCTCGGGGAACAGCCGCACCAGCAGCGGGCGCAGCAGCCGCGCGACCACCACCAGCAGCCCGCCCGCCTCCGCCACCTTCATCAGGCCGAGGAACAGCGCCATCACGCCGATCAGGCCGATCGCCAGCGTCACCGCCGAGGCCGCGCTGTCGATTACCGCCGTCCCGAGCGCCGCCATCGGCGAAACCGCCTCAGCATCGGGCGCCACCCAACCGATCTGTCGCCAGGCGGCGACGGCGAAGGAGATCAGCACGAGCGCGAGAAAGACGGCGTTCACGGCGGGCGGCCCGGTACGATGACGCGGATGGGAGCAGGATCGGGGAGTCGCGACCGGGCGGCAAGGCGGCGTTGCCGGTCCCGGGTGGCCCGGCTAGGTTCGCTTCATGGCACGGGACGGGATCGACGAGGCGGGCGAGGCGGCAAAGGCCGCGGGCGCGGCGCGCCTGATCGACGCCTGGCGGCGGCATGGGCATCTGGCGGCGGCGCTGGATCCGCTGGGGCTGGCTGCGCCACCCGGACATGCCGACCTGGACCCGGCGCGGCACGGGCTGCGCGCGGACGACATCGTGGCACTGGGCGGCGAGCTGGGCCTGGGCACGGTGACCGTGGCGGTGGTGGAGGCGAGGCTGCGTGCGCTCTATGGCGGCGGGTTCGCAGCCGAGATCGAGCACATGACCCATGTCGAGGCGCGGGACTGGCTGCGCGCGCGGGTCGAGGCCGGGCCGCCCAAGCGCACCGGTCGGGCGCGGCGGGCGCTGCTCGATATGCTGGTCCGGGCCGAGACGCTGGAGCGGTTCATGCACGCGCGCTTCCCCGGCTCGAAGCGCTACGGCGCGGCCGGGGCGGAGGCCTATATCGCGCTCTTGCGCCGGCTGGTCGATCACGCCGCGATGCAGGGAGTGACGGAGGTCGTCGTGGCACCCTCGCATCGCGGGCGCTGGGTGGTGATGCCCGAGGTCTGGGGCAAACGGCGGGCGGCGTGTTTCGCCGAGTTCGCGGGCGCCCCGCCCTACCCCGACGATCTCGGCTTCGCGGCCGACGTCCCGTTCCACCTGCCCTGGTCGGGCGAGGTCGCGGCCGGTGGGCGGACGGTGCACGTCTCCATGTCGGGCCATCCCTCGCATCTGGAGTCGGTCAACGCGGTCACCCTCGGTCGGGCGCGGGCGAAGCAGGACCGGGCCGGCGAGGCGCGGACGATCCTACCGCTGCTGCTGCACACCGACGGCAGCTTCGCGGCGCAAGGAGTGGCGGCGGAGACGATGCAGCTGCTCGGCCTCGAGGGCTACGCCGTCGGCGGTACGGTGCATGTGGTTCTGGACAACCAGGTGGCGTTCACGACCGAGCCGCACGAGGGCCGCTCGAGCCCACATCCGACCGACCTGGCCAAGGGCGTCGGGGCACCGGTGCTGCACGTGAACGGGGACGACCCCGAGGCCGCCATCCGGGCCGCGGAGCTGGCGGTAGAGTGCCGCCAGCGCTTCCGCGTGCCGGTATTGGTGCACATCGTCGCCTTCCGCCGCCACGGCCACAACGAGATGGACGAGCCGCGCTTCACCCGCCCGGCGGTGCAGGACGCCATCGACGCCCATCCGGGCGTGGCCGCGCTCTATGGACGGCGGCTCGCCGACGACGGCGTCATCCCGGCCCCCGACCTGGCGGCCCTGGCCGGGCCGCACTGGGAGGCATTCGACGCTGCGCTGGCCGAGAGCCGCGACTGGCGGCCCAATGCCGCCGACTGGCTGGGCGGGACGTGGGATGGGCTTGTGCCGGGCGGGTCGGAGGCGGCGCGCGACGAGCCCACCGGGGTGGAGGCCGGGCGACTGCGCGATGTCGGCCTGCATGTCGCGGCGCTGCCCGAGGGCTTCGTCCCCGAGCCCAAGGCAGCCAAGGTGCTGGAGCGGCGGCGGTCCATGGCGGAGGGCACGGCAGCGGTCGACTGGGCGACGGCCGAACTGTGGGCGCTGGGCACGTTGGCGTCCGAGGGCGTGCGCGTGCGCCTGGCCGGAGAGGACGCCGGCCGCGGCACATTCTCCCAGCGCCACGCTGTGCTCGCCTGCCAGGCGACGGGTGCGCGCCACGCCACGCTGGCCGGGCTGGGCGCGCCGGCCGAGGTGATCGACAGCCCGCTGTCGGAGTACGCGGCGATGGCCTACGAATACGGCTATTCGATCGCCGAGCCGAATGCCTTGGTCCTGTGGGAGGCGCAGTTCGGCGACTTCGCCAACGTCGCACAGGCGGTCGCCGACCAGTATGTGGCGGCGGGCGAGGAGAAGTGGCTGCGCCAGTCGGGCCTGGTGCTGCTGCTGCCGCACGGACTCGAGGGCCAGGGGCCGGAGCACTGCTCCGCCCGGCCCGAGCGCTGGCTGGCGCTGTGCGCGCGCGACAACATGGCGGTCGTCCAGTGCTCGACGCCCGCCAACCATTTCCACGCCCTGCGCCGCCAGGTTCGCCGCAACTACCGCAAGCCGCTGGTCGCGCTGACGCCCAAGGCGCTGCTACGCCGCAAGGACGCGGTGTCGGCGCTGGACGAGTTCGGGCCCGAGGCCAGCTTCCACCCGGTGATCGCCGATCCCTCGGTCGAGCGGGACGCCCGCCGCGTGGTGCTGGCCAGCGGGCGCATGGCCTGGGACCTGATCGCCGCGCGCGACGCGGCCGGCCGGAGCGATGTGGCCGTGCTGCGCCTCGAGCAACTCTTCCCCTTCCCCGCGGCCGCCCTGGCCGAGGCGCTGGCGCGCCACCCAGGCGCCGCTGTGGCCTGGTGTCAGGAGGAGCCGGCCAACCAGGGCGCCTGGGCGTTCCTCGACCGGCGGATCGAGGCGGCGATGGCGGCGGCCGGGCTCGGCGGACGGCCGGCCTATGCCGGGCGGCCCGAGTCCCCCTCGCCCGCGGGCGGCGCACCCTGGGAAATGGCGGCGATGCAGGAGGCCGCGATCCGCGCCGCGCTGGGCACGGGCTGACGCTGGGCGCGCCTCACTGGATGCCCTCGGATTCGGCGCAGGCCATCAAGGCGTCGGCGGCGCGCGGCGAGAAACCGTAGATACGGAGTTGGAAGTAGTCCTCGACCGCGCCGCTGCGCGGCCCCCAGGCCACATACCCCTGTTGAGCGGCGGCGAGGACGTCGAGGAACGGCTCGGCCTCGCCCGACGCCTCGATCGTCGCCGAATCGGTGCGCCGGTCGTGGCGGCTGAGCACGACCTCGCCGTCGTAGCGCGCCGCCACCTGCCCATCGTCGCCGTCGATCGCGACGAAGGCGAGCGGCGGCTCGGGCAGCCGGCGCGGCCGGTTGTCGCTGTCGAGGCGCAGGAACGCGCCGCGCTCGCCGATACCGATGGTGGTGCGGTAGCGGGGGCCGCTCTCGCGATAGAAGCAATAGGTCTCGAGCCGGCCGTCGCGCGCGACGCGGATCTGGTATTCGGGATCGAACCGTGCGAGCGGGACCAGATCCCCGTCGGGCGCGATCGGTTCGCGTTCCTCCGCGGCGGCGGCGGCGACGGCGGGAAGCAACGCGGCG
>CAZMTC010000240.1:2494-4655 GCA_964569105.1 uncultured Alphaproteobacteria bacterium | reverse complement strand
GACGCTCCACTTCACTAGCGGCACCACCGGCAAGCCGAAGGGGGCGATGCACGTCCACGAGGCGGTCGTCGCGCACGACGTCACGACCCGCCTCGCGCTCGATCTCGCGCCCGGCGACGTCTACTGGTGCACGGCCGACCCGGGCTGGGTGACCGGCACCTCCTACGGCATCCTCGGCCCGCTCGTCGTCGGCGCGACGCTCGTCGTCGACGAGGAGGAGTTCGACGCCGAACGCTGGTACGCCGTCCTCGCCGAACACCGCGTCAACGTCTGGTACACGGCGCCGACCGCGCTGCGCATGCTGATGCGCGCCGGGCGGGAGCTGCCGAAACGCTTCGACCTGTCGGCGCTGCGCTTCGTCGCCAGCGTCGGGGAGCCGCTCAATCCGGAGGCGGTGGTGTGGGGGGCGGAGACGTTCGGCATGCCGATCCACGACAACTGGTGGCAGACCGAGACCGGCGGCATCATGATCGCCAACTTCCGCGGCCAGGAAGTCCGCCCGGGGTCGATGGGCCGGCCGCTGCCCGGCATCGAGGCCGGCGTCGTGCGCAAGCGCGACGACGGCTCCGTCGAGGTGATCGACGAGCCCATGGTGGAGGGCGAGCTCGCGCTGCGCCCCGGCTGGCCGTCCATGTTCCGCGGCTATCTCGACCAGGAGGAGCGCTACCGCAAATCCTTCGCCGACGGCTGGTACCTGACCGGCGACCTCGCCAAGCGCGACGCCGACGGCTATTTCTGGTTCATCGGCCGCGCCGACGACGTGATCAAGACCTCGGGCCACCTGATCGGCCCGTTCGAGGTCGAGAACGTGCTGATGGAGCACCCCGCCGTCGCCGAGGCCGGCGTCATCGGCAAGCCCGACGAGATGGCCGGCGAGATCGTCAAGGCCTTCGTCGCGCTCAAGCCCGGCCACGAGGCCGGCCCGGCGCTGGAGAAGGAGCTGATGGTGCTCGCGCGCAAGCGCCTCGGCGCCGCCGTCGCACCCAAGGAGATCGAATTCAAGGCGACGCTGCCCAAGACCCGCTCGGGCAAGATCGTGCGCCGGCTGCTCAAGGCCCGCGAGCTCGGCCTGCCCGAGGGCGACACCTCGACCCTGGAGGCCGATGGATGAGCAAGGACAAGGACAAGGCGGCGAAGTCTGCCAACGCCAAGACAGAAAGCGCGAAGCCGCCCGGCAAGGACCACGCGCACCATCTGCTGCGCCAGATGCTGCGCATCCGCCGCTTCGAGGAGCGGTGCGTCGAGCTCTACTCGGACCAGAAGATCCGGGGCTTCCTCCACCTCTATATCGGCGAGGAGGCGGTGGCGGTGGGTGCGATGCAGGCGCTGCGGCCCGAGGACGGCGTCGTCGCCACCTACCGCGAGCACGGCCACGCGGTGGCCCGCGGCCTGCCCATGGGCCCGGTGATGGCGGAGATGTACGGCAAGCTCGAGGGCAGCTCGCGCGGCCGCGGCGGTTCGATGCACATATTCGACGCCGAGGCACGGTTCTACGGCGGCAATGCCATCGTCGGCGGCGGCATCCCGCTCGCCGTCGGCCTCGCGCTGGCCGATAAGATGCGTGAAGAAAAGCGCGTAACCGCCTGTTTTTTCGGAGAAGGAGCCGTTGCGGAGGGCGAGTTCCACGAATCGCTCAACCTCGCCCAGCTCTGGCGCCTGCCGGTGGTCTTCGCCTGCGAGAACAACCTCTACGCCATGGGCACCGCGCTCGCCCGCTCGGAATCCGAGACCGACATCCACAAGAAGGCCGCCGCCTTCGGCCTGCGCTCGGTGGCGGTCGACGGCATGGACGTGCTCGCCGTCGAGGCCGCGATGGAGAAGGCGGTGGCCCACGCCCGCGCCGGCAAGGGCCCCTGTTTCCTCGAGTTGCGCACCTACCGCTTCCGCGCCCACTCGATGTTCGACGCCGAGCTCTACCGCCAGAAGGACGAGGTCGAGGAGTGGAAGGGCAAGGGCCCGATCAAGGTCTTCACCGCCCGCCTCACCGGGGACGGGCTGCTGTCCGACGCGGAGCTCGCCGCCATGACCGCCGAGGTCGACGCCGAGGTCGAGGACGCCGTGGCCTTCGCCGAGGCCGGCACCTGGGAGCCGGTCGAGGACCTGACCAAGGACGTCTATGCCGGCGAGGTGCCGGCATGAACGACGCCACCGCCACGACCGA
>CAZMTC010000240.1:0-2484 GCA_964569105.1 uncultured Alphaproteobacteria bacterium | reverse complement strand
CGGCTGCTTCGCCGTCTCCAAGGGTCTCATGGCCGAGTTCGGCGAGGACCGCATCCGCGACACGCCGCTGAGCGAATCCGCCTTCGTCGGCGCCGGGATCGGCGCGGCGCTGGGCGGGATGCGCCCGATCGTCGAGATCATGACGGTCAACTTCTCGCTCCTCGCCCTCGACCAGATCGTCAACAACGCCGCCACCATCCGCCACATGTCGGGCGGCCAGTTCGAGGTGCCGCTGGTGATCCGCATGGCGACCGGCGGCGGCAAGCAGGTCGCGGTGCAGCACTCGCACAGCCTCGAGGGCTGGTACGCCCACATCCCCGGCCTCAAGATCCTGGTCCCCGGCACGGTCGAGGACGCGCGCTATATGCTCGCTTCGGCGCTGGCCGATCCCAACCCGGTGCTGCTCTTCGAGCACGTGCTCCTCTACAACATGGCAGGCCCGCTGCCCGAGGGCGCCGGCCGGGTCGACATCGCGACCGCCAAGGTCCGGCGTGCCGGCCGCGACGTCACCCTGCTGACCTACGGCGCCAGCCTGTGGAAGAGCCTCGAGGCGGCCGAGTCGCTCGCCGCCGACGGCATCGAGGCCGAGGTGGTCGACCTGCGCGTCCTGCGCCCGCTCGACACCCAGCCGATCGTCGACAGCGTCTCGCGCACCCGCCGCGCCGTGGTGGTCGACGAGGGTTGGCGCTCGGGGGGCATTTCCGCCGAGATCATGGCGCGGCTTGCCGAGCGGGCCTTCTGGGAGCTCGACGCGCCGCTCGCGCGCGTGTGCACCGAGGAGGTGCCGATCCCCTATGCCAAGCACCTCGAGGACGCCGCGCTGCCGCAAGCGGACAAGGTGGTGGCGGCGGTCAGGGAGCTGATGGGCCATGGCTGAGTTCCGCATGCCCTCGCTCGGCGCCGACATGGAGGCCGGCACGCTCACCGAGTGGCTGGTGAAGCCGGGCGATGCGGTCAAGCGCGGCGACATCGTTGCGGTTGTCGAGACCCAGAAGGGCGCCATCGAGATTGAGATCTTCGAAAGCGGCACGATCGACGAGCTGCTGGTCGAGCCCGGGACCGAGGTTCCGGTCGGCACGGCGCTCGCCACCGTGGGCACCGGAGCCGAAGCAGCGCCGCCAGGGCCGGCCGAAGCCGCGCCCCCGTCCGCGCACGAACCGACCGAGGCGCCGGCCGCCCCGGCACCGAAGCCGCCGGCTTCCACCCTGGAGCCGCCGCCGATGCATACCTCCCCGGCCGCCCGCCGGCTGGCGGCCGAGGCCGGTCTCGACCCGGCCGAGCTCAAGGGCACCGGGCCGCACGGCGAGGTGCTCCGCGAGGATGTCGAAGCCGCGATCGCGGCCCGGCGCGGCGGTCCCCCAGCGGGCGGGCGGGTCAAGGCCTCCCCGGCCGCGCGCAGGCTCGCGGCCGAACACGGCGTGGATCTGGCCGCGGTGACGCCGAGCGGGCCCGAGGGCGCGGTGGTCCGCGCCGATGTCGCGGCCACCGCTCCGGAAGCCGCGCCGCGCGCCCGCCCGGCGCCGCGAGGCTTCGACACCGCGAGCATGCGCCAGGCGGTGGCCGCGGCCATGGCGCGCTCGAAGCGCGAGATCCCGCACTACTATCTCGCGACGGCCATCGACATGAAGGCGGCGATGGACTGGCTGATCGCCGAGAACTCCCAGCGCCCGGTAACCGGGCGCCTGCTGCCCGCGGCGCTGCTGATCAAGGCCACCGCCCTGGCGCTGCGCGAGGTGCCCGAGCTCAACGGCTTCTGGCGCGACGGCGCCTTCGTGCCCGGCGACGGCGTCCATCCGGGCGTCGCCGTCGCGCTCAAGGGCGGCGGGCTGATAAACCCGGCGATCCGCGACGCGGACACCATGAGCCTGGATGCGCTGATGCCGGCGCTGCTCGACCTGGTCAAGCGGGCGCGCAAGGGCGGCCTGCGCGGCTCGGAGCTGTCCAGCGCGACGGCGACGATCACCAATCTGGGCGATCTCGGGGTCGAGACGGTGTTCGGCGTCATCACCCCGCCGCAGGTCGCGGTGATCGGATTCGGCCGCATCGTGGAGCGGCCCTGGGCGGTGGACGGCATGCTCGGCGTGCGGCCGGTGGTGCAAGCCACACTGTCCGCCGACCATCGCGCTAGCGACGGTCAGCACGGCGGCCGGCTGCTGTCCGCGATCGACCGAATGCTGCAGGAACCGGAGACGCTGCGATGACCGACGACGCAACCGAGAAAGTGCTCGCCGCCCTCTACGAGGTCGCCCCCGAGGCCGAGGGCGAGGAGATCGACCCCAAGGTCAACCTGCGCGACCAGTTCGACATCGACTCGGTCGACTTCCTCAATTTCGTCATCGCCCTGCACAAGGCGACCGGCGTCGACATCCCCGAGGCCGACTACCCCAAGCTCACCACAATCGACGCCGCCGCCGCCTACCTGAAGGCGAAGGCGTAGCGATCCGGCCGTACACGCCGGGCCGCGTAGCGGCATTTCGGTTATCC
>CAZMTC010000239.1:0-4697 GCA_964569105.1 uncultured Alphaproteobacteria bacterium | reverse complement strand
GAAAGCGCCTTCGAGACGCTCAAGCTCGACCTCGTCATGTTCGATGCCGACGGCGAGGTGGCGAAGCGGCTCGCGGTCGAGACGGCGCCGCTGGCGGCGGGCAAGACCAGCCTGAAGGCGTTCGACCTGGACGGGCTGCCGTGCGCGGATATCGGTGGCGTGCTGCTCAACGATGTCACGGCCTGCGCCGACGCATCCGGCCCGCGCGACGACTGCCTGGGGCTGGTGACGCCCTCGGCGCGCGGGCCGGTCGAGTTCATAGAGTAGCGCCGCCCAGCCGCCCGCCGCGGTCGGGTGGACCCGCGCAACGATTCATTGTTGCGAACAATTCGCAATCTCAGTAATGTCGCCGCCACGGCAGGGTACACCTCTCGCTGGCGGCCGGGACGGTGGCGGCGCACGTCCGCCCGCGGCACGGTCCGGCGCCGACGAGCCGACGATGGAACGCACCTATGACAGCACCGGCACGCTCGCTCGCGGTCGAAGAGCTCTACCTCCGCCACGACGCGGCGCTGCGCCGGTTCCTCGTCCGCATGCTGCACTGCGAGGAGGCGGCCGCGGATGCCGCGCAGGAGGCCTGGATGCGGCTCATCCGTTTCGCGCCGGGCCGCACCATGGATGATTCCCGCGCCTACGTCTTCCAGGTGGCGGCCAACGTCGCGCGGGACCGGCTCGCCGAGGCGCGGCGGCGCGACCGCGTGGTCGTCGCCGACGCGGAGGCGGCCGAGCGGGTCGCCTGCCCCGAACCCGACGCCGAGGCCGCGGCGCAGGCGGCCGAGCGCCAGCGCCTGCTCGCCGCCGCCGTGGACGAGCTGACCCCGCGCTGCCGCGAGGTGTTTCTGATGAGCCGGCTCGACGGGCTCGCCAACGGCGAGATCGCCGCACGGCTCGGCATTTCCCGCAACATGGTCGAGAAACACATCATCCGCGCCATGCTGCACTGCCGCCGTCGTCTCGACGCCGCCGGAAAATAGTTGCATCTTCCCGGTCAGGAGTCGCTGCCCTCGGGCAGTCTAAGAGAGTGAAGCAAGGCCGGCGCCGCCTCCGGGCCGCGGGGCCCGGGGCTGGTCTGGCATGCGAATGGCTGGCGAAACGGCAGCATGACGACATCGAGGAACCGTTCCGCGAACACCGGCCCGTGCGACGAGGCGCGCGTCGGGGAGGCGCGCGTCGAGGAGGCGACCGCCTGGTTCGTGCGCATGACCTCGGATGTCGTCACCGACGAGGACCGCCGCGCCTTCCGCGCCTGGCTCGACCGCGATCCGGCCCACCGTGCGGCCTATGCCGAGGCCGAGGCGCTGTGGGGCGCGCTCGGCGGCATCCCCGACCCGCGGTTCGGCTCCGGTGCCGAGGGCCATCCCTCCGGCGAGCGGGTCCGGCACGAGGTGGCGGTCCGTCCGCGTCATCGGCGCCGGCTGCGGCAGGCCATGGCCGCGGCCGCCTCGCTGCTCCTCGCCGCGGTCGTCGGCCTGTGGTCGGTGGGCGGCACGGACGGCCTGCGCGCCGACCATGCGACGGCGGTGGGCGAGACCCGCGAGGTCACGCTTGCCGACGGCTCGGTCGTCCACCTCAACACCGACACGGCGCTCACCGTCGACCTCAGCGACCGCTGCCGCTGCGTCGAGTTGCTGCGCGGCGAGGCGTTCTTCACGGTGGCGCCCGAGCCGGATCGCCCGTTCCGGGTGGCGGCCGGCCACGGCACGTCGCAGGCGCTCGGCACTGCCTTCAACGTGTACGCGGCCGACGCAAGCGTAACCGTAGCCGTCGCCGAAGGGCGGGTCCGTGTCGCGCGCGAGGCCGGAGACGGCGCGGCGCCGGGCGGCGTGACGCTGGAAGCGGGCGAGACGGCGCGCTACGGCGCCTCGAACGGCATCGAGACGGGGCGCGCCGACGTGGCGGCGCTGACCGCCTGGCGTCAGGGCCGGCTGGTCTTCGCCGAGCGGCGCCTGCGCGACGTGGTGGCGGAGCTCGACCGCTACCGCCCGGGCGCCATCCTGTTCCTGGATTCGGGGATCGCCGGGGAGCGCTTCACCGGCGTCTTCGCCCTCGGGGACACCGACCGCGCGCTCGCCGCGATCGAGGCGACGCTCCCCGTCGACGTGGTGCGCCTCACCCCTTGGCTCACGCTGCTGCGGGCCATGGAGTGACATCCGCGCGGTCCGGGTGCGGCGTTTCCCGCATCGTCTCCGAAACGACGTTGGTATCGAGGACGATCGTGCGGAGGCCGGCTCAGTCGAAGCGCGGAGGATGACGCATCGGCTCGCGCGGCGGAATGTCGAGCGTGACGCCGCCATA
The DNA here is from genome assembly GCA_964569105.1 of uncultured Alphaproteobacteria bacterium. Classification (GTDB taxonomy): domain Bacteria; phylum Pseudomonadota; class Alphaproteobacteria; order CAZMTC01; family CAZMTC01; genus CAZMTC01. The sequence goes on along the minus strand of CAZMTC010000239.1, from coordinate 2,402 downwards.
GGGCCTGAACAGCGCGTGCAGCCTGCTGCCGAGGTTCTCGGCCCTGGCCGGCTCCCGGCTGAGCGCCGCGCGCAGAATGTCGCGCGCCTCCTCTTCCATCGAGCGCCCGTGCAGCGCGGCCTGAACGCGCAGGCGCTTCTTCAGGGCCTCGTCGACATTCCGGATGGTGATTGCGCCCATGGCTCGACCCGCGATCTGCATCGATATCGATTTAATCGACGCCAGCAAAAAATCCAAGCCCATCGCTCGATCCCGCGGCAGGCGAAGCGGGAACCCGCCTCACCCCCTGGCTCACTCTGCCCCGCGCCCGCGACCGAGGCGGCGTTCGCGGGGCGTCTCGGGCCTTTTTTCGCTCCCTCGCAAATTTTTTCGCTTTCGGAGGTCAGGAGTCCGGCCCCTCGACCGGTCTAACCCCATGAGATCGGCGCAAAGGCGGGCCTGCCGCCATGCGCCGCGGGGCGTTATCGACGAGGGGAGTGCACCGGATGAGCACACGGGGGAACACGGGCAACGGCGGCATCGGCACACGCGAGGGCGCCCTCGGGCGTCGCAGCCGGTCGCTGCTGTCGGGGGTCTCGCTGCTGGCGCTGGCCGCGGCGCCGGCCGCCGCCGAGGACTGGCAGCAGCGCCTGCGCGACATGGAAACCGGCGCGGCGCCGGCCTTCGGCCTCGGGCCGATCCAGGTCGCCCAGGCCACCACGGCCGAGGCGCGCCGCTTCGCCATCCCGGCGGGCGACCTGCAATCGGCGCTGCTCGCCTTCTCGCAGGAAGTCGACCTGCAGCTCCTCTACCCGGCCGAGATGACGGCCGGGCTCACGACCCGGGGCGTCCAGGGCGAATACACGCCCCAGGAGGCGCTGCAGCGCCTGCTCGCCGGCACCGGGCTGAACTATCGCTTCTCCGACGCCGACACGGTGACGCTGGCGAAGGTGGGTGAGCAGGACGGCGACGGGCCGGTGGAGCTCGGGCCGATCCAGGTTACGGAGGAGGCCGAATCCGCCTACGGACCCGTAGAGGGATACCGTGCCTCGCGATCCGCGACGGCGACACGTACCGATACGCCCATTATGGAGACGCCGGCGTCCATTCAAGTCGTGCCGGAGCAGGTCTTCGAGGACCAGGCAAGTCCTCGCCTACGTGATGTCTACCGAAACATCAGCGGCGTTGAACCGGCGTTCACGGGGGGAAACGTCTTTGGGACCGAAGTTCCTATCATCCGGGGATTCGCGGATGGCCCATATCGCAACGGGTTTCGCCTTGGACAGACCGCGCCCGTCGAGCTGGCCAATGTCGAGCGGGTCGAGGTCCTCAAAGGACCCGCATCGGTCGTGTTCGGGCTGGGTGAACCCGGCGGCCTGCTGAACATCGTGACGAAACGTCCTGTGAACGACAGCTTCATGATCCTCGAACAGGAATTTGGCAGCTACGACCGCTATCGGACGACTTTGGACGCCAATGCACCCTTGGTTGATGATCAAAGTCTGCTCGGGCGTATCAACTTCGCCTATACGTCGGACGATACTTTCCGGGATCACGACGGCATTGATCGCGTCTTCGTCGCACCTACCCTGACCTATCGGCCGAGTGACGCCACCGAGCTGATCGTCGATTTCTCATATTCCTATGAGAAGTATCCGTTTGACCACGGCGTCGCTTTTAGTGCCGACGGCCAACCTGTGGCCGACGTCTCTACGTTTCTCGGCGAGCCGGGTTTCCGCAGCGAACGCGAGGAGATTTTCGCCGGATATACCTTCACCCACGATTTCAACGATCAACTGACCTTCAGGAACGTCTTGTCGTTCCAATACAACGAGAACCGGCTCAATGCGTTCCGGCATTTCGGTAGCACCAATGCGGACAACACGGTCAACCGCACATTCGATCGTTCCGTGCCCAAAGGAACCGTGTTCAATGCGATCGCGGACCTTGGCTACGAGTTCGATCTTGGGCCGACCAAACATGACGTCCTGTTTGGCGTCGATGCACGCTTGGAACCGGAGTTCGGCAATCAGCAGGACGGCCCGCGATCGAGTGGGCCGTTCCCGATCGACATCGTAAATCCGCAATTCGGCCAGTTCGGCACAATCAACTTCGACAATCCCACCGATTTTGACTTTGAGACGAAGTGGGTCGGGGTGTATTTCCAGGACCAGATCACCTTGGCGGACGATCGGCTGCATCTGCTGCTGGGCGGGCGGTATGACTATGTCGATCAGTTCGTGAAGTTTATAACCCCTACCTTTAATTTTGTAGGCGACCAGACGGATACGGCCTTCACTGGCCGCGTCGGCGCACTTTATGAGCTGACCGACTGGCTGAGCCCTTATGTCAGCGTGGCGCAGTCGTTCAATCCCACTTCGCCGTTTACGACCAGCGTCGACGGGCTGGACCCGGAACGTGGT
>CAZMTC010000238.1:0-4704 GCA_964569105.1 uncultured Alphaproteobacteria bacterium | reverse complement strand
CGCCATCTCCTCGGTGCCGTGGGCGCAGCGGCTCTGGGCCAGCTCGTTCTCGTGGTGGGGGAACACCAGGTCCAGGCCGCCGCCGTGGATGTCGAACACCTCGCCCAGATGCGCTGCCGACATGGCCGAGCACTCGATATGCCAGCCAGGCCGTCCCTTGCCCCAGGGGCTGTCCCAGCCGGGCTGGTCGTCGGTCGACGGCTTCCACAGCACGAAGTCGGCCGGGTCCTCCTTGTAGGGCGCCACCTCGACGCGCGCGCCGGCGATCATCTCGTCGCGGTTGCGGCCCGAGAGCGCGCCGTAGCCGTCCATCGATTTGACCCGGAACAGCACGTGCCCTTCGGCCCCGTAGGCGCAGCCCTTGTCGATGAGGGTCTCGATCATCTCGACCATCTGGGGGATGTGCCGGGTGCAGCGCGGCTCGATGGTCGGCTCGAGCGCGCCGAGCGCGGCCATGTCGGCGTGGAACGCCGCCGCCGTGCGTTCGGTCAGGTCGTCGATGTCCTCGCCGTTCTTGCGCGCCGCGGTGATGATCTTATCGTCGACATCGGTGATGTTGCGCGCATAGGTGACGTGGTCGTCCCCGTAGAGATGGCGCATCAGCCGGTACAGCACGTCGAACACCACCACCGGCCGCGCATTGCCGATATGGGCAAGGTCGTAGACCGTGGGCCCGCACACATACATGCGCACGTTGTTCGGGTTCAACGGCTCGAACGGCGCCTTCTTGCGCGTGAGCGTGTTGTAAAGCGTCAGCGTCATGCCTGGTCGCGAAAGGTGTTGGTGATCGGGTAGCGCCGGTCCTTGCCGAAGGCGCGGCGGGTGAGCTTGACGCCGGGCGGCGCCTGCCGCCGCTTGTACTCCGCCACGTCGAGCATGCGCCAGATCCTGCGCACTAGAGCGGCATCATGGCCGCGCGCGGCGATTTCGCGCACGCCCATGTCGTGCTCGATCAGCGAGCGCAGGATGTCGTCGAGCACGTCGTAGGGCGGCAGGCTGTCCTGGTCGGTCTGGTCGGGCTTGAGCTCCGCCGACGGCGCCTTGGTGATGATGCGCTCGGGAATGACCCGGCCCCCGGGTCCCAGCGCCCCCGGCGGATGGCTCTGGTTGCGCCAGCGTGAGAGGGCGTAGACATCGGACTTGTAGACGTCCTTCAGCGCCGAGTAGCCGCCCGCCATGTCGCCGTAGAGCGTGGCGTAGCCCACCGACATCTCCGACTTGTTGCCGGTGGTCAGCAGCATGTCGCCGAACTTGTTGGACAGCGCCATCAGCACGATACCGCGCGCGCGGGCCTGGATGTTCTCTTCGGTCGTGTCGGGCTCGCGGCCGTCGAACAGCGGCCGCAGCATCTCCTCGAACGCGTCCATCGCCGGGCCGATCGCCACGCTGTCGTATCGCGTGCCCAGAAGCTTTGCGCACTCGGTCGCGTCCTCCAGGCTGTCGGAGGAGGTGTAGGGCGAGGGCATCATCACCGTCCACACCCGCTCGGAGCCCAGCGCGTCGACCGCCACCGCCGCGGTGAGCGCCGAGTCGATACCGCCCGACAGGCCGACGATCACACCCGGAAAGCCGTTCTTGTCGACATAGTCGCGCACGCCCAGCGTCATCGCGCGGTAGACCGCCTCGCGTTCGCCGGGCTCGTCGGACAGCGGGCCCTGCGCGGCGTCCCAGCCGTCGGCCGTGCGCGTCCAGACGGTAGGTGTCACGGCAGGCTCGAACGCCGGCGCCAATGCCATGAGCGACCGGTCGGCGCCGACCACGAAGGACGCGCCGTCGAACACCAGCTCGTCCTGCCCGCCGATCTGGTTGACGTACACCAGCGGCAGCCCGGTCTCGCCCGCGCGCGCCACGGCGAGGCTCAGCCGCACGCCCACCTTGTCGGCCTCGAAGGGGGAGCCGTTGATCACCACCAGTATCTCGGCGCCGTTCTCGGCCAGGCATTCGGAGACCTCCTCGCCCCACATGTCCTCGCACACCATCGCGCCCAGGCGCACACCGCGAAAGTTGATCGGCCCGGGCAGCGGTCCCTGCGCGAAGACGCGCTTCTCGTCGAATACGCCGTAGTTCGGCAGGTCGTGCTTCAGCCGAATCCCCGCCACCTCGCCGCCGTCGAGCAGCAGCGCGGCATTGTAAAGCTTGCCGTCGACGCGCCAGGGCGAGCCGACGAGCAGCGCCGGCCCGCCGTCCGCCGTGTCCGCCGCCAGCGCGCGCACCGCCTTCTCGCAGACCTCCTGGAAGTAGGGCTTGAGCACGAGATCTTCGGGCGGGTAGCCGCACAGGACGAGCTCGGAGAACACGACCAGATCGGCGTTCCCGGCCTCGGCGCGGGCCCGGCGGATCAGCTCGGTATTGCCGTCGATATCGCCCACGATCGGGTTGATCTGGGCCATGGCGATGGTCAGGCGGTCACTCATGCCCGCCAATCTAGGCGCGCCGCGCCGCGAGTGCGACCCTTGGATCGGGAAACGCTGCGACGAAGGGGCACGTCACCCCGCTCGCCTTCTCTCATGTGACGGGTCTGCGAACCGGCTTTGCTGAAAAGGAATCTGTTTCCCCGGCTGGAGCGAAGCGGAGAGCCGGGGCCCAGGCGAATCGCGGCATCGCATTTCACCACCAAGACACAAAGGCACCAAGAGACCACGCCCGTCGCCGGCCCTTGGTGTCTTTGTGTCTCGGTGGTTCAAAGGGTGCTGCCATTCCACGGGCTCCGGGTCTCCGGCCGCGGAAGCAGCTTCCCGCTTGGACCTCCTCATGGGAAGAGGGAACCCTAACATTCCCTTATCCCTATTCCTCGCGCTCCACCGGCCCCGTCCGTCCCTGCGCGTACGACACCCACCCCGGATCGCGCGGCACCCACGCCGCCGCGTCCTGCGTCCACAACTCGAATGTCGGCACGAGCGGTGCCGGGTCGTCGAGCGCGCCCACATGCACGTCCACGGTCGTGTTCGACAGGCACTCGCTGTAGGTCGCCGAGCCGCAGACGGGACAGAAATGGCGGCGGTAGTCGGGCGTGTCCCAGTGCCGCTGCTCGCCCCGCTCGTGGACGAGCTGCGCCCGGTCGAACACCGCCAGCACCGCGAAGGGTGCGCCCGTGTTGCGCCGGCACAGCGAGCAGTGGCACAGCCCCACGCGCATCGGCGCGCCCTCGAGCCGGTAGCGCACCGCGCCGCACAGGCAGCCGCCGGCGTGGCTCTGCGCAGCGCTCACGGCTCGCCCCGCCGCGCCGGCCCGGTCCGCTCGCCCGGGTAGCTCAGCCAGGACGGGTCCTGGGGCACCCACGGCGGTGCGTCGTCGGTGAACATAGCGTAGGTCGGCGCGAACGCGCTCGGGTCGTCGAGCGTGCCGATCAGCACGTCGAAGATCGCCTCGCCCTCGGCGTCGACGAACAGCACGGTGCCGCAGCGCGGGCAGAAATGCCGGCGCCAGCGCCGCGGGGTGTAGTGCGCCGTCTCGCCCTCGACCTCCACCTGGCCCGGCGCGAACACGGCCACCGCCGTGTAGGCCGACCCGGAGTCCTTCCGGCACTGCCCGCACAGGCACACGCCCACGCGCAAGGGCTCGCCGCGCGTGCGGTAGCGCACCGCCCCGCACAGACACCGCCCGCTCTGCTCGCTCTCCGCCAAGACGCCGCCCCCGTCATCGTCCATGCCGCGCCGATCCTAGCAGTCCACCCGGTCCGGCTCGCGCGAATTTCTCTCAGCCCGGAGTTAGCGTCGCTTATAGGTCGGCACGGCGAACCGGCGCCCCGGTTTCCCTTGCGGGCCCGGCGGCGGACAAGGTATCGCTCCATCCCACGCCTGCCGCGCCCGATCCTGTAACCCCGTCGGCCCGGAGTCGCCCCCTCGGTCCCCGCCCATGACGCCCTCCTGGTTCCCCCTCGCCCGCGACGAAGCGGCCCTGCGCCCTCCGCGACAGGTGCCGCCGCCCGTGCTGCAGGCGCTCGTCGCGATCGCCGCGGTCGAGGTGGCGAGCTGGCTGATCCTTCCGCGGTGGTGGGTCGAGGTGGTCTGGCTGTTCGGCGCCCGTCTGTTCGACCAGGCTGGCGGGCTCCACCCCGAATGGGCCTATACCTTCCTGACCTATTGGCTGCTTCATGGCGGCTTCTGGCACGCAGCGTTCAACGGGCTTTGGATCTTCGTCTTCGGGCCGATGGTGCTGCGCCATACCGGACCGTCCCGGTTCTGGGTCTTCCTGCTGGGGACGGCGGTGGCGGGCGCAGCCGCCCACGTAATCGGCAGCTGGGGGCAGCTCGTCATCGCCGTCGGGGCCTCGGGCATCGTGTTCGGCCTGATCGGCGCCGGCGCCTACCTGCTCACCCAGGGACCGACCGTGGGCCGCAAGCTTGCCAACATGGCCGTCTATCTGGCGCTGTTCACGGTCTTCAACCTGGCCTTCGCCTTTGTCGGCGGCGGCGCCATTGGCGTCGAGGGCCGGGTGAGCTGGCAGGCTCACATGGGCGGAATGATCGGGGGCCTGATCCTGTTCCCGCTCCTCGCCCGCGACACCGCCCGCAGGCCGGGGCCATACGTCGTGCATTGACCGGAACGGCGACCCCATCACCCTTCTCCCGCAGGAGACCTCCCAGAAACCGCTTCAGCGAAGAAGGAGGTGCTGCGCCGGGCGGAGCCGCGTGGAGCCACGGGGTCGATATGTTGACGCCCCGCTAACGGCCGCCGCTTCCTTGCCGCTCGCGCCCGCTTGGCT
>CAZMTC010000237.1:0-4725 GCA_964569105.1 uncultured Alphaproteobacteria bacterium | reverse complement strand
CCTCAAAGCCGGTCGCTGTTGCTTCCGCCCGCCGAAACGTGAGCCCGAGCAAACCGACAGTCGTTTCGACGACCAGGATGGCGGTGACGCCTTGCGCCAGCGAAGCAACCAACGAAAGCGCCACGCCGCGGCGAAGATGACTCTCCTGGGTCAACAGATAAGTCGAGATGACGACCTTCCCGTGCCCCGGCCCGGCCGCGTGAAACACTCCATACAAAAAGCTGAGGACGACGAGCGCCCGGGCAGCTGCCGCCCCTTCCGCCTGCACCGCCTGCATCGCGGCGGCAAGCTGGCGATGCAGGTCGCGCTGCACGGTCTGGACATCCAGCACCAGCCCGGACCAGACGCCCGGACCGCTGTCGGGCAGCGCGAAGAACGGGACGGCGAGCCCGGCGGCCAGGACCGCGATCACGGCGGCCAGGAGCAGGTTACGGCGCGCTACCGGCACGTGACCTCCACCCGTTCGGCGAAGACGCTGCCGAGTGTGGCATCCGGCGTGGCGTCACGGTCCATGGCCTGCGCCAGCAAGACGGCCTCGGTGGTCGGGTTGGGCGGCACGATCCGGCCGAAGCAGCCACCGGTCTCGTCTCCGCGAAAGGCGACCACGTCGCCTTGCAGGTGGAGAATCTCGATATAGTAGGTTGGGTCGAAGACGGCGAATGCGAGCGTTCGCTCAGTGGGGTCGACGGGTGTGGCGAGCGGTACCACGAAGCGTATCCACATCCGGCCCTCGCGCAGTTCGCTCTCGAACTCGCTCACCGTGCCGAGCGCAACCTTCGTGCCGCCCGTGCGCACCTCGGTGAAATAGTCGTAGGAGCGCAGATTCTGGAGGTTGCTGCGGGCGAGTGCCCTCAGCGCCTCGGCCCGGGTGCCTGCCGCGCCAGACAGCCCCTCCGTGGCGAAGACCGTGTAAAACGGATCGAAGAGCCACTGCTGCTCGATGGCGGTGACGCGACCGGCGGCATCCAGCACGACGGTGCTCCGCAGGTCGATCCAGGCGTGCGGATGCGCTACAGCCGGAAACCCACCGGCTCCCGCCAGCATAAATAACAGCGCCAGGAATCCGCCACTTAGATAATCGATAGCGATCGCCGATCGTTTCATTCGCTTCCCACCAGCGGGCGTTGCCCGAGCCTCACGAGGCGGCGTGCGAGCTCCTGTTGAAGCCGGATCCGGCGGAACGGCGTAAGCTTGGTCCATTCACCGATCTCACCGGCAGTCCTGCCACAGCCCAGGCACCACCCCGTCTTCGGGTCGAGACTGCAGACGTCAATGCAGGGTGATGGGGCCCGCTTACCACTCCGCTTCATGGAAGAACCTCGCTTGGCGTTTCTCTGATCGCGCTCATGTTGGAGCCCGCCAGTCCGTGAGGCGTATTCGGCCGATAAAGCCGCTCTCCGTGCCGAGCGCGAGATGCTGTCCGTCCGCCGACCAGGCGAGCGCGGTGACAGCCCCATCGCCGGGCCGCTTGACCAAAACCGGATGAGCGCGGTCGATCTGCACCAGTATCGTCGCGCCGTCTTCGTATCCGGCTGCGACCACGTCATGCCGGGGGTGGGCCGCCACCACCGTTACAACGCCCTCGAAGCCCCACCCGAGGTCGAGTGGCGCCTTGCCGATGGGGCCGCCCTTGCCGTGGAAGGGCCAACAGACGACTGCTTCCGCGCCACTGGTTGCCAAGTATCGCCCCTTCGGCAGCCAGCTCATTGACTTCACTTTCGCCGGGTAGCCGGACATCCGCATATCGGCGCCGTCGGAGACACGCCAACCGTGCAGCTCGTTCTCCTGCATTGCGGTGACGATGTACTTCCCGTTCGGGCTCCAGGTCAGACTGAGGTGCGAGCCGGACCAGGTAAGCGGCTTCGGTTGCTGCCTGCCGGCCTTCGCCCACCAGAGGCTGGCGCCGCCATAGTGCGCAGCCGCGAGCCGTCGTCCCTTCGGGTCGAAGGCCAGCCCGCCGACTGTGTTTACATGGTCGAATGTTCCGATCTCCGACCCATCTCGGGCGAAGAGGCGAACCGTCTTGCCGAAGGCCGCAGCGCGCAGTCCGGATGCCATGCTGACCGCGATCGGTTCGACCCAGCGCCCTGCAATGTCTGCGATTGAGGTTGTCTCGCCGTCGGAATCCGTGCTCACCAGCCGACCATCATCGCCCCCCGTCAGAAAGCCCTCCTCGCCGAGATCTACGGACAGCGACAGACAGGCCCCGTCGTGGACCGAGATGAAGCGTGGAGCGTCCGCGTTCTCGCTGCCGATGAAGGTGACCCGACCGTCCCCGAGAGCAGCCGCCAGTGTGCCATTTTCTAGGTGTGCGACACCTACTACATAGGCATCGAGCATTCGGCCGGTGCCGATGCGATCAAGCAGCGCCGTCTTGCCCTGTTCGGCGGAGAAACTCATGCGATGCAGGCGTCGAACTGCTGGCGCAGCTCCAGCTCATCGATATTTCGCCCGATGAAAACCAGGCGACTCTCACGGTTTTCCTTCAGACTCCATGGCTTCGTGAAATTGCCCTCCATGAGCATATGGACCGCCTGGACGACGAACTGCTTGTCCTGACCGGCGATGGACAGAATCCCTTTGGTCCGCAATAGATCCTGCCCGCGCTCAGCTAACAGGTGCTGCAACCAACCTGTGAGGCGGGCGCCATCCAAGGGACGATCGGCGCGCAGGCACACGCTCTTCACCGCATCGTCGTGCTCGTGGTCGTCTTCCGAAAGGAAGTTGGGCTCGATCGCCAGGATGCGATCGAGATCGAAGGCGCGACGTCCCAGAACCGCGGCGAGATCCACCTCGCATCGCTGCGTGCGATGAATGATCGCCGTCGCATTGATCGAACGGATGCGATTTTCCACCCGCGCCAGTTCATCGGCCGGCACGAGGTCGGTCTTGTTGAGGAGGATGACGTCGGCGAAGGCGATCTGTTCCAGCGCCTCGTGGCTGTCTTCCAGCCGTTGGACGACATGGCGAGCGTCGACCACTGTGACGATCGAATCGAGCCACGCCCGTCGCCGAACGTCCTCGTCGACGAAGAAGGTCTGGGCGACCGGCGCGGGATCGGCTAGGCCCGTGGTCTCGATCAAGATTCCATCGAAGCTGCCTTGCCGCTTCATCAGACCACCCAGGATGCGGATTAGATCCCCGCGCACGGTGCAGCAGATGCAGCCGTTGTTCATCTCGAACACTTCCTCGTCGGCGTTAACCACGAGGTCGTTGTCGATGCCGATCTCGCCGAACTCGTTGACGACGACGGCATACTTTTTGCCGTGCTGTTCGGTCAGGATGCGGTTCAGAAGCGTCGTCTTGCCGGCGCCGAGATAGCCGGTCAGGACGGTCACGGGGATCTGATTCATGAGTAGCCTCTTCCTCTCATTTACAAGGCTTTCAGGAGCGCACAGCCACCCCTGCTCAGCTCGTGAAGGCCTTGGCGATTTCGCTCGCATTGTGGCGGAACATGTCGAGATAGGTCGGCGCCGGCCCGGTGGGGGCGGACAGCGAGTCGGAATAGAGCGTGCCCCCGATAGCGGCGCCGGCTTCGCGCGCGAGTTGCTGCACCAGGCGTGGGTCGGTGATGTTCTCGACGAACAGCGCCCGGATTTTCTCGTCCCTCATCTGGCGAACGAGCGCCGCGACCTCGCCGGCCGACGGCTCGCTTTCAGTGCTCAAGCCTACCGGTGCATGGAAGTCGATGCCGTAGGCGCGCCCGAAATACTGGAACGCGTCGTGCGAGGTGATGACCTTGCGCCGATCCGCGGGGACGGCATCGAGCCGGCTACGGATGTCCCGATCCAGCGCCACCAGTTCGCCATCGTAGGCTTCGGCACGGCGGCGGAAGTCGTCCGCGTGAGCCGGATCGGCCGCAGCAAGTGCACGCGCGATATTGGCGACGTAGACGCGGCCATTGGCCAGATCCTGCCAAGCGTGGGGATCAAGCTCGCCGTGGTCGTGATGCTTGTCTTTCTCCGCATGCGACTGTGCATGACCCTGATCATGACCGTGATCTTCTTCTGCTTTCAACGCGGAGATGCCGTCGCTGGCCACAACCACCGGCCCCTTGTAGCCCGAGGCTTTGACAAGGCGGTCGAGCCAGCCTTCGAAGCCGAGGCCGTTGACGATGACGAGGTCCGCCTGGGCCAGCGCGCGCGCATCGGCCGGAGTCGGCTCGTAGACATGGGCGTCTCCGTCAGGGCCGACCAGCGTTGTGAGAGCGATGTGCTCCCCGCCGACATTGCTCGCCATATCTCCGAGAATGGTGAAGGTGGTAACGACTTTGAGCTTGTCGGCTGCCCAGGATGGAGACGCCGTGGCGACGGCGAGCGTAGCAAGTGCGGCAAAAAGCAAGCGGCGTGAAAGGCGATGCATGGTTTGGATCCTTCGTTGCGGTTCAAGCTTCAAGATGGTGGCGCGGCAAGAACCGCGCCCACAGGCTGCCGCGCGGACCCGCGACAACCGAGACGATGTAAACGCCACCGGCGACCAGGATGATGGCCGGGCCGGACGGGAGGTTTGCGTGGTAGGAAAGCAGCAGCCCGGCATAGCCGGAAGCGAAGGCGATGGCGCTGCTCGTCGCCGCGAGTGTTGCAACCTCGCCCGCCCAGAATCGCGCGGCCGCGGCCGGAAGCATCATCAGCCCCACCGCCATCAGCGTGCCGAGCGCATGGAACCCGGCCACGAGGTTCATGACGACCAGCACCAGGAAGGCGAAGTGCAAAGCCGCACCTGGCC
>CAZMTC010000236.1:0-4755 GCA_964569105.1 uncultured Alphaproteobacteria bacterium | reverse complement strand
GGCGGCGACGCCGCCGGCATGCGCACGGTCGCGCTGCCGCTGTCGCCGGCGGCGCGCACCGGGCGCTGGCGGGTGCAGGCGCATGTCGATCCCGAGGGGCCGGCGGTGGGCCGGACGACCTTCCAGGTTGAGGATTTCGTGCCCGAGCGCATGACGGTCGCGCTCGACGCCGACGCCGACCGGCTCGCGCCGGGCGACGTCGCCACGGTGGCGGTCCAGGCCGACTTCCTCTATGGCGCGCCGGGCGCGCATCTCGACATCGAGACCGAGATCGCGCTGCGCCAGGATATGAACCCCTATCCCGAGCGCGAGGGCTACCGGTTCGGGCTGGTCCAGGAGGAGTGGCGGCCGCGGTTGCAGTCGCTGCCGGTGTCGGCCACCGACGCCGAGGGCGGCGCGGACATCCCGGTGTCGATCGAGGGCACGCCCGACACCACGCGGCCGCTCGAGGCGGTGGTCCGGGTGTCCGTGCTCGAGCAGGGCGGCCGGGCGGTGACCCGCTCGCTGCGCCTGCCGGTGCGCTTCCGCCCGTTCGAGATCGGCATCGATCCGGCCTTCGACGAGCGCGTCGAGGAGAACGCCGCCGCGCGCTTCGACGTCGCCGCGGTGGCGCCCGACGGCGCCCTCACCGACGCACCGGAACTCACCTATGAACTCTACGAGGAGGAGTACCGCTACAACTGGTTCGAGCGCGGCGGCGAGTGGAGCTACACCGTCACCGTCCAGGATACGACGGTGCGGTCGGGCACGGTGGCGCCGACGGCCGAGGGGCCCGAGGCGCTGAGCTTCGAGCTGCCCTGGGGCCGCTACCGGCTGGAGGTGTATGACGAGGCCACGGGCGCGGCGACCTCGGTGCGCTTCTCGTCGGGCTGGTACACGACGGCCGCGGCGCCGACCGTGCCGGACAAGCTCGAGCTCAGCCTCGACAAGGACGCCTACGGCGCGGGCGAGACCGCGCAGGTCTTCGTCAAGCCGCCCTTCGACGGGCCGGTGCTGCTGACCGTCGCGTCGGACAGCGTGCACATGGCGCGGGTCGTGGACGTGCCGGCCGAGGGCAAGGCGGTGCCGCTGACGGTCGAGGACGGGTGGGGCGCAGGCGCCTACGTCATCGCCACGGCGTTCCGCCCGGCCGGCGCCAGCGAGCACGCGCGCGGCCCCGGCCGGGCGATCGGGCTGAGCTGGCTCGGCATCGACCGCAGCGCGCGCACGCTCGACGTCGCCATCGACGCGCCCGAGACCATCCGGCCGCGCCAGACGGTCGAGGTCGGCGTGCAGGTCGCGGGCGTGGCGGACAGCGCGCATGTCGTGCTGGCCGCGGTCGACGAGGGCATCCTGCAGCTCACGAACCACGCGACGCCGGACCCGGCGGGCTTCTATTTCGGCAAGCGCCGCCTGGGCATCGACCTGCGCGACGACTACGGCCGGCTGATTCGCACCGACGGGGAACTGGTCGCCGGCACGCTGCGCCAGGGCGGCGACGCGGCGGGCGACCGCCATCTGGGCGGGCTCGACGCCTCGTCGATCCGGACCGTGGCGCTGTTCTCGGGCGTGGTCGCGCTCGACGCCGAGGGACGCGCGACCATCCCGCTCGAGGTGCCCGACTTCAACGGCCGGCTGCGGTTGATGGCGGTGGCCGCCGACCCGCAGGCGGTGGGCGCCGGCGAGGCGGCGTTGACGGTGCGCGACCCGGTGGTCTCGGTCGTCACCCTGCCCCGCTTCCTGGCGCCGGAGGACCGCGCGCGCATGTCGGTGAGCCTGCACAATGTCGACGGCCCGGCGGGCGACTACACGGTGCGGCTCGACACCACCGGGGCCGTCGCGGCGGCGGGCGGCGGCTCGCAGACCGTGACGCTCGCCCCCGACGCGCGCACCGACCTGGCCTTCGAGCTGGCCGGCGCCGCGGTGGGCACCGGCACCGTCTCGGTGACGCTGGAGGGCCCCGGGCTGTCGATCGCGCGCGGCTGGGACCTTGCGGTGCGCGCGGCGCAGCCGGTGCAGAGCCGCGAGATCGTCGAGCGCCTCGAGCCGGGCGAAGCCAGCACGCTCGCCACCGACCTGATCGAGGGCTATGTCGAGGGCACGGCGAGCGTCACCCTGTCGATGAGTCCGCGGCCCGACCTCAACGTCGCGGGGCTGCTCGAGGCGCTGGACCGCTACCCCTATGGCTGCGTCGAGCAGACCACCAGCCGTGCGCTACCGCTGCTCTATGTCGGGCACGTGGCACGGTCGATCGGCCTCGCCGACGACGAGGACGCGATCAGGGCACGGGTCCAGGACGCGGTGCGGCGGCTGTTGTCGATGCAGGCCTCGAACGGCAGCTTCGGCATGTGGGGTCCGTTCGACGACCGCGAGGATTGGCTGACCGCCTATGCGCTCGACTTCCTGCACCAGGCCAAGACGGCGGGCTATCCGGTGCCCGCGTTCGCCTATGGCCGCGGCCTCGACTGGCTCGAAGGCAGCGTCACGCACCTCAACTTCGACGTCGCCGAGCTGCCGGCGCGGGCCTACGCCTTCTACGTCCTCGCCCAAGCCGGGCGGGCCGACATGGCCGATTTGCGCTACGTCCACGACGTCTATCTCGCCGACATGCCGACGCCGCTGGCCCGCGCGCAGCTGGGCGCGGCGCTGGCCGTCGCCGGCGACCGCAAGCGCGCCGAGAGCGCCTTCGCCGCGGCGGCCGATCTGAAGCGCCCGGCACAGCGGCGCTGGGGCGAGTACCGGTCCTACTGGGACTACGGCTCGGAGCTGCGCGACCATTCGGCGCGCGCCTACCTGGCGAGCGCAACCGGGAGCGGCGGCGACCAACTGACCGCCTGGATCGAGGAGGTCGCGGCGCTGCGGCAGACGCGCGACTACACCTCGACCCAGGAGAACGCCTGGATGCTGCTGCTCGCCAACGAGGTGCTCGAAGACGTCGAGCCGATGCGTTTGATCCTCGACGGCGAGGCTGGCGGCGCGACCGAGCGGCCGATGTTCCTGCGCCTGGGTCCCGACGCGCTCGCCGGGGATGGCTTCGAGGTGGAGAACGCCGGCGGGCAGGCGGTGTGGCAGACGATCTCCGTCGCCGGCGTGCCGGCGGGCGAGCTGCCGGCGGCGCGGAACGGCATGGTCGTGCGCCGGGCCTTCTACCGCATGGACGGCACCCGCGCCGATCTCGAGAGCGTGCGCCAGGGCGAGGTGCTGGTCGCGGTGATCAGCGGCGAGGCGGTCGACGGGCGCGAGCACCCGGCGCTGGTGGTCGATCTGCTGCCCGCGGGCTTCGAGATCGAGAACGCCCGGCTGACCGAGACCGCGGAGATCGACGATCTGGGCTGGCTGCCCGAGCTGAGCGTGGCGCGGCATATCGAGCCGCGCGACGACCGGTTCGTGGCCGCGGTCGACCTGGACGAGCGGCGCAACGCCTTCGTCTTCGCCTACGTCGTCCGCGCCGTGACGCCGGGGACCTTCGTCGTTCCCGCGCCCTATGTCGAGGACATGTACGAACCGGCGACCTTCGGCCGGGCCGACATGGGCCGCGTCACCGTCGCGCCGCGCGGGTAGGATGCGCGGGCCGACCGCCGTGAAGCGGATCGCCGCGGCGGGGCTGGGCGTCGCCCTGGCCCTGGCCGCGGCCGACCGCGCGCTGCCACCTGACATGGGGCGATTGGACGATGCCTCGACCATGGTGGTCGACCGCGAGGGGCGCTTGCTGCGCGCCTTCACCACCGAGCGGGGCGCGTGGCGGCTGCCGGCCGAACCCGCGGCGCTGTCGCCGCTCTACCGCGACATGCTCCTCGCCTACGAGGACCGGCGCTTCGCCTGGCACTGGGGCGTCGACCCGCTGGCGCTGGCGCGGGCCGTGGTGCAGATGGCGGCGGCCGGCGAGGTGGTCTCGGGCGCCTCGACCGTCACCATGCAGACCGCACGGCTGCTGGCCCCACGCGAGCGCACGGTGGGGGCGAAGCTGATCGAGATGATGCGGGCGGTGCAGCTCGAGTTGCGCCACGGCAAGGACGACATCCTGGGCTTCTACCTCACCCTCGCCCCCTATGGCGGCAACCTCGAGGGCGTGCGGGCGGCGTCGCTGGCCTATTTCGGCAAGGAGCCGGCGAGCCTGACGCCGGGCGAGGCGGCGCTCCTCGTCGCGCTGCCGCAGTCGCCCGAACGCCTGCGCCCCGACCGCAACCCCGATGCCGCGCGGGCCGCACGCGACAAGGTGCTCGACCTGATGGAAGCGCGCGGCGTGCTGAGCGCCGGGCAGGCGGCGGAGGCCAAGGCGGAGACGGTGCCAACGGCCCGCCTGCCCCTGCCCTTCGACGCGCCGCATCTGGCGCGCGGCCTGAGCGGGGGCGGCGCGAGCGGCACCATCCGCACCACCATAGACGGCGAGCTGCAGGCGGCGGTCGAGCGGATCGCACGGGCGTCGCTGCCGGCACTCGACACGCGCGCGTCGGTCGCCGCGCTGGTGATCGAGACCGGGAGCCGCGCGGTGCGCGCCTATCTGGGATCGCCCGGCTTCTTCGACCACACCCGCGCCGGGCAGGTCGACATGGTGCGCGCGGTGCGCTCGCCCGGATCGACGCTCAAGCCCTTCATCTACGGCATGGCGTTCGACGAGCTGCCGATCCACCCGCAGACGGTGGTCGCCGACCGGCCGGCGAGCTTCGGCGGCTACCGGCCGCAGAACTTCCGCCGCGTCTATCATGGCGAGGTCACGGTCCGCGAGGCGCTCCAGAAGTCGCTCAACGTGCCGGCGGTCGAGGTGCTGGAGGCGGT
>CAZMTC010000235.1:0-4761 GCA_964569105.1 uncultured Alphaproteobacteria bacterium | reverse complement strand
GTATGGGCGCCTGCTGCCGCTGCTCGTTGGCCTTGAGGAACGCGGGCACGTTTTCGATTACGTCCTCCTCCACCTGGTCGAGATAGGTCAGCACGTCGGGCAAGTCCTCGACTTGCTCGCGCAGCTCGTCGATCAGATGGCGCACCGCCTGGCTGGCTGTTTCCCGGTTCAGTTGACGCAGCTTTTCGCGCGCCTCCTTCTCCTGGCCGGGGAACTTGGACATGACATCCTGGAGCTTCTTCTGCAGCTCCTCGATGTCGGCCTTGACACTCTCCTGCTCGTCCTCGGGGAGCTTGTTGAAGTCCTCCGGGTTGAGAACCTCGCCCTCCTTCATCGGCGCGAACACCAGGCCCATCTGGGTGCGCATCAGCGCGATGTTCTTCTGGCGCGCCTCCTCGTGGATCTCCTCCAGCCCGCTCTCGGTGCTCTCCTTGAGCTCGTTCTCGAGCATCTGCCGGCGCGTGCGGTACTCGTCGGACTCGAAGGCCGCGGCGAGCGCGCTGCGCAGATCCTCGATCAGCTGGTCCATGGCCTGGGCGAAGGCGCGGGCGCGGCCCGCGGGCATGCGCAGCGCGTTGGGCTTGTGCGACTCGTCGAAGTTGTTGACGTAGCACCAGTCGTCGGGCACCGCCTCCGAAGCCGCCGCACGCTCGAGGTGATCCATAACGATCGTGTGCCGGCCGGCACCGGTGGGGCCCAGGGCGAACATGTTGTAGCCGTCGCGCTTGATGCCGACGCCGAAGCGGATCGCCTCGACCGCGCGCTCCTGGCCGATGACGTCGTCGAAATCCTCGAGTTCCTCGGTCGTGCGGAACCCCAGCGAGGCCGGATCGCAGCGGCGGCGCAGCTTGTCGATCGCGAGCGGGTCGGGTGCGGGCATGCGTCCTCCCAGGCGCCGGCTCAGCCGCCGGCTTCGATGGCGTCCATGTCTTCGTCGGAAAAGCCGAAATGGTGGCCGATCTCGTGGATGATGACGTGGCGGATCAGATGCGCCAGATCCTCCCCGGTCTCGCACCAATAGTCGAGCAACGGCCGCCGGTAGAGGAAGATCATGTCGACGTCCTGCGGCACGGCCCAGGTGTCCTTGTGGCTCAACGCCACGCCGCGATAGAGCCCGAGCAGATCGAAGGGCGTCTCGAGCTCCATGTCTCGCTCGGTCTCCTCGTCGGGGAATTCCTCCACCCGGACGACCACGCCGTCGACATGGCGCACGAGCCGAGAGGGAATCGCCGCGATGGCCGCGCGCGCCATCGCCTCGATGTCGTCGAGCGAGGGCGGCACGGTGTAGCTGAGCTGCGGTGCGCGCCGGTTCATGCCGCGAACGTAATCAAGCGGCCGCCAAGGTCCAAGCGGTTGGTGCCCGGATCGCGTCAATTGCGATACCCTGTCACTGTGAACCCGAATGGATCGAGGCAGGAATGGTCGACACGTTGACGGGCGAGGCCCGGGCCAAGGCCCTGGCCGGGCTCGACGGATGGCGCGAATTGGACGGCCGCGACGCCATCGCCAAGACGTTCAAGTTCAAGGATTTCAACACGGCCTTCGGCTTCATGACGCGCGTCGCGATGGAGGCGGAGAAGGCCGACCATCATCCGGAGTGGTCCAACGTCTACAACAAGGTCGAGATCACGCTGAGCACGCATGACGTCGGCGGCCTGAGCGACAAGGACATCGCCCTGGCGAAGGTCATCGACCGCATGGCGGACTGACGTCCCGGGGACGGCGACCTTGCGCATCACCATCGGCAGGGCGGACCTGGAGCGGGCGGCGGCCGGGATCGTCGAGCCCGAGACTGCGGGCGCGATCTGGGAGCAACTCGCCCGTGAGCAGGGCCGGAGCGAGACCCCGCGCGGCGGCGGTCTGGACCTATCCACGGTCGCGTGGTGGGGCGGCGCGCTGCTGGTCATCGTCGCCATGTTGGCGCTGGTGCCGCTGCTGATGGAGCGCTACGGCCGGCACGTGCTGCTCGCCGCCGCGCTGCTCTACGGCGCCGCCTTTGCCGTGGCCGCGTGGTGGCTGTGGTTCCGCGCCCGGCTCGAGACGGCGGGCGGGCTGATGGCGACGCTGGCCGTATGCATGGCACCCCCCGTGGTGCTGGGGATCATGGTCTCGGCGGGCGTGGCGGGCGAGGAGATCGGGCTGCCGCCGGGCGGCGGCATCGCCATGGAGGCTGCGGCGATCGCGGCCGGCCTGGCGGCACTGATCTTCGTGCGCTTCACCTTCCTGCTGGTCCCGGTGATCCTGGGCCTGTGGGTGATGCTCTACGACGTGGCGCTCAACGTCCTCGGCTACGACTGCGACATCGAGGGCGGCTGCGCGGCGATCTCGTTCTGGTACGGCGCGGTGCTGGTGGCCGCGGGCTACGCGATGGACCACCTGCTGCGCGACGACTACGCCTTCTGGGGCTACTTCTTCGGCGCGCTCGGGATGGTGCTGTCGCTGTTCGTGATGGCCTTCGTGATCCACGAGAGCGACGGGCTGCGCGCGCTGTTCGCGCTGATGAGCCTGGCCATGGTCTTGGCGGCGATCGTGCTGCGGCGCGAGGTGCTGGCCGTGTTCGGCACCATGGGCGTGCTGGCGTACCTGCTCTACCTGATCTGGGACCTGTTCGAAGGCTCGCTCGCCTTCCCGCTGGCGCTCAGCGCGGCGGGCGTCGCGATGGTGTTCGGCGGCGTCCAATGGCACCGCCACCGCACGGCCGCCATCGCGGCGACCCAGCGCCGGCTGCCCGCCTTCCTGCGCGCCCTCCAGCCCCCGCGGCGGCCGTAATACGGAACGGGGCGGACCCGCAGGTCCGCCCCTCGCACATGATGTTTCGACGATCCCCCTATTTCGGCGGCATGCGGGTGCCGGCATCCATGCGAATGACATCGGCGTTGAGAATGGTGTTCTCGCACAGGTGCTGCACCAGCCTGGCGAACTCCTCGGGGTGGCCGAAGCGTTGCGGGAACACCGAGGTGGCGAGCAGCGCCTCCTGCACATTGTCGGGCATGCCCTGGAGCATCGGCGTGGCGATGTAGCCCGGCGCGATGGTCAGCACGCGGATGCCATAGCGGCCGAGCTCGCGCGCGGCGGGCAGCATCAGGCCGACCACGCCGCCCTTGGACGACGAATAGGCGGCTTGGCCGATCTGGCCCTCGAACGCCGCCACCGAGGCGGTGTTGACGATCACGCCGCGCTCGCCGTCCTTGAGCGGGTCGGTGGTCGAGCACTGCGCGGCGAACAGGCGCAGCATGTTGAAGGTGCCGATGAGGTTGACCTGGATGACCTTGGAATACTCGGCCAGGTCGTGCGGCGAGCCGTCCTTGTTGACGATGCGCGCCGCGGTGGCGATGCCGGCACAGTTGACCAGGATGCGCGCCGGGCCGTGCGCGTCGGCCGCCGCCTTGATCGCCGCCTCGGCGCTCCCGGCGTCGGCCACGTTGCACTCGACGGCGACCCCGCCGATGTCCTCCGCGACCTTGTTGGCGCCCTCGATGTTGACATCGAGGCACGCGACCTTGGCGCCGAGCGAGGCCAGATGCCGCGCCGTCGCCTCGCCCATGCCCGACCCACCGCCAGTGACCAGCGCCGGATGTCCTTTGATCTCCATCTTCTCGTCCCTCTTCGTTCCCAGATACGATGCATGAAAAGCCGGCGCGCTCTTAACACATCGCCCGGGGCGGCGCGAGCCCGCGGCGGGGCGGTCGGGCGTCGGGGCAGCACGGCCCTTGCCCTGGAGCGCCGAGGCGGTGAGGATGGTCCCCGCGATGCTGAAAGATGTCCCCACCCCCGCCGCGTTCCTGGGCTTCCTGGGCCTGATGCCTTTCATCGTCAGCGCGGTGCTGGTCTGGCGCCCGCCCGAGGACCAGTGGGTCTCGGTCGCGGTCGGCGTGCAGCACGCCTACGGCGCGGTGATCCTGTCGTTCCTGGGCGGCGTCCGCTGGGGCCTCTCGATCGGCGGCTACGGTGCGGCGAGCGAGGCCGAGGGCGCGAGCTGGGGCCGGCTCACCGCCAGCATCGTGCCCGCCGTACTCGCCTGGGCCGCGCTGTCCGCGCCGCCGCCCTGGTCGCTGGTGATCCTGATGATCGCCTTCGCGCTGGCGTATTTCGCCGATTTGTGGTCGTCGCGCAGCGGCAAAGCGCCGCAATGGTACGCCGGGCTCCGCACGCCGCTGAGCTTCGCGGTGATCTTCTGTCTGGTGATCACGTTGTTCCGCTTCCCGCGCAGCGACGTGGTCACGGTGCTCGACACGCTGATGGGCTGAGGGATCAGGTGTCGACCCGCGTGGGCGGCGGCGCCGACCGTCCGGTGACCGCCTCGCGGTGGGCGATGTAGATGGCGGCGGCCGCGATGATGCCGCCGCCGACCCAGGTCCACAAATCCGACACCTCGCCGAATACCCAGATACCCAGCATTTCGGCCCAGATCAGGCGCGTGTAGTCGAACGGCAGGACGACCGTGGCGTCGTCGGTCTGGAACGCGCGGGTCAGGCACTGGTGGCCCAGCGTGGCCAGCCCGCCCATGGCCAGCATCCAGCCCAGCGCCTCCCAGCTCGGCGTGGTCCACACCGGCAGCGCGAACATCAGCGACAGCGGGGTCAGGAAGATCACCATGTAGATGACGATGGCGCTGGCCGGCTCGGTGCGCGACAGCGCCTTCACCGTGGTCATCGCCATGGCGATGGTCAGCGCCGAGGCCAGCACCACGGCCGCGGGCAGCGTCACCCCCTCGATGCCCGGCCGCAGGATCACGAGCGCGCCCAGAAAACCCACGGCGGT
>CAZMTC010000234.1:0-4782 GCA_964569105.1 uncultured Alphaproteobacteria bacterium | reverse complement strand
CAGCGTGCGGGCCACGGTGCCCGCGGGAAAGGTGCGCGGGTGCAGGTCGAGGTCGCAGCCCTTGCGCAGCACGTCGGTCGCGCGCGGGCCTGCCAGTTCGACCACCGTCATCGACTCGCCGGTCTCGGTGACCGCGGCGTGGACCCCGCCGAGCACGGCATCGAGGCTCGAGGGCAGGTCGGCACGCTCGTCCGGCGGCGCGGTGACCAGCCATTCGTCGGGCCCCAGCCATAGGATGCAGCGCTCGCCCGCCGCGACCAAGGAGAGAGGCTCGGTGGGCGGCGCGGCGCCCACGACCTGTTCGACCGCCGTATTGAACGCAGCGTCCGAGGCGTCGCCGCGCAGGGTGACCATGGTCCGGAACGGCTGCTCACGCATTGCCACGCCGGCGGCGCCGCGGTCGGCGTCGACATGGGCGGCCAGCGCGAGGTTGGCGAGCGGGCTCTGGCGCAGATAGTCCTCAGCCATTCTGCCGCACCCCTTCCTTGTCGTAGAACACCGGCTCGGTGACGGTGGCGCGGATGACGCGGTCAGGCAGCGGGATCGATATGGTTTCGCCGATCCGGTCGCGCCCGCCGCGGATCAGCGCCAGCGCGATCGAGCGGCCGAGCGCGGCGCTCCAGTAGCTCGAGCTGACATGGCCGATCATCGGCATGGGCGGTTTCGGCCGCAGCTCCTCGACCGCTTGTGCGCCCTCCGGTATGACGTCCGACGGCTCCTCGGTCAGGAGGCCGACGAGTTGCTTGCGGCCGGCGCGGGCGGTGTCCGAGCGGAACAGCGAGCGGCGGCCGATGAAGTCCTTCTTCTTCGAGACGATCCAGTCCATGCCCAGGTCGAGCGGGCTGATCGAGCCGTCGGTATCCTGGCCGACGATTATATAGCCCTTCTCGGCGCGCAGCACGTGCATGGTCTCGGTGCCGTAGGGGGTCAGGCCGTACTTCTCCCCCGCCGTGAACAGCGCCAGCCACAGCGCCATGCCCCAGCTTGCCGGCACGTTGATCTCGTAGGAAAGCTCGCCCGTGAAGCTGATGCGGAAGACCCGCGCCGGAATGCCCGCGACCGTACCCTTGCGCCAGGACATGAACGGGAACGCCTCGGGCGAGAGGTCGATGTCGTCGGTCAGCTCCGAAAGCAGGTCGCGCGCCAGCGGTCCGGCGATCGACGCCGTCGCCCACTGCTCGGTCATGGAATTGCAGTAGACCTGGAGTTCGGGCCACTCGGTCTGCAGCCACTCCTCGAGCCAGCTCAGCACCCGCGCGGCGCCGCCGGTGGTGGTGGTCATGACGAAGTGGTCGTCGGCCACGCGCGAGGTGACGCCGTCGTCCATCACCATGCCGTTCTCGTCGAGCATGATGCCGTAGCGGCAGCGGCCGATGCCCAGCTTGGTCCAGGCGTTGGTATAGACGCGGTTCAGGAACTCGGCCGCGTCCGGGCCGCGGATGTCGATCTTGCCCAGCGTGGTGGCGTCGAGCACGCCCACGGCCTCGCGCACCGCCAGGCACTCGCGCGCCACGGCCTCGTGCATGCCCTCGCCCTCGCGCGGGAAGTAGAAGGGGCGCTTCCACTGGCCGACATCCTCGAACACCGCACCGTGCTGAACGTGCCAGTGGTGCATCGGGGTGAGCCGGGCGGGGTCGAGCTGGGTGCCGATGTCGCGTCCAGCCATGGCGCCGAAGGTCAGCGGCGTGAAGGGCGGGCGGAAGGTGGTCGTACCGACCTCGGGGATCGGCCGGCCGACTTCGTCGGCGAGCAGCGCCAGTCCAGGGATGTTGGCGAGCTTGCCCTGGTCCGTGCCCATGCCCAGCGTGGTGTAGCGCTTGAGATGCTCGACCGAGCGATACCCCTCGCGCGCGGCCAGACGGACGTCGGCCACGGTCACGTCGTTCTGGAAGTCGAGGAAGTGCTTGCGCTCGGCCTTGGCGCCCTGGGCGGTGGGCACGGACCACAGAGGCGTCATGAGCGTGCGCGTGGGCGTCTCGACCTTGAGCCGCGGCTTGCGCGGCTTGCGGTTGGCGCCCGACGCCTTGGCCGCGGCGGCGCCGGCAGCATGGCCCTCGTCGAGCGCGGCGGCCAGTTCGAAGGCGCCGTTGGCGGCGCCGGCGCAGTGGGTCAGCTGCGCCGGCCGGTCGGGCACGAAGCACAAATGGGTGTCGTCCCAGCGCAGCTTGCCCATCGACTGCGAGAACAGGTGCGCGGCCGGGTTCCAGCCGCCTGACATGGCCACCAGGTCGCAGTCGATGCGCCGCCCGGCAGAGCGGTCGAGCGGAGCCACATCGACGGCGCGCAAGCGCTTGGCCCCGTGCGCTTGCTTGACGACGTGCCCGGTCAGCACTTCGGCGCCCGCCTCGCGCGCGGCCTCGGCGGCGGGGCCCGGCTCGGGGCGCGGGTCGACGGCAGTGACCGGCAGGCCGGCCGCGGCGAGCGCCACGGCGGTCTCGTAGGCGCCGTCGTTGTTGGTGAACACGACCGCCTTGCGGCCCGCCTTGACGCCGTAGCGGTGCAGGTAGGTGTGGACGCCGCCGGCGAGCATGACGCCCGGGCGGTCGTTCTGCTTGAAGCCTATGGAGCGCTCGAACGCGCCGGTGGCCAGTACCACCTGCTTCGCCCGGATACGCCACAGGCGCAGGCGCGGCAAATAAGGCTCGGCGCCCGCAGGGCCGAGATGGTCGGTGACGCTCTCGCACGCGACCAGGAAGTTGTGGTCGTAGTAGCCGGTGACGTTGGTCCGGGTCAGCACCTGAACGTCGTCCATGCCGGCGAGCTCGTCGCGGGCGCCGGCCACCCAGTCGAGCGCCGGCCTGCCCGAGATCGCGCGTGGTGCATCCAGCAGGCCGCCGCCCAGCTCCCGCTGATGGTCTGCCAGAACGACCCGCGCCCCGGCCTTGCCCGCGGCCAGCGCGGCGGCGAGGCCCGCCGGGCCGCCGCCGACCACCAGCACGTCGCACTGGGCGTTCATGCGCTCGTAGCGGTCCGGATCGCCTTCCTCCGGCGCCTTGCCCAGGCCGGCCGCGCGACGGATGACGGGCTCCGACAGCCGCCACAGCAGCGGGTTGATGAAGGTCTTGTAGTAGAAGCCGGCGGGAAACAGGCGCGAGAAGACCGAGTTGACGGCGCCCAGGTCGAAGCCGACCGACGGCCAGGCGTTCTGCGACACGGCGTTGAGCCCGTCATAGAGCTCGACCTGGGTCGCGCGCATGTTGGGCTGGGTGCGCGCGCCCTCCTCGAGCTGGATCAGGGCGTTGGGCTCTTCCGCGCCCGCCGAGAGGATGCCGCGCGGCCGGTGGTACTTGAACGAACGGCCGACCAAGTGGACGCCGTTGGCGAGCAGCGCCGAGGCCAGCGTGTCGCCCGCATAGCCCTGATAGCTCTGGAAGTTGAACCGGAAGGTCAGCGGCGCGTCGCGGTCGATGCGGCCCCCTTCCGGCGTGCGAAACGGCTGGCTCACTTGCGCGCTCCCTTGGCCGTCCTGGGCGTCTCGCCGATGCGGTAGACCTCGTGGAACTCGTTGGTCACCGTGTGGCGCGCGGCGTTGAACCAGCGCCGGCAGCCATGGACGTGGAACCAGCGCTCGCGGTGCACGCCCTTGGTATTGGTGCGCATGAAGACGTAGTCGGCCCATTCGGCGTCCGACATCGTGTCGCCCACGGTCGGACGCGCGATGTGTGCCTCGCCGCCATATTGGAACTCGGTCTCGTCGCGCGGCCCGCACCAGGGACAGGGGATCAGCAGCATCGCGGTGGCCTCGTTCCTCAGTGCGCCACGGCAGCCGCGCCGTGCTCGTCGATCAGCGCGCCGGTCTCGAAGCGGCTGAGCGCAAAGGGCGCGTTGAGCGGGTGCGGCTCGTCGCGGGCGATGGTATGCGCGAACACCCAGCCCGAGCCCGGCGTCGCCTTGAAGCCGCCCGTGCCCCAGCCGCAGTTGAAGTAGAGGCCGCCCACGGGCGTCTTCGAGACGATCGGGCTGGCGTCGGGGCAGGTGTCGACGATGCCGCCCCACTGGCGCAGCATGCGCAGGCGCGAGACGATGGGGAACAGCTCGACCAGCGCGCCGATCTGGTGCTCGACGGTCTCGAAGCTGCCGCGCTGGCCGTAGCCGGTATAGGCGTCGATGCCCGCGCCGATCACCAGCTCGCCCTTGTCGGACTGGCTCAGATAGACGTGGACCGTACCCGACATCACGACCACGTCGATCACCGGCTTGATCGGCTCCGAGACCAGCGCCTGCAGCGGATGGCTCTCGACAGGCAGGCGGAAGCCGGCCATGTCGGCGAGCACGCTGGCATGACCGGCGACGACCACGCCGACCTTCTTGGCCTTGATCGTGCCGCGCGTGGTCTCGACGCCGGTGACCTTGCCGCGGGCGGTCGTGAAGCCGGTGACCTCGCAGTTCTGGACGATGTCGACGCCGCGCGCGTCGGCGGCGCGGGCGTAGCCCCAGGCGACCGCGTCGTGCCGCGCCACCCCGCCGCGTCGCTGGATGGACGAGCCGAGCACGGGATAGCGCATGTCGGGCGAGATGTTGATGATCGGCACCAGCTTCTTGATCTCGGCCGGTGTCAGCACCTCGCTGTCGATGCCGTTGAGCCGGATGGCGTTGACCCGGCGGCGCATCTCCTTGAGGTCGTGCTCGGTGTGGGCGAGGTTCAGGACGCCGCGCTGGGAGAGCATGATGTTGTAGTTGAGATCCCGCGACAGGCCCTCGTAGAGCTGCAACGACTTCTCGTAGAGCGCAGCGCTCTCGTCCCACAGGTAGTTGGAGCGGATGATGGTGGTGTTGCGCCCG
>CAZMTC010000233.1:0-4796 GCA_964569105.1 uncultured Alphaproteobacteria bacterium | reverse complement strand
GACAACGTTCTGTCAATGGGTTCCGACGTTTCAACGCGACGGGACATCTCCTGAAATCGCTTTACTGCAGTACCGCCATGTATTATTATATACCCGTATACTATGCCTCCGGTTCCGGGGTCTCCACACAAACCACCCTGCCGGACCACATAACCCATGAACAGACCAACGACCGAGGATATCATGGCTGACCTTTCTACCCGTTACATGGGCCTTTCACTCGACAACCCGGTAATCGTTTCCAGCAGCGGGATCACCGGCAGTCCCGAGGGTGTCCGGCGATGCGCGGAATCCGGCGCGGGCGCGGTGGTGCTCAAGTCCATGTTCGAGGAGATCATCGTTGCGGAATCCGACGCCCTCGAACAGGACCTCGCCACGTACGATCATCCCGAGGCTCTGGACTACATCCGCGCCGATATCGGCATGCGCATGGGTCCCCGTCCCTACCTGCAGTTCATCCGCGACGTCAAGAAGATCGTCGCCGCGGTGCCGCGCAAGCGCCAGACCCTGTTCTTCTCCGCCACCATGCCGCAGGCCGTCTCCGGGCTGGCCGGCGAGATGCTGCGCGACCCGGTCGAGGTCGCGGTCACCCCGCAGGCGACGACCGTCGAGCGCGTCGACCAGTCGGTGCATTTCGTCCGCGCCGCCGACAAGCGTGACTTGCTCACCGGCATCCTGCGCGACCCGGCGCTCGAGCGCACCATCGTCTTCACCCGCACCAAGCACCGCGCCAACCGCGTGGCCGAGGCGCTGGGCAAGGCCGGCATCCCGGCCGAGGCGATCCACGGCAACAAGTCGCAGGGTGCCCGCCAGCGCGCGCTCGAAGGCTTCCGCCGTGGCCGCGTGCGGGTGCTGGTCGCGACCGACATCGCCGCACGCGGTATCGACGTCGACGGCGTCACCCACGTCATCAATTTCGAGCTGCCCAACGTCGCCGAGGACTATGTCCACCGCATCGGCCGCACCGCCCGCGCCGGCGCCTCGGGCGCCGCGATTTCGCTGTGCGACCCGGAGGAGCAGGTCCACCTGCGCGGCATCGAGAAGCTGATCAAGCGCGACCTCGACGTCGCCGGCGGCACACCCGCCCGCCATGTCCCGGCGAACGACGGCACCAAGCAGCCCCCGCGCCGCAACCGCGGCCGCAAGCCCCAAGGCCAGCGGCCGCGCCGCGCGGCCTGACGATCGCCGCAACGGTCCGCCCGGTTCCTGCCGCACCACGCCCGGGTCGTTGGCCCGGGCGCGGTGCCCGGCGGGCTCACCGGCGTTCTTCGGCGCGCCGCTCCTCGGCCGTCGGCGGGGCCGGTCGCATCCGTCGCCCGAACAGGCGGTCCCACGACGCCTCCATCGCCACCGCGCCGCAGATCACCAGGATCGCCAGCACCTGCCACACGCTCAGGCTGGTGCCCAGGAACACCACGGCGAGGACCGCGGCCATGACCGGCTTGAGGAAGAACAGGTACATGCCGCGGGTGATATCGGGCACCGCGGCCAGCCCGCCGATCCACAGCCACTGCGTCAGCGTGGTGTTGTAGAGCGCGAGCACAACGATGCCCACCGCGGCGGTCGGCCCCAGCTCGGTCAGGCTTCCGAAGTCGACCCAGCGGCCGAACAGGATGCCGACGCCCAGCCATAGGATCGCGCCGCCCATGAACATGGTCAGCGCGCTCACGCGCAGCGCGCCGTAGCGCGCGATGTAGGGCTTGATCAGCACCAGGTAGATGCTCATCAGCAGCGCGCACAGGATGGCGAGGGCGATGCCGGTCAAGTTGGCGGTGTCGCCGGCCAGTGCCAGCACCGCGCCGTCGGTCACCAGGAAGGCCACGCCCAGCACCGCTCCCGCGCCCGAGACCAGCTTGGCCGTCCCGATCGGCACCTTGTTCGCCATCAGGTTGACGATGCCCACGAAGATCGGCGCCGTCGTCGTCACCGTGGCGACCTGCGGCACCGTGGCGAAGTCCAGCGCCCAGTGGAAGAACAGGTAGGCCGCCGCCACGCCGAACACCGAGAACCCGGCGAGCGCCAGCCCGTGGCGCCGCAACGGCGTCGCCAGGTCGCGGCTGCCCGGGATCGTCAGCGCCACCGCCACCAGCCCGATCCCACCCAGGAAGAAGCGCCAGACCGAGATCTCCGGCCCGTCGATCGCCGAGTTGTTGGAGATCAGCTTGGCCACGAACTCGGACGAGGCGTGGCCGCACACGCCGATGAACACGGCCAGGTAGGCGACCCAGGCGTAGCGGTGCCACAGCCCCGGCACGCCACCGTCGGTCCCGCCCTGCGTCATGCTTCCGCGCCTTCCCCGGATTGGCCGCCGGCGATCCCGGCGGCGAGGTCGGCCATGGCCCGGGCCAGCGCCTCGGGCCGCTCGGCGGGGACCAAATGGCCGGCATCCGCCATGTCGACCCGGCGTACCCGGGGCAGGCGCGCGCACAGCGCCGCGACGTCGTCGGCGTCGTAGAACACGCGGTCCTGCAGCCCGCTGACGTTGAGCACCGGCAGCGTCAGCCGCTCGTAGGGCACGTCCCAGTCGGCGCCGCCGCCCGAGGCCAGCAGCAGATAGGCGCCGTCGGCGCGGTCGATCGGCCGGTACGCCCCGGGCTTCAGGAACTGCTCCCGGTTCGCCGCCTGCCAGTCCTCGTTGGCCAGCAGCGGCGTGTACAGGTCGCGCAGCAGCGCCAGCCCGCCGACCTCGGCGGTGCGCACCAGCGCGTCGTTGAGCCACGCGAGCCGCGGCCGGTCGCGGCGCAGCGTGTTGATCAGCACCAGCCCCTCGGCCGCCGCATTGCCGCCGGCCAGATGCGCCCTGATCGCGAACAGCCCGCCGATCGACAGCCCCGCATGCACCGGCCGCGCCGGCTTAACCTCGCCCAGCAGCGCCGCCGCGTCCTCGACGATCTGCGCCGCGGTGAAACGCTCCAGCGTGAACGGGCTGCCCGCCTGGCCGCGGTAGTTGAAGGTCAGCGTGCCGTGCCCTGCCGCGCGCAGCGCGGGCGCCACGCCGGCCTCCCACGCCGCCTTGTCGCCGGTGAGCGCGTTGAACAGCACGAAGGTGCAGCCGCCGCCCTCGGGCGAGCGGTGGTCGTATGCCAGGCCGTTGCCGGCGGACAGCTCCAGGACGGGCATCGGGCTCCTCTCTGGACGGTTCGAGGCTCCCATTGCCTATCAACGATCGCCCGGCGTGGACAGTCCCGCGACGCGCTTCGGACGGTGGTCGCCTGCATGGCCGCCCTGTGCTCCGCGCGCGGCGAAGCTCTTCCGGCGGTCCCTGCCGGATCGCCACTTCGTGACCCAGCGTGATCGGCGGCCGATGATACCGTTCGGGTCATGACCCGCATCCGGCCCCTCGTCGCGAGTTCGCTGTTGCTTGCCCTGGCCGTGGCCACGCCTCTGGCGGCCGCCGACCGCGGCGCGCCGGACGATGTCGGCTGCCCGACCACGCGTGCGCATATCGAGCCCGACCTCCACACGCTGCCCGAGGACGGCTCGCTCTACGCCTCGCAGCGCGAGGCGGTGCACATGCCCATCGACCAGGTGCTCGAGGCCATGGGCAGCATCGCCAACGCCTACGCCATCGCCGCCGCCAGCCGCGCCCGCGCCACGCAGGCGCTGGACGAGGGGGCCACCGGCGCCGAGCGGCGCTACTGGCTCGACACGATCCTGCGCGCCGACGCCCTGGTCGAAATCCTCGACTGCCTCGGCGCGCAGGAAGCGGCGTAGCGGCGCTTCGGTCGCGGGTGGGCCCGCCGTTGCCCGGGCGCAGCGCCGCCCCCACATCCGACGGGTCCGCAACAAGTGGGGAACGGTCGGTGGACGGACTGGGGTCGCTGGCGCTGTTCGTGCTCGCCTGCGCCGCCGCGGCGGCGACGGGCATCGTGTTTCGGCCCGGCGACTGGTACCGCCGCCTGGACAAGCCCGCCTGGCGCCCGCCCGACCGCGTCTTCGGCCCGGTCTGGGCCGTCCTCTACCTGATGATCGCCGTCGCCGGTTGGCTGATCTGGCGCGAAGCCGGCATGACCGCCGCCCTGCCGCTCGCGGTCTATTTCGGCCAGCTGGTCCTCAACGGCCTGTGGTCCGCTCTGTTCTTCGGCCTCCACCGCCCCGGCCTGGCGCTGGCCGAGATCGTCCTGCTCTGGCTCGCGGTCGCCGCCACGGCCATCCTGTTCCATCCCGTCGAACCCTGGGCCGCGTACCTGCTCGTCCCCTACCTCGCCTGGGTCGGCTTCGCCGTGGCGCTGAACGCGAGCGTCTGGCGGCGCAACCGGCACGCCTGAAGACGCAGTAGCCCAAACCCGCCGATCGGCACATATGCGGGTACGATCGTTCGCCGTGTCCGTTCAGGAATGCGCTCGGCGGCCGATGCGGCCTGCAGCAGGCCGCCCATCCCGACGCGTGAGGACCGGAATGACGCCGACCGCCCGACTGACCTTCGCCGGCTTCGTCGCCACGGCCGTCGCCTTCGGCCCCGCCCGCATGGGATTCGGCCTGTTCCTGCCGGCCTTCCGGGCGGAGTTCGCGCTGTCCACCTCGACCGCCGGATTGATCGCGAGCGGCGGGTTCCTGATGTTCCTGCTGGCGCTGCCGGCGAGCGCCTGGCTGGGCGCCCGCCTCGGACAGCGGGTGCCCGTGATCGCGGGGGCGCTGGCGGCGACGGCCGGCTTCGCGGCGGTGGCGGCGGCCGGGACGCCCGGCCTCCTCGCGCTGGGGATCGGGCTGGCCGGAGCGAGCGCCGGTCTGTGCTGGGCGCCGTTCAACGACGCGGCCGAGCGCGTGGTGCCCGACGCGGTGCGCGCCGGCGCGCT
>CAZMTC010000232.1:0-4798 GCA_964569105.1 uncultured Alphaproteobacteria bacterium | reverse complement strand
TCGAGCGCGAGGACGGCGTTGCCGTCCTGGTTGATGCCGGTATGGCGCATGGTCAACCTACCGAGATGCGGCTTGGAGCCGGACGGCTTGACGTCGAGCACCTCGAACTCGCCATGCAGCGTGTCGCCCGGGAAGACCGGCTTGAGCCACCGCATGTTGTCGATGCCGATGCCGGCATAGGCGCAGTCGCGCAGGATCCCGGCTTCCCAGAACAGCCGGAACAGGATCGAGAAGCTGTGGATGCCCGAGGCGAACAGCTTGCCGAAGGCATGCGCCTCGGCGTCGGTGCGGCTGACGTGGAAGGGCTGCGGGTCGAAGGTCAGCGCGAAGTCGATGATCGCGTCCTCGGTCACCGTGATCGCAGGGCTGACGAACCGCTGCCCGGGCTTGAAGTCGTCGAGAAACATGCCGCGCGGCGCGCGCCGCGTAGCGGCGGTAGGCGTATCGTTCACAGGCTCAGCTCGAAATAGCGGAGTTGGTCATGGGTGGCGGCGCCATCATAGGGCCCGGTCTCGCGGAACCCCAGGCTGTTGTAAAGCGACTGCGCCGCCCGCATCGAAACCACGGTGTCGAGCCGCATCGTCGCGTAGCCCGTGGCGCGCGCTGCGCCGATCGCGGAGACCGCCAGCCTCCGGCCGGTCCCGCCGCCCCGCCCGGCCGGGCGGACGTAGAGCCGCTTCATCTCGCATGCGCCGGGCGCGGCCAAAGGCCGCAGCGCGACCACGCCGACCGCCGCGCCATCCGAGCGGGCGAGCAACAGCCGGCCGGCGGGCGGGGCGTAGTCGCCGGGCAGTCCGGCGAGTTCGGCGGTGAAGCCTTGGAAGCACAGGTCGAAGTCGAGCGCCGCCGCGTATTCCTCGAACAGCGTCCGGACGGTCGCCATGTCCGCGGGTCCGGTGCCCTCCGCGATGACCGGCGCCGCGCTCACAGCGTCACCGTGCCGGTCATGTATCGTATGGCGCGGCCGCCGATGTCGACGCGGTCGCCGCGGTGGACGCAATGGACCTCCCCGCCGCGCCTGGATATCTGGCGCGCGAACAGCTCGCGCTTGCCGAGCCGGTCGGCCCAGTAGGGGATCGAGGTGCAGTGGGCGGATCCGGTCACCGGATCCTCGGGCACGCCCACGCCCGGCGCGAAGAATCGCGAGACGAAGTCGCAGTCGTCGCCCGGCGCGGTGACGATCAGGCCCATGCAGTCGAGCGCCGCGATGCGCGCCATGTCCGGCACCACCGCCGCCACCGCGGCGCGGTCGGGCAGCACCGCGAAGCCGTCGCGCGCCGCCAGCACCGCCTCGGGCTCGGTGCCGATGGCGGCGGCCACATCGCCGATGTCGCGCGGAACCGGCGGGCGCGCCGGGAAGTCCATCCACAACACGCCGTCGCCACCCCGGGTGACGAACAGCGTGTCGCCCAGCTTGGTCGTGAACCGTGCTTCGTTGGTCCCCCGGTCGATGCTCTCGAAGATGACGAAGGCGGTGGCCAATGTCGGATGGCCGGCGAGATCGATCTCGTCGGTCGGCGTGAACCAGCGGATCGCCCAACCGTCACCCTCGCGCAGGAAGAAGGCGGTCTCGGCGAGGTTGTTCTCTTCGGCGATGGCCTGCATCGTCGCGTCGGGCAGCCACTCCTCGAGCGGGCACACGGCGGCGGGGTTCCCGCCGAACACGCGGTCGGTGAAGGCGTCGATCTGGTAGAGCCGGATGTCCATCGCCGGTCCTCCGTGGCCGACCTAGCCGCGCTCGAGCGGGAAGATCAGGCAGGTGACGGAGCCGCGGCCGTAGACCGTCCCCGCATCATCGACCAGTTCGGCGTCGGCCACGCCCAGCCGCGCGCCCCGCTTGACCACCGTGCCGACGCAGCGGATCCGCCCCGCGGCGTGGGTGATCGCCTTGAAGTAGTCGGTCTGGAGGCTGACTGTCGTGTAGGCCTCGCCGCGCTTGCAGGTCGTGTGGACGGCGCAGCTCGCGGCGCTGTCGATCAGGGTGGCGATGACGCCGCCATGGACCGAGCCGATCGGGTTGTAGTGGAACTCGCCGGGCGTGAAGGCGAAGACCACGCGGCCCTCGGCCACTTCGTCGAGCTCCATCGCCAGCGTGGCGGCGATCGGCGCGGCGGGCAGCCGGCCCTCGCCGATCGCGGACATGAACTCGAGCCCGGTCATGTCGGGGATCGCACGGGCGCTGCCGTGCGGGTCGTCCCAATTGTAGCTGCGGCTGCGCTCGGCGGTCGGGGTCTCGTCCATCTCGCTCTTCCCCTCGGGGTCTGTCCGGTTTCGCTTCGGGGTCAGCTACGGACCGCCCACGCGCCCGGCAAGAGCCGCCGGCGGGCGAGCGCCATGCGCAACGTGCATCAAAGAAGTGCCGCCGGGGCCGAGGCACCGGCGGCAAAGGGGAGGGGAGGCGGCGATCAAGAGAAATTCATGGCGCTTTCGGGAAAACCCATGAAAACTCTTGCCGCCGGTCGTGACATAATTGCCTGTTCTCGTGAACGTGGATTTAAGAATCAAAGTAACTGTCAAATTTATTTTTCTGCGCATTTTATATAATTGCCGTTTATTTCAGGTTGTGTCAGTCGGCGAACATCACGTTGATGCGCCGGTTCTGCCTGCCCTTGTTCTCGATCTTGGACACCCGCACCGCACCGATCTCGCCCGTCCGCGCCACATGGGTGCCGCCGCAGGGCTGGAGGTCGATGTCCTCGATCTCCAGCAGGCGCACGCGGCCCGCACCCGACGGCGGCTTGACCGACATGGTGCGCACCAGCTCGGGCTTTGCGGCCAGCTCCTCGTCGCCGATCCACGCCGTGCGCACCGGACGGTCGGCCGCGACCAACTCGATCAGCCGCGCGGTTATGGCGTCCTTGTCGAGTGCTTCGGCGGCGACGTTGAAGTCGAGCCGGCTCTTGTCCGCGCCGACCTGTCCGCCGGTGACGTCGCCCTCGACGGCCGCGCAAAGAAGGTGCAGGCAGGTATGCATGCGCATGTGTTTGTAGCGGCGCTCCCAGTCGATTTCGGCAGTGACCCGGTCGCCGACCGCGAGCGACGGCGCGCCGTCTTCCGGCACATGAAGGTGGTGCCCCGTCGCGCGGTCCTTGAGCGTTTCGGCGATGCGTATCTCGCGCCCGTCGGAGGCGCTCAGCACGCCGGTGTCGCCGGGCTGACCGCCGCCCATGGGGTAGAAGACGGTGCGGTCGAGCTGGATGCCACGTTCGTCGACCGCTGTCACAGTGGCCTGGCAGGTGCGGGCGTAGGCATCCTCGCGGAAGATCTCTTCGGTCATTGCTCGTCGCTCCCTTGCGTCACGCCGCCGCCAGGATCGGCTGATAGACGGCGCGGTCGACGTTGCCGCCCGAGGCGATCACCGCCACGCGCTTGCCGGCCATGGCCTCGCGCTCGGCGATCATCGCCGCGAGCGGCGCGGCACCGGCACCCTCCACGACGTTGTGGGTGTCGGTGAAGAAGGCGCGCATGGCGTCCTTGATGGCGTCCTCCGACACCGTGACCACGCGTTCGGCACGCGCCAAGATCGTCTCGACCGCCTCGGGTACCGGCACGCGGCAGGCCATGCCGTCGGCGAAGGTATCCGCCGAGTTGGTCGATACCGGCTCGCCCTTGGCGAAGGACAGCGCGTAGGCCGGCGCGTTCTCGGACACCACGCCCACCACCCTGGTCGCCAGCCCCAGCGCGTCGCGCGCGGCGATGGTGGCGCAGATGCCCGAGCCCAAACCGATGGGCACATAGACCGTGTCGATATCGGGCACCGCTTCGAACAATTCCAGTGCGTAGGACGCCACTCCTGCGACCAGGTCGCGGTGGAACGAGGGCACCATGTGCAGTCCCTCGCGGTCGGCGAGTTCCCGCGCGTGCTCGAGCGCCGCCTGAAAGTCGTGGCCGTGCTCGATTAGCTCGGCGCCCCAGGCGCGCATGGCGGCGTTCTTCTCGGTGCTGTTGCCGTGCGGCACCACGATCACCGCGCGCAGCCCGTGGCGCCGGGCGGCCAGCGCGATCGACTGGCCGTGGTTGCCGCGCGTGGCGGCGATGACGCCCGCGACATCGGGCTCGCGCGCCTTGAGCCTCGCCATGTAGATCAGGCCGCCGCGTACCTTGAAGGCGCCGGTCGGCGTGTGGTTCTCGTGCTTGACCCAGAGTTCGGTGCCGGCGCGCTCGCACAAGAGCGGCCAAGCGTATTGCGGGGTCGGCGCCAGGACCTCGCGCACCACGGCGCGGGCGGCGTCCAGGCGGTCGCGGTCGATCTCGGTCATGGTCATAGTCCTGCCCGCTCCGTGTCGTGGCGTCAACGCTCAGGCGCCGCCGGAGCGGCGCCGACGCCCGCGGTGCGTCCGATGCTCGCGAGCAGCGGGTCGATGACCTGCACCGCCAGGCGATTGGCTGCCGCTGTGCCGCGCCGCAACGGGATCGCGACCGCCGCCGCGGCATAGGTGGCGGGCGGGGCGGTCTGTTGCTTCACCGCGGCGGTCACGGACGCCAGAACGGCTTGGCCGCCTCGTTCTCGGCGTCGCCGCGCGACACGCCGATGTCGCGCAGCATCCGGTCGTCGAGCTGCATCAGTGCCCGGCGCTGCTGCTGCCGGTTGTGCCAGTCGAGGAGTGCCGCGCCCATGCGTTCGAGCCAGTGCCTCATCCGCGTCCCGAATGCCGGCCGGGCTCGCGCCGCCTTTCGACCGGTCAATTTGACGTTGATTGCACCCATTCAATCCTCCATTACCATCCCAATTCATCGCATTAGGATGGCGTCAATCGTGATAAGGGCCTTGCGTGTATGGCGTCAATCGATATATTGC
>CAZMTC010000231.1:0-4892 GCA_964569105.1 uncultured Alphaproteobacteria bacterium | reverse complement strand
GGCCGGGACGTTGCGGGGCCGCTTCATACCAGCGATTCCATGTAGGGACGCATGACTTTGGCGACCCGGCAGATCTTGGCATAGCGCCAGAGCTCGTCGGCGGTCGCCCGCTTCTGCCGCCAGCAGTCGCGCAGGGCCTCGATCGCCACGTCGAGGCCGACCTTGCTGCGATACTTGAAACAGTCGGCGACCGTCTTGGCCGGGGCGTAGATGGGTACGGAGACGCCTTCGATATCGTGGCGCTCGACGCCGGCCGTAAGTGCCTCGCCCGAGGCACGGACGATCTGGAGCCGCGGTGAGCCGGGTGCCGGCGTGCGCGCCTTGGGCCCGATGGTCATCCAGACCTCCGAGGGAGACTGCGTGGTGAACTCGTGGAAGCGCAGCGCGGAGAGCAGACAGATCACGCCGTGCGGTACCCGCTTGCTGACCTCGGCGAGACTCTGGTTGGCCGAGAGATCGGCGTCGGCGTATTGGTAGAGCCCGCGCCCAAGCTGGAGCAGGACGCCCTCGTCGCGCAGGCGCCCGAGATAGCTTCTCGGAATGCCGACGCGATCGAAGTCCCGGGCCCGGACGATCCGGGCTTTCCGGGCGAGCGCGACAGCGGTGTCCTTCTTGGTTGCCATGGCCTGAGACTGAAGGTTCGAAACGTCGGTATATATAAATATTTTCCGACGTTTTGCAACATCTCGCTGCGGAGGTAGTCTCCACCCGTGCGTGAGGTTCATTTCGCTGCGGGCAGCCTTCCAAATCCTTTCGTGCTATCTGGCCAATGCAGAGGGGTGGCACCGCCGCTGATCGATCCACCACACAGCTAAGACAAGAATTTTATTGATCCTCACAAGAGTGTCATTTTTGTCGCTGAGTAATTCCATACATTCCTGTTTATGGATGGGCAGGTCGCCAAATTGATATCGCAAGTTCCGTCCAAATCCTGCCCTCACGACCATCGAAGCGTTGTTCGACAAAGTTTTATCCCTCTGTCTCCGGGGCCACGAGATATGGGGTGACAGCGGATTGCGGATGGTGCAGAACATAATAAGAACATCGATCCGCCCGGAGGCTGCCATGACCGACTTTCCGCGCTCGCTGCTGGAGTTCCAGCGCCGCTTTCCCGACGAGGACGCCTGCGCCGCCTACCTCGCCGAGGCGCGCTGGCCGGAGGGCTTTTCCTGCCCGGCCTGCGGCCATGGCAAGGGCTGGAAGCTCGAGACCAAGCCCTGGACCTTCGAGTGCGCCGCCTGCCACCGCCAGACCTCGGTCACCGCGGGGACGGTGATGCACAAGAGCAAGCTGCCGCTCACCGTCTGGTTCTGGGCCGCCTATCTGATGGCGACGCATTCGAACGGCATTTCGGCGCTGCAGCTCATGCGTCAGCTCGGGCTCGGCTCCTACAAGTCCGCCTGGCTCCTGGCCCACAAGCTGCGCCGCGCCATGGTCGACCCCGAACGTCGCCCGCTCGCCGGGCTCGTCGAGGTCGACGAGACCGAAATCCCCTACCGCACCAAGGACGATCCGCCAGCCGGCGGTGGCGGCCGCAGCCACGAGGGCAAGCTGCTCGTCGCCGGCGCCGTCGAGGTCCAGGACGGCAAGCCCGGCCGCCTGCGGCTTGCCGCCATCGCCGACTTCTCCGCCACCAGCCTGCACGCCTTTCTTGGAACCGGCGTCGCCGTCGGCACCACGGCCAAGACCGACGGCTGGGCCGCCTATCCCGGCGCCCCCGGCCTCACCCACGAGCCGCACGTCGTCGGCACCATGGCCGCCCATGTCGTCCTGCCCTGGATCCACCGCGCCTTCTCCAACCTCAAGACCTGGGCGCTCGGCGTCTATCACGGGCTGCGCAGAAAGCATCTTCAGGCCTATCTCGACGAATTCGTCTTCCGCTTCAACCGCCGCCGCTCCCGCCACGCCGCCTTCCGAACCCTCCTCGGACTCGGCCTCGAAACCAGACCCGTCACCTACAAGATGTTGATCCAACCGGAAACAACGGTATAAGGCTTGTTCGACAAAGGTGGAAGCGGGCCCCCGCAACCATTCTTGACTTGTAGGCCCAGCACCACCGCTGGGGCCTTTTCGTATGAGCTCAACCAAGCCGGAGTAGTGGCCTTGTAGCTCGGCCACCAGCCCGCCGTCCTCGGTCGGGCGGAGGATGATGCTGCCACCGACCAGCGCTCAGATCATCTCGCGGGCCATCGTGATGTCGCGGGCAGCGAAGTCCTCGAAGTTGTGAGCCATGCTCGCAAAGCGGTTGACCGCATCCTCGAACAGCGCGTCTATGTTCTCGATCGCCGGAACCTCGGTGTCCAACTCATCGACCAGCCGTTGCTTCTCGACCTCGGTCTTGCGCAGTTCATCGGACAGGGTCGGCGTGACGGTGCCCGCCTTGATGAAGGCCACGAGGTTGTCGATCTCGCGTTCGACCTGCTGATCCGAGCTATAGCGGGCGTAGATTGCTGCCTTCATGTCGGACCTCGCCTTCGACATCGACTTCGGGCCTCAGCGGCGCAGGGCGCGCATCGTGGCGGCGTGGGCACGCGACGCCTCTATCATCTGAGCTTGATTATAATACTTCTCGGTAGTCCTCGGATCCGCATGGCCCACGATGGCCGAGGCGATCCGCGCGTGTTTGGGATCCTTGATCACCGTGCTGGTCACCGCACAGTCCCGCACGAGGTGCGGGTTGATCGGGGCGCCAAAGGCCCTGTTCGTGCGCTTGACGATCCGGTCGTAGATCGAAAAAGGCCGCAACGGTGTGCCGAGGCGCGACACCCACAGTCGATTAGTCGTCCCTCCTTGGAGGAGGGCGAGGCGGTGCTTCTCCAAGTAGGTGTCCAGCCATGAAACCAATTCGGTAGGCACGGGTTCTTCGATCGGCGCGCGCGTCTTGGTTTCGTCGGGGCCAAAGACCAACCAATACACCTCGCCCGAATGGACCAGATGCTGTCCGATCTCGATTTCACACAAATTCTTCATCCGAAGCTTCGGGCGCGCGGCGAGCAACGCGATTAAGAGGCCGTCGCGGTAGAGGATCGCCCGGACCTCTGGGCCCTCCGCCACCTCGGTCTCGGCCTTGGTCATCAAGGCCACGCCCAGGTCCCAGATCTCGCGTACGGGCCGCATCCGGGCGCGCTTCTTGGCCGGGTTCGAACGCCGTCGGCGCAAACGTCGCACCGCGCGAGCGACCCACGACCAGTCCCTCTCGGGTGCGATGGCGCACAAGGCCAACCGCAGGCCGTTCAGGTAGCCGGCAACCGTCGTGTCGGTGCAGAACGCGCGATGGCTCTCCACATAGCGGACGACGCGCTCTCGATCGACGCGGTCGGCGGGAGCGACCGCCTCATCAAGAAGCCCACTGTCGACCAGGAAGCGCAGCCAATATCCATAGTGCCGCTGAACACAAGCCTTGGTGGCAGGCCGCCATTGGGCGGCCTGCCCGCTTTCTTCGAACAGATCCCCGTCCCGGATCGCGGCCGACCACGCTACGCGGTCTCGCGTGGGCCAGCGTTCGAAGGGGAACCCGAGTGAGTGACGTCGACAGCTACGCATTGTCGTTACCCCTTGTTCGTTTTGCAGCTCTGTTGACGCAGCTCGAGGATGGTTCCGTCATAGTGTTTGACGGCCTCGGCCGTTTCCAAGCCGCTGTAGTAGCGAATGGCTACAAGACTCCGATGCCCCAATACTCTTCGCACGGTCTCGTAATCGCCGGGATTCTGCTTCAGGTACTGAATGGCGCCGAAATGCCTGAAGAGATGGCAGGTCATTTTGAACCCAGTACCCTCGAGGATGGCCTTCTCGATCTGGAGCGACAGCGTATGGGGGGACTTGGGGCGGCCGTTCTGGCCAGGGAACAGCCACGGACTTGGTCCGTCAGCCAGTCGTGGCCGGAAAGTCTTGCGATAGCGCTCAAGCATCCGAACGGTCTCGGCCGTCAACTCGAATTCCAGGTCCTCATTGTTTTTGACTTGCTCTCGCGGAAACACGAGATGGACGATCTTGTTGCGCTTTTGGCCCGAATAGACGAGGTTGTGTTCCACGTCGATGCTGTGGAGGTTCTGCAGGCGGATCGGTGCATAGAGCAGGATTTGGACCGCCAGCGTGATCGCATAGTCGATCGCCTCCTGCCGCGTACCGGTGTCGTTGCGTTCGATGTCGCGGGCGCGGTCCTCTGGCCAACGGACGAGGCGGCGCGCATTGGCCGGGTGCATCAAGGGGCGCAATCGTCTCAGGTTCTTGTCGGACAGGCGCGGCGTCCAGGTCTTGTCCGCCAGCTTCTTGCGCATAGACGCGAGTTCATCGAGGTCGGACTGCTCGAGCCGGACCCAGTGCCGCGCGATATTCAAGAGCAACGTGGCCTTTTGGTAGAGTGCCTGGGACTTCTTTCGGTCCTGGCGCTCCCAAAGCACCTGAAGAGCGGCTCGGGCGGCATCGGGCTCGACCAGCGCGCGCAGGCTCGTGATCGTCTCCGGGTCTCGCCCCGAGCGCACCAACGCAGTGGCGACGGTGCGGAGGCCGGACTTGTGCCGTTTGACCGTGACAGGGCTGAGCGGCTGGTCAGGGCCCTCTTCGGTGAATGGCGTATCCGTGCCGCTCCCCAGGGAGTTGAGCCACGCGGTCACGTCAGCTCTGAACGACTCGGGAAAGGTATCCCAAGGCAGCCCATGTCGCCGGTTGTTCGGTACCGTGACCCTGACCTGCGGCCAGCCGGCTACCGTCTCGACCACCTCGTTCCAGCAAAGGCAGGCTTTGCGGTGTGCGAAGGCGGGATTTCTGAGAAAGCTGTCGTTGACGAGCGCGTCGAGGAACGCGTCGAAGACGCCGTCGCACACGTCTCCCGGTGCAATGCCCTGCTGGGTGCAAAAACGCATGAAGCGCGAAAGGCGCGAGCGATAACGCCA
>CAZMTC010000230.1:0-5119 GCA_964569105.1 uncultured Alphaproteobacteria bacterium | reverse complement strand
AAGCGGTCAATCAATGTGCTACCAAAACCGGTCAATTCCATTTGCTATCGACAGCCGGGGTGGCAGCCAGCCGCGGCGTCGCGGTTGACGCGTCGCGCGGGCGCCACCTATCCTGATTTTCGGGGGCAAGGAGAGAGGCGCTAAAGCGGCCATGTCGCGACTGCAATCCGCACGTGACCGGCTCGAGGAAGCCGTGACCAGGCTCGAGGCAGCGGCCGAAAGCGGCCGCGCCGACACGGCGGGTCACGCCGGGCTGGCTGCGGCGCTGGACGCCGCCCGGCAGGAGAACACGGCACTGCAGGCGACCAACGAGGCTGTCGGTTCGCAGCTCGACCGGATCATCGACCGTCTGCGCTCGATGCTCGACGACTGACCGGCCATGGCCAAGGTCGAGCTCAATATAGGTGGCAGGACGTACCGGATCCTGTGCGACCAGGGTCAGGAGGCGCATCTGCGCGAGCTGGCCGAGTTCGTCAATACGCGGGTCCCGGATCGGGGGGCGGCCAAGAGTGCGAACGGCGAGACCACGATTCTGGTGCTCGCTCTGCTGTCGCTCGCCGACGAACTGCAACGGGCGCAGACAGGCGCCGAGCGAATCCGGCATGATCGGCCCCGGGATCAGAGCCAGGCCGAGCTGATGGAAGCGTTGACGGCGGGCAAGCTGGAAGATTTCGCCGATCGGATCGAGCAGGTTGTCGCACGCCTCGAGCAAGACTAGGTTTAAGG
The DNA here is from genome assembly GCA_964569105.1 of uncultured Alphaproteobacteria bacterium. GTDB lineage: Bacteria > Pseudomonadota > Alphaproteobacteria > CAZMTC01 > CAZMTC01 > CAZMTC01. Next base: position 4,393 of record CAZMTC010000230.1, on the reverse strand, counting down.
TTCGGACGGTTTCTGCGCGGTCCGTCAGGCAGCATGAATCCCTGGGGCCAATGAACTCCACTAGGGAGCTGTCCCTGTCGGGGCCGTGGTCCCGGCAAACGGCGCCCACCTGCTTGTCGCAGGCCACAGTGGATATGCGGACGCCAACGGCCGTCGTGGTGCCGTCCGAACCCTCCTTCCGTCCGGCGCGCCTCGAGGCGCTTCTTGAACGATGACGCTGACCGAGAGCAAGGCGGCGGCACGAGCCGAGGCGCGGACGCGCCGCAAGGCGGCCCACGCCGACAACGCCACCGACGCGGCCGAGGCACTGCGCGACCGATTCCTCGAATTTGTCGATGTGCCCCCACGCGCGGTGATCGCCGGCTACGGCGCCTTCAAGGACGAGGTCGACCCCGGGCCGCTCCTGCGCCACTTTTGCGCGCGGGGCCATGTCTGCGCGCTGCCTGCGGTGGAGCGAACCGACGCGCCGCTGCGCTTCCGCCGCTGGCGTCCGGAGGACGCGCTCGGCCACGGCAGCCTGGGGGAGCCCACGCCGTCGCCCGAACTGCCGCTGGTCGAGCCCGACGTCCTGCTGGTGCCGCTGCTGGCCTTCGACCGCGAGGGGCACCGGTTGGGCTACGGCGGCGGCTACTACGACCGCACGCTTGCCAGGCTGCGGGCGCGGCGTCAGATCATCGCCGTGGGACTGGCTTTCGCGGCGCAGGAGATGCCGGCGGTGCCGCACGAGCCCCACGACCAGCGCCTCGACTGGGTGGTGACCGAGAAGGAAGCCATCCGAATCCGTTAGTGGATCTCGGACGCCCGGGCAGCCGCGGCTCCGGGTGCAGACAGGGAGCGATCATGCGGATCTTGTATTGCGGCGACGTGGTCGGCCGCAGCGGTCGGGACGTGGTTGCGGCACGGCTGCCGGAGCTGCGCGAACGTCTCGGGCTGGACTTCGTCCTGGTGTGCGGCGAGAACGCGGCGGCCGGCTTCGGCATCACCCCCAAGATCTGCGACGACTTCTACGCTGCCGGAGCCGACTGCATCACGCTGGGCAACCACGCATGGGACCAGCGCGACATCATTCCGCACATCGACGGCGACCCGCGGTTGATCAGACCGGCCAACTACCCCGAGGGTACGCCCGGGCGCGGCATGGCCATGTTCAAGACCCGGAGCGGCGCGCGCGTGCTGGCGATCCAGGTCATGGGCCGGCTGTTCATGGACCCGCTCGACGACCCGTTCGCCGCGGTCGACGCGGCGCTGGCGAAGCACCGGCTGGGCAAGACGGTCGAGGCCATCGTGCTCGACGTCCACGCCGAGGCGACGAGCGAGAAGATGGCAATGGGTCACTTCGCCGACGGCCGCGTGACGCTGACGGCCGGGACCCATACCCACGTCCCGACCGCCGACGCCCAGATCCTCGGCGGCGGCAGCGCCTATATCTCGGACATCGGAATGTGCGGCGACTACGATTCGGTGATCGGCATGAAGAAGCAGCCGCCGATCGACCGCTTCACCCGCAAGATGCCGACCGAGCGGCTCGGCCCGGCCGAAGGCGAGGCGACGCTGTGCGCGGTGTTCGTGGAAACCGACGACAAGACGGGCCGCGCCGTGCGGGTCGAGCCCGTGCGCGTGGGCGGACGGCTGTCCGAAACCGTGCCGGAGATGTGAATGGAGCCGGCGCCGTCGTGGCCCCGCCCCTCCCGGAGAATGCAGGGGAGCGGGAGGCGACTAGCGCGGCGTGTAGGCGAGGATGTCCTCGAAGGCCTCGAGCGAGCGCGCCGCGACCTCCCTGAGCTGGGCGGCCTCGCGCGCCGGGCTGGCGCCGTGCTCGATCGAGCGAGCGGCCTCGAGCGCGGCGTCGAGGGTGAGCACCCCCGAGCGCTCGGCGATGCGCTCGATCAACCCGACCGTGTTGGGATCGGGCGCCGCGGCGTCCTGGCGGCGGGGGGCGAGGTCGTCTGCGGTATCGCTCATGGCCGGGTCTCTCGGAAGTCGGTGTCGTCGGAGTTCCCTCAAGTAGCGCGAGCGGCGTTAACAAAGCGTTGAGGCCAGGGACCTCCCTGGACAAGTTCGAGGGATTTGACTATCTCGCACCCGCCATGGCCGGCCATTCGCAATTCAAGAACATCATGTATCGCAAGGGCGCGCAGGACAAAAAGCGCGCCCGGCTGTTCGCGCGCCTGGCGCGCGAGATCATGGTGGCGGCGCGGGAGAACCCGGACCGCGACGCCAACCCGCGCCTGCGCAGCGCCATCGCCGCCGCGCGCGACGCCAACATGCCCAAGGACAATGTCGAGCGCGCGATCAAGAAGGCGACCGGCGGCGACGACGGCGCCGACTATGCCGAGGTGCGCTACGAGGGCTACGGGCCCGGCGGCGTCGCGGTGATCGTCGAGGCGCTGACCGACAACCGCAACCGCACCGCGTCCGAAATCCGGTCCGCCTTCTCCAAGCACGGCGGCAATTTGGGCGAAACCGGCTCGGTGAGCTTCATGTTCGACCGGGTGGGCACCATCGTCTATCCGGCCCAAACGGCGACCGCCGAGGAGATGTTCGAGGCCGCGCTCGAGGCCGGCGCGACCGACGTCGAGTCGGGCGAGGACGGCCATGAGGTGGTTTGCGAGCCCGACGACTTCCACGCCGTGCGCGAGACGATGGCCGAACGCTTCGGCGCGCCCGAGCGCGCCGAACTGGCCTGGCGCCCGCAGAACAACACGCCGGTCGACGCCGACACCGCCGAGACGCTGTTCAAGCTGCTCGAAGCGCTGGAAGACAGCGACGACGTGCAGTCGGTCTCATCCAACTTCGAGGCCGACGAGCAGGCGATGGCCGCGCTGAGCGCCTAGTACCCTCTCCACCATCATTCCCGACGGCAGGCGTGGTTCGTCGCCGACACCCGAGCGCGGGGTCCGGCAACCGAAGCGACACCCACGCCACCAATTCGCCACAGTGCTGTGGCGTCCTCGGCGCAATGTTCCCGATCTATGCTTTCCGGTGTACGCCGCTACTAGATATGGTATATGGCAGCGTGTAGGCGGGCCCGAGGCGCGGGATCGGGCGCCGCCATTCGTGCTTGACGGGATCGACATGCGTCTTCTGGGGCTGGATCCGGGGCTGAGGCACACCGGCTGGGGGGTCATCGAGGCGCGGGACAACCGCCTTCGCCACCTGGCCAACGGCGTCATCGAGGTGCCGCCCGGCGGTGCGCTGGCCGAGCGGCTGGCCACGCTGTTCGCCGCCGTGCTCGACGTCATCGCCGCACACGCGCCCGACGAGGCGGCGGTCGAGGAGACCTTCGTCAACCGCAATCCGGACTCGACCCTGCGCCTGGGCCAGGCGCGCGGCGTGGTCATGCTGGCGCCTTCGCACGCCGGGTTGCCGGTGGCCGAGTACGCCGCCAACCGGGTCAAGAAGACCGTCACCGGGGTGGGCCACGCCGACAAGCGCCAGGTCGCCATGATGGTCGCCCGCCTGCTGCCCGGCTGCGAGCCCGCCGGGCCCGACGCGGCCGACGCGCTGGCGGTGGCGATCTGCCATGCGCACTACCGCGCGGCCCCTCGGCTCAGCGGTGCCACGGCATGATCGCGCTGCTCACCGGCACGGTGGCCTCGACCGACGAGACCTCGGCGGTAATCGACGTCGGCGGGGTCGGCTATCTGGTGTTCGCGCCGGCGCGCACGCTGGCGACGCTCGAGCGCACCGATGGGCCGGTCACCGTCCAGGTCGAGACCCATGTGCGCGAGGATCATATCCACCTCTACGGCTTCCTCGACCCCGCCGAGCGGAGCTGGTTCCGCCACCTGCAGACCGTGCAGGGGGTGGGCGCCCGCATGGCGCTGGCGATCCTGTCGGTGCTCGAGCCGCGCGCGCTCGGCCAGGCCATCGCCGCGCAGGACAAGGCGGCGTTGAGCCGGGCCGACGGCGTCGGTCCCAAGCTGGCCGCGCGCATCGCCGCCGAACTCAAGGACAAGGCCGGCGAGGCCGCGCTTGGCCTCGGCCCGGCGGCGCCGCCCCGCCCCGGTGCCCCGGCGGCGTTGCCCGACGAGGGCGGTACGGCCGCCGACGCGGTGTCGGCACTGGTCAATCTCGGCTACGGCCGGTCCGAGGCGTTCGGCGCGGTGAGCCATGCCGCGCGCGAGCTGGGCGAGACGGCGGCACTCGACGCGCTGATCAAGGCGGGGCTCAAGGAGCTTGCCGGATGAGCGGACCCGCCGACAGCCGCGTCGTGGCCCCCGACTTCGCCGCCGAGGACGCGGCCGAGACAGCGCTGCGCCCGCAGACGCTCGACGACTTCATCGGCCAGAACCCGGTGCGCGACAATTTGCGCGTCTTTGTGCAGGCGGCGCGCACGCGGGGCGAGGCGCTCGACCACGTGCTGCTGTTCGGCCCGCCGGGGCTGGGCAAG
>CAZMTC010000229.1:0-5137 GCA_964569105.1 uncultured Alphaproteobacteria bacterium | reverse complement strand
CCGCGGCCATTCCGCCGAACAGATCCGGCGCCTCGACGTGAGCGCGCCCCATGGCGGCGCGGAAAGCGTCGCCCGCGGCATCGCCGACAGCCGAGGCCGCGCCGGCGAAGGGGTTCTCGACCCCGCCCAGCTCGACCGGGTCCAGCCTGCCGATGGAGAGACCACCCGCGCCGGTCGCCCAGTCGGGCCGCTCCAGCCACGCCTGGCGTACGATCTGCTCGATCGCCTCGGCATGGACCTCGACCCCTGACACCGACGAGTTCAGCGGCGTCGACCGCAGGTCGAACAGGCCCTGCGCACTGGTGCCCACCAACACGATCCGTCCGGCGAACCGGGCGGGGTCGACCTCGTCGGACAGCACCTTCCACGCCGGCACGAAGCGGTTCGGGTCATGTCCGGCGTAATAGACGACCATGCGCCCGCGTGCGTCCGTAGGGATCGTGATGTCGCCCAGCCTCGCGGCGACGATGGCCTTGGAGCCGCCGAACGCGGTTTCGCCCTGCGCGCCGGTCGACTTGAATGGTACGCTGGGCTGGCCGAACGCCACCCGCAGCGCCTCGACCACCAGCGAGTGGTAGAGCCGGCCGTCGACCTGGACCAGCAGCGGCACCCGCCGCACCACCGCGTCGAAATCCGATGCGAGGTCGAGATTGATCGCGCCGCGGCCGGTCGCGGCCTCGTCGAGTATCGACAGAGTGCTCACCGCGCCGGTGTAGTTAAGCAAAATGTCGCGTGGGTCGTCGCCGACGAACACGTAGGGTGCCTCTTCCGCGGGCGGCTCGCCGCCGCCGACATGCACCGGCGCGAAAGCCGTGATCGTCGGTGCTCGGCCCAGCGCTTCGGCGAGCACCGCATCGTTCGAGGGCAGGTCGAGGTCGCGGATCGCGCGCACCTCGGGACTGTCGGGCCAGTGCTCGACCACGTTTTCCGGCGAGGTGCGGTCGGGCTCGGCGAAGATGATGTCGAGCGCGATCGCCGCCGCGCCGGCCCGGTTGAGCCGGTCGACAAGGTCGGCGACCAACGTGCGCGGCCACGGCCACTGGCCCAGCCGTGCGAGCGAGGCGTCGTCGATGTCCACGATGACCACCGGCGACGCCGCCGGGTCGTGCGCACGGGGCGCGATGCGTTGGTAGCTGTCGAACACGAAGGCGCGGATCTGCTGCGCCGGCTGCGGGTCGAGCCAGTGTACCGCCAGCACCAGGGCGAGAAGCGCGACCGGGATCGCGACGACCAGTCTCCGCATCATGGCGCGGATCGTACGCGAGCATGGCGGGGCGCGAAACGGCGGCGTTGCCCGGATCGCGCGGCGCGCGCACTCTGGGCGGCATGCACGGCAACACCATTCTGTTCGCCTGGGAGCTCGGCGCCGGCCTCGGCCACGCGGCACCGCTCGCCGCGGCAGCGCGCCGGGCGGCGGCGGCCGGGGCGCGCGTCGTGCTTGCGTTTCGCGAGCCCGATGCCGCGCGCCTGGTCGCGCCCGGCGACGGCTTTTCGGTGGTCCAGGCGCCCGCGCCCGAAACGGTGCCCTCCCGGCGGGGACGACGCGCCTCGGGTTACGCGGACAGCCTGGCGCTCTACGGCTTCGACGATCCGGATCGGCTCGGCCCGGTGATCGACGCCTGGCAGGACCTGTTGGCGGAGCACGGCGCCGACCTCCTGGTCGCCGACCACGCGCCCGGCGCGGCGCTGGCCGCGCGCGGTCGCGTGCCGACGGTGCTGATCGGCGGCGGATTCGTGCTGCCGCCCGACCATACGGATGTATTCCCGATGCTCGACCCGGAGGCCGAACCGGCGGTGCCGCAGGGCCGGCTGCTCGAGCGCATCGATGCGGTGCTGCACGCGAAGGGCCGGCCGCGGCTCGGCCGGCTGCCCGCGATCGTCTCGGCACGGGCGCGCCTGTTGCGCTCCATCGCCTGGATCGATCCCTATGCGGACATCCGGCGCGACGCCTATCTGGGGCCGCTCGAACCCATGCCCGAGCCGTCGCCGCGACCGGAGGAGCGCAGTCTTTACGCCTATATCAACGCCTCGATGCCGCGCTTCCGCCAGGCGACCGCCGCCTTCGCCGCCATGAATGCCCGGAAGGAGGCATATGTGCGCGGCGCCGACGCGGTCATGCGGCGTCGCCTGTGCGACCGTGGCGTTGCGCTCTACGACCGGCCGCCGCCGCTCGGCGAGACGGTGTCCGGCACGCGCGCGCTGCTCTCGAATGGCACCACCAACCTGTGCCTGGCCGCGGTGGCGGCGGGGCGGCCCGTGGTTGCGATTCCGATCCATCTCAACGCCACCATCGTGGCGCGTCGGCTTGCCCAACGGGCGGCCTTCGTCCTGCCCGAGGCCGCGGGCGGCGGCCCGGCGATCCGCCGGGCGCTGGAGCGCGCGCTGTCCGACCCGGAACTCGACGCCCGCGCGGCCCAGGCCGCGCGCGAGGCCGGCCCGTTCGACGCCGAAGCCGCGCTCGGCGAGGTCGAACGCGCCATGGCCGCGGCGCTCGCCGGTCAGTAACCGCCGCCCTGATCGGGCTCGGGCGGCACCACGATTTCGTTGCCGTCGATGGCGTCGTTGAGGTCGAAGAAGTCGAGGATGTCGTCGATGGTGTCGAAGGCGATCCAGTCGTCGGGATCGTCGCCGCGCACGATCAGCGGGAAGGTCACCGACTCGACCCGCTGGCGCAGCGTCTCGTCCCATTTGAAGGGACCCTCGATGGCGCCGTCGGGACCGATGGTCAGGTAGTAGCCCGGCTGGTCGAACAGGAAGGGCGGCTCGCCGCCGACCTCGAGCGCGCCCTCGATCAGCATCAGCAGCACGTTGCCGAACTGGTCGATATAGACCTCGAAGATCGTGCCGCGCACGCCCAGCGTCGCGGCGGGCGTGCGGATCTCGTAGCTTTCCGACGGTGCCGAGCCAGAGATGAAGCGGAACGCGCCCTTGGTCGCGTCGAGCACGAACTCGCCGGTGTTGGTTTCGGGATCGTAGACGAAGCTGTTGAGCACCACCGAAGAGCTCGGCCCGATGGTCAGCGTGGTCTCGTCGAGGAACAGAAGTTGCGCCGTGCTCTCGATCTCCGTGTCGATGCGCTCCTCGCGGAACACGTCGTCGCCCCGGCCCAGTTTGCGGATATTGCCGCTGAGCGTGCCCGAGACGTCCTTGGTCACCGCCGCCGCGACCCCGATGTCCTGCTGCGCCGCGGCCGAGGCGGCCATCAGCACGCCGATGGGGAACGCGGCGCCGAAGAGAAGCGTCTTGCGCATCAGAACCTCCAGATCGAGCGCACGCCCACGACATGGTTCTGGTAATTCTCCACGCCGTCGTTCGAGACGTTCTGCTCGTAGGTGTAGGTCAGCATCACGTCGTGCTCGCGCAGGAAGGCGTCGGGGAACACGACCATCGTTCCCGGTGCGATGGTCGTGTCGCGGCGGCCGTCATCCCCGCCCGGAACCTGTCCGTTGAAGGCACGCCAGCTCGCCTCGAAGTTGACGCCGCCGAAGGCCCAGGGCGCCAGCGGCGTGAAATAGTCCATCCGCACGCCGACATGATGGTAGCGCTCGGGGAAAATGTCGCGGCGGATAAAGCGGTCGTCGGGCTCGTCCCCGGCGCCGCCGTCGAAGCGGTAGCGCGGCCGCACCGCTACGAAATCGCCATCGACCGCCGCCTCGCGCCAGACCAAGCGCGGCGAGATATCGACGTAGAAGGCGTCGCGGTTCGAGAACGCGCCGCCGATCTCGTCGTAGCCGGCGCTGACGTCGATCCGCTGAAGCGTCTCGGTGGGCGCGTTCTCGAAGTTCAGATGGACCGAGCCGCCATAGAGCAGCGTCTCGCCGTCGAGCCAGGCATACCGCGCGCCCACACCGGGCCGCACGGTCCAGCCGGCGGCGAGCGGCAGGATCGGCCCGGTGTCCGCGGCCACCACGCCGTAGTCGAGCTGGCCGAACTCCGCGTGGACGTTGGCGAACGCCTGGCCGTTGGTGCGCCAGCGCAGTCCGTCGACCTTGCGCTCGTCGCGCAGCGCCACGCGCGCGCCGAACACGAAGTCGTCCAGGTCGTCGCCCTCGCGCCGTTGGCGCGCGTTGCTTTCGTAGTCGGCTCCCAACACCACGGTGACGTCGGTGAACTCGGGGGCCAGGGCGCGCTTGATGCGCGCGACCTCGGCCTTGGCCTCGGCGTTGTCGGGGTCGTTGATCAGCACCCGCTCGTACGCGCCCAGCGCCTTGCGCAGCTCGCCCCGGGCCTCCGCCTCGCGGGCATAGCGCATATTGAGCTCGGTGTCGGTCGGGTTCTCGATCAGCTGCTCGAAGATCCGGCGCAGCTCCGTATCCGCGGCGCCGCCGCCCGACCATAGAACCGTGATTGCCAACGCCACTAGAGCGGCCGGCGGGCTCACCCTGTCCCTCGGCATTGCATCCCCCACATACCGTGAACGGCGCGGAGCGTGGTTCAAGATCGCCTTCATGTCCATGCCATCGTCACGCCATTGCGCCGCCACCGCTGTGCGCGCCGTCACACTGCGTTATACTGTTGCAATCGGACAACGTCCGGGGACGGCGGAGCGCCAAGGATGACGAAAGCAAACGCGGAACTGGGCGGGTTCGCCGCCGAGGGACATGACCACGACCGCTGCGTTGCCGACGCGCTGGCCGCGGCCGAGTCGGTGTGCCATGCGCGTGGCGCACGGCTGACCCCGCTGCGTCGCGCGGTGCTCGAGGTGGTGTGGGAAAGCCACGAGCCGATCGGCGCCTACGATATCCTGCGCACGCTGCAGGCACGCGGCCGCCGCGCCGCGCCGCCCACGGTCTATCGCGCGCTCGACTTCCTGGGCGCGCACGGGCTGGTTCACCGGATCGAATCGCTCAACGCCTTCGTCGGCTGCCCGGCGCCCGATCGCCCGCATGCCGGTCAGTTCCTGATCTGCCGCTTGTGCGGCGCAGCCGCCGAGCTCGCCGACCCTTCGGTGCGCGCCGCCATCGACGCAGGTGCCGCCCGCGCCGGCTTCGCCGTCGAGGACCGCACGGTCGAGGTCACCGGCCTGTGTCCCGCCTGCCGGGGGTGAGGGAGTTTATCCATTATAGAGCTGCACCGGCCCGCTCCCCCACCCGGCCGCCCAATACCAGCATACTGTCGTTGGGCGGCCGGGTGGGGG
>CAZMTC010000228.1:4776-5185 GCA_964569105.1 uncultured Alphaproteobacteria bacterium | reverse complement strand
GGGCACCAGCGGCACGCCCGCCTTCTCCATGATCTCCTTGGCGGCGCTCTTCGACCCCATGGCCTTGATCGCCTTGGCCGGCGGCCCGATGAACACCAGACCCGCCTTGTCGCACTCCTCGGCGAACTCCGCGTTCTCCGACAGGAAGCCGTAGCCCGGATGGATCGCCTCGGCCCCCGTGCGCTTCGCCGCCTCGACGATCGCCTCGCCCTTGAGGTAGCTGTCGCGCGCCGGCGCCGGCCCGATCAGCACCGCCTCGTCGCACGCCGCGACGTGCTGCGCCTCGGCGTCGGCATCGGAATAGACCGCCACCGTCGCCACGCCCATGCGCCGCGCCGTGCGCGCCACGCGGCAGGCGATCTCGCCCCGGTTGGCGATCAGGATCTTGTCGAACATGCCCCGCCTCACT